>JANMXL010000038.1:0-4143 GCA_031380885.1 Burkholderiales bacterium | reverse complement strand
ATCGCCACCGTGCGCGGCCTGGGCTACTGCCTGGAGAAGATCGCGCCCTGAGGTCGGCCTGCGCCAATCGGGACAGGGGCCGATCATCGCTGACCAGACCCCTCCCACACCACCCGGCATGCGGGTCCGCACCGGGCGGTTCGAGAAGTTGAGGTCATGAGAGTCGGGGCAATCCCATTCTGTCGAACCCAGCGATGGTCAGTACGCTGTTGAGCAGCATCCCGCTGTTGCGCCACCAGCGGCGGCTGTTGGCCGCCACTTGTCTGGCCACCTCGGGCCTTGCCCCCAACGCTCGCAGCTCGCGATAGATGGTGGTGCCGTGCCTCCACTGCTTGAGCTGGATGGCGCGTAGCCGGTGGCGCAACCCTTCGTCCAGCTCGCGCCAGACGCCAGGCGTTTGCGCCAGCCCGAAGTACGCCTTCCAGCCCAGCAGGTAAGGCCGCAGCCCATGCACCACTTGGCTCATGCTGCGCCCGCCACTGCGGCGCGTCAGTTGACGCACCCGCTGTTTGAACGTCGCCAGCGGCTTGTTGGCCACTTTGCGTTTGACCACCCCTCCCCGCGCTACCCACAAGCTGTAGCCCAGGAATTTGCGGCCGAACACGCTGGCCACCGCGCTCTTGGCTTCGTTGATCGTCAGTTTCAGCTTGCCGTACAGGCCTCGCAACAGCGCCATCACCCGCTCACCCGCACGGCGACTGCGAACGTAGATGTTCGCATCGTCGGCGTAGCGCACGAAGCAATGACCCCGCCGCTCCAGTTCCTTGTCCACCTCATCGAGCAGAACGTTGGCCAGCAGTGGCGACAGGGGCCCACCTTGCGGCGTTCCCTGGTACCGCTCCTGCACCACGCCATCGCTCATGATCCCGCTGTTGAGGTACGCCCGGATCAGCCGGATCACTCCGGCGTCGTCGATGCGTTTGCTCAATCGGTCGATCAGGATGTCGTGGTTGACCCGGTCGAAGAACTTCTCCAAGTCCACGTCCACCACAACCCGCCGGCCGGACTGCACGTACGCCTGCGCGGCAAGCACCGCACCCTGCGCACGCCGACCCGGCCGGAAGCCGTAGCTGTGCTCGCTAAAAGTGGCGTCCAGAATCGGTTGCAGTACCTGCAGCAACGCTTGGCTGATCAGCCGATCCGTCACTGTCGGAATGCCAAGCTCGCGTTCGCCACCGTCCGGTTTGGGGATCAATACCCGTCGCACCGGGCTCGGCCGGTACGTCCCTGACAACAATTGCTCGCGGATCACAAGCCACGCGGTGATCAGATGTTTTGCGGTCTGGTCTATGTCCAGCCCATCGACACCCGCTGCACCTTTGTTGGCCCGCACTCGCTTGAGCGCGCGTTGCAGGTTCTCTCTCGTGAACGCGGCGTGTAGCAACGCCGCGTGGGGGTTGCCCGTGTCGTTCGGTTCATGTCGCGGGCCACCGGCTTCGTCGCTGACGCAGTGCCTGTGGCATCGACATGTCGTCCAACACTCCTTCTCGTTCGGCCCTTCGCCGTGCGCTTCAGCCTGTGCGGCTTGCCCCGGCTACTACGACCTCTGCTGACTTCTCGCTCCGTCCTTCAACGTCGCCCTTTCAGGCACAAGGCGAGATCTCCCCAGGTAAGAACGCACTCCTTCGCTGCACCACCGCCGGATTTACGCCGCCTGAGCCTTGATCACGAGAGCTTTGCGGCTTCTTGCCCGCTCACCCTGCTCGGCACCGCCTTCTATCCGGTTCTTGTCCATCGGCACGCAGCTTCGCTCCACGCTTCCTCTCCACAATCGGTCGCCCTCTTGCAGTTGCGCTTCGCTTCGTTCGCTGTGATCAACTCACGGGAGGACTTGCACCTCCAAGAGTGCGCCCATGCTGGGCGCACAAGAAAAAAAGCACTGGCGTTTCCGCCAAGTGCCAGATTTCCCTACCGAATATGGTAGGCGCGAATGGACTCGAACCATCGACCCCCACCATGTCAAGGTGGTGCTCTAACCAGCTGAGCTACGCGCCTGCTGAGCCCATCACTATATCAGCCCTCCCGGGTGGACGGGGCTCAGAACTTCAGCAGCTCCGTGCGGATGCCGCGCTCGGCAAGCATGCGGCGGGCCTTGTCGGCCTCGTTCTCTGTGGCGAATGGCCGCACCACCGCACGCCAACCGGCGCCGACTTGCATCAGCTCAGTCCGCGGCGTGCCAGGCAGTTCGCCGACGGTGGCACTGGAGCCCATGAGCTGCTGTCGCAGCTCGGACGCGATGCGCGTGCGTGTGATGTCGGTCGCCAAGGCGTACCCGGCCACGCCATCGGCCAGAACGGGCACCGGAGACGAAACGGCGGCCGGGGTTTTGGCTGTCGGCTCCATCGACCGCAGCCGCTTGCGCTCTTGCAATGCGGTCAGGCGGCCCTCATCACTGAGCGGCGGCTGAATGCGGGGTCGCGTGTGCCCCGCTGCCACGTTCAACGGCGACATTGCAGCCGGGTCGGGCGTGTGCGGGGTGTCGGCGGTGGCCGTCGTCGCACAGATGGTCAGCGCCAGCACCACCACCGCAACGCACGGTCGGCACCAGCCCGGCAGCGCAACCTCAGGCCGTACGCCGCTGACCCGTTGGGCAGCGATGCGGAAGGCCATTCGATGGCGGTGGTGCCCAGCCCATGCCTGGGCCGCCAGATCGTCGATGTGCGCAGCGTCCATGAATCGCCTGATTTTCGTGACCCCCATGGGGATGGATGCCCGAAAAAGCGGGCCGACATGCCGCCAATCTTCGCCATGGCCGCGCTGCGCTATTTGCGCCGCACCGCCCGCACACCGCTGATCTGCCCGACCACGCCCAGCACTTGGGCCAGCTTGGCGGCGTCGGCCACCTCGACGGTGAAGGTCATGAATGCGGTGCCGCCACCGCTGTCGCGCACCGACTGTGTGTTCACGCCGGTGACGTTCATCTTGTCCTTCGAGAAGGCCTCGGAGATGTCGCGCAACAGGCCCTGGCGGTCGGCCGCTTCGACGACCACATCAACCGGGTACAGCGCGTCCTTGCCGCCACGCGGCGCACCCCAGGCGACGCTGATCACGCGTTCAGGCAAACGCTGCGCCATCTGCTTGAAGTTGCTGCAGCCACTGCGGTGGATCGCCACGCCCTTGCCGCGTGTGACATAGCCGCTGATCGCATCCGGCGGCGCCGGGCGGCAGCAGCGCGACAGCGTCGTCAGCAGCGACTCCACACCCACCACCAGCACACCGCCCTTCGGCGACTCGCCTTCGGGCCGGGCCTTGCGCAGCGCGATCACCTCGTCGACCGAAGGCAGCGGCTCCGGCGGCCTCAGCAGCGTCTCGATGGTGCGCAGCGAGAACTCGTCCTTGCCGACCACCTCGAACAGCGCATCGGCCTGGCGAAAGCCAAGCTGCGCAGCCAGGTCATCGAGCTTCACTGCCGTCTTGCCGATGCGCTGCAACAGCTTCTCGACCGACTCGCGGCCGCGCGCGATGGTTTCGGCCTGCGCCCGCGCGTTGAACCACGCACGCACCTTCGCCTTGGAACGCGGGCTCTGCAGATAGCCCAGCTCCGCGTTCAGCCAGTCCATCGACGGGCCGCCTTCCTTGACCGACGTGACTTCGACCGTCTGGCCGTTCTTCAATGCGGTGTTCAGCGGCACCATCGCGCCGTCGATCTTCGCGCCGCGGCAGCGGTGACCCAGGTCGGTGTGCACCGCATACGCAAAATCGATCGGCGTCGCGCCGGCCGTCAGTTCGACGATGGCGGCCTGCGGCGTGAAGACATAGATGCGGTCATCGAAGGTGGCCGCCGTGTCCGCAGCGGTCTGCGCGTCGGAGGATTGCTCTTGCCCGATGAAGTCACGCTCCCACGCCAGCAGCTGGCGCAGCACACCCTTGCGGGCCTCGGCCAGCTGCGCATCGAAATCGGAATCGGCCGCCACCGAACCGGCATAGCCCTTGACGCCCGCCTCCTTGTAGGCCCAGTGCGCGGCCACACCGTGTTCGGCGTGCTCATGCATCGCCCGCGTACGGATCTGCACCTCGACCGGCCGCGCGGCATCGTCCTGCACCACGGTGTGCAGCGACTGGTAGCCATTCGGCTTCGGTCGCGCGATGTAGTCATCGAACTCGTCGGCCACCGGCGGCAGCAGCTCGTGCACCAGGCCAAGC
>JANMXL010000030.1:0-2516 GCA_031380885.1 Burkholderiales bacterium | reverse complement strand
TGTGGCGGCGCTCCCAGCCAAAGAATTGCGCGACCTCGTCACGGCGGTTCATCGTGTCGGTCTCGCCGAGTGCCATCAGTTCTTGCGTATACGGCGCCTCGAACATCAGGTAGCTGGCCAGCGCCGCCCCGCGCGCGTCGTCGCCATGGCCGGACACGCCGACGCCGCGCAGCAAGGTGCGGATCGATGCTGGCAGGCTGCCAAGGTGGCGCGCGGCAATGTCGTCGAGGCGCTGGCTGGGCGCGATCACCAGCACCTCGATCGAGCGCAGGCCGCTGCGCGAACGCGCTTCCGGCGACAGCAGCGACAGCGTGCGGTTGATGCGCTGCAGCCGCTCGATGTCCACCGCCAGCGCGTCGAGAAAGATGTTCGACAGCGCATGGCCGGCGATCTGCGCGAGGTTCGGGTATTCGTCGCTGCCAATGCGCGCCTCGATCGGCAGCGCGGGCTCGTGCATGCGTCCGGCACCCACGACCAAAATGCGCTCGGCGCCCAGGTGCACCGCGGGGGAAATCGGCGCCGACTGGCGCATCGAGCCATCGCCGAAATACTCGCGGCGGCCGTTCAGGCCGAGTGACACCGCTGGAAACACGAACGGGATGGCCGACGACGCGAGCAGGTGATCGATGGTGATCGACTGCGCGACCGACACCCGCTGTGATCGGTGCCACGGCACGATGTCGGCCAGCGCATCGTAGAAGGTGACGTGCAGGCCCGAACCATAGCCAGACGCACTGATTGCCAGCGCCTGCAGGTGGCCGTCCTCCATCACCTGGCGCAGGCGCTCCAGGGGCACAAGCTTGACCAGCAGTTCGCGCAGCGGGCTGTTGTCGAGCAGCGAGCGCGGCCGCACGCGGCGCCACTGGGCCAGCACCCAGCCAATCGACAGCATCGTCAGCCAGCGTGCGCCGGTGCGGATCACGCCCAGCGAGTCGGCGCGGTAGACCTGCTCGGCATGGAAGTTGGACCAGGTGTCGATCAGCGTCTGCACCGCGGCATCGAAGTCGTCGGCGCGACAGGCCAGTGCCGCTGCGTTGAGGGCGCCAGCCGACGTGCCGGCAATCACGGCGAACGGGTTGTGGGCCGTGGCCCGGCAATCGCGCCGGATCTGCGCCACCGCCTTCAGCACGCCGATCTGGTAGGCGGCGCGCGCACCGCCGCCGGTCAGTACAAGGCCGGTGACAGGAGGGGCGTGCATGGGCTTCAGTGTGGCATCCACCGGGCGCTCGTTGCCCTCTATCAGCGAGGCAGAAGCCTGCCTCGCGACCGGATCAAGTGGCAGCTGCCCGCTGAAGATGGCAATGTGCCATCGCGAGCAACGGCGTGTCGACACCATGCCGCTGCGCGCGCCGCACCAGATCGCCCAGCACATGGTCGTGCTCGGTGCGCAGCCCGGCCTGCAGGTCGCGCAGCATCGATGCCGTCATGGTCGACCCACGCTCGGTCAGTCGGTGCAAAGCGCGAGTTTGGGCGTCCTCGCTGAGGATCGCACCGCTGCGCTGGGCCACCGCCAGACCTTCGGCATAGACGCGCCGCAGCAGCGATTCGCCGTGCGTCGTGTTCATCACCTGACCGATGGAGCCCTGGGTCAGCGTGGTGACGGCCGCCAGCGTGGAGAGGAAGGCCCACTTGTCCCACAGCGTGGAGAGGATGTCGGGCGACAGCGCGGCGTCGAATTTTGCCGAACCGCACAAGTCGATGAAGTCGGCTGCGGCCTGCTGGGTGACCGCGTTGCGCCCTCCTGCCGAGAGCGAGTGGATCGGGTTCAGATGTTGAACCGAGCCGTCGGCGGCCAGCGTAGCCACGATGTGGGCCACACCGCCGATCACCCGGTCAGCCCCGAAGCGGGCATCGAGCACGTCGATGTGCGCCAGGCCGTTGAGCAAGGGCAGCACGCAGGTCTCGGGCCCCATTGCCGGGGCAATGGCATCGAGCGCGTCGGCCAGGTCGTAGGCCTTCGGCGACAGCAGCACAAGGTCGTAGTCGGGTGCCACGGTGTCGCGGGTGACGCAATGCACTCGCAGCGTCAGGTCGCCATGCGGGCTGATGATGCGCAAGCCCTGCGCCGCCAGCAGCACTGAACGCGCGGGGCGCACCAGAAAGCGGACATCGACACCGGCTTCGATCAGCCGCGCGCCGAAATAGCCGCCGACACCTCCGGCACCGAGGAAAAGCAGTTTCTTCATCGAGTCGATGTTGCCACGGCGGGTAGGACGCGGCAGGCGGCTCATCGCAACGATCAGAACCGGGGCGGTTCAGACAGGTATTCAGCAGATGCCCAGATGCAAGCACCCAGGGCGGTCAGCCATGCGAGCAGCATGAGTTTTTGCAGTCGAGCGAGCATGCTACCGATTATCGCGGCCCCAAAGGCGAAACCCCCGGGCCTTGGGGGCACGGGGGTTTCAGGGTAGTAGCCTGACGATGTCCTACTTTCACACGGGAACCCGCACTATCATCGGCGCTGAGGCGTTTCACTGTCCTGTTCGGGATGGGAAGGAGTGGGACCACCTCGCTAT
>JANMXL010000013.1:0-22629 GCA_031380885.1 Burkholderiales bacterium | reverse complement strand
GGCACCAGCACCACCAGCGCGCAAGCGCCGTGGCACGCGCCCGGCGGCACGACCCGCACCGTGGCCTGCGCCACCTGCGGCGTGATCGAGTCGGTCAATGCGGTGCAGCAGAAGGGCCAGGGCAGCGGCGTGGGTGTGGTCGCCGGAGGTGTCGTCGGCGGCCTGCTCGGCAACCAGATCGGTGGCGGCAAGGGCAAGACGGCGGCAACGGTGCTGGGCGCCATCGGCGGCGGCTTTGCGGGCAACGAGGTCGAGAAGCGGGTACGCACTGAAACCGTCTACGACGTCACCGTGCGCATGGACGATGGCAGCACGCGGTCGTTCCGCCGCGCCCAGGCGATGACCGTGGGCAGCGCGGTCACGGTCGATGGCGACACGCTGCGACTGTCCAGCGACAGCGCCCAGCGCGACGGATCGAACACGATGCGCACCTCGTCACCGGCAGGCAGCAACATCTGACGTCATGACAGCGGCCCGCGGCGTGATGCCGGGGCCGTTTGTGAGCCGTCGGTCAGGCCCCGAGCAGTTCACCGATCGGCTGCAGATCCTCGACGCGGTCACAGACCGTCTTGACCATCATCAGCATCGGCGTGCCCAGCAGCAGCCCCCAGATGCCCCACAGCCAGCCGAACGCCAGCACGCCGACAAACACCGCCACCGCATTCATCTGGCAGGTGCGGCTGGTCAGCCACGGCGTGACCAGGTGGCCTGACACGGTGTGGATCAGCAAGGACACGCCGGCCACCAGCAAGGCCATGTCGACACTGGCGAATTGCACGAAACCGACCATGGCCGACGCGGCGGTGATGACGATCGAGCCGATGTACGGCACGAAATTCAGCACACACGCCGCCACGCCCCACACCGCCGCATGCTCGACGCCGATCGCCAAGAAGGCGAGCCAGGTCATCACGCCGACCCCCAAGCTCACGACCACCTGCACCAGCAGATAGCGCTGAACCTGGGCGGTGATCTCGTCGAGCGCCTGCACGGTGATCTTGCGTCGCGCAAAGGTCGGCCCGACGATCCTCACCAGCTTGCGACGGAAAGTGTTGCCCGAGGCCATCAGGAAGAAACTGATGAACAGCACCATCGTCGCTTGCCCGAGCAACGCAGCCAGGCCCAGCGTTCCTGTCCACAGGTAATCCTTGATGTCGAACTGCGGCCGCTCGACACGCACCCGGGTGACGCCGCGTGACGTGGTCGACGCGGCCAGGCCGCCCTCCTGCGCGGCCTGTTCCAGTTGGGTCGCCGCCCTCTGCATCTTGTCGATGGTCGACTGTGACTGGCTGTGGTTGGCGCGTACCGTCTGGCGGATTTTCTGGGCCACCTCAGGCAGCGACTCGATCAGCGCCGTGGCATCGTCACTCAGCGAATACATGGTCGAGCCGATGCCGCCAACGATGGACAGCAACAGCAGCCCCGCACCGGCCGCCCGTGGCAGCCGCGCGCGTTCGAGTCGATCGACGAGCGGGCTGAGCGCATAGCTGACCGTCACCCCCAGCATCAGCGGGATCAGCACCGCGCTGGCCCACTGCAGTGAGTACAGAACCGCCAAGCCCGCCAGCACCGCGAGCGACACGCTGCGCACATCGACCGGCATGTGCAGCAACACGCGCTCGGGCTCGGGCTCGGGCTCAGCGCCAGATTCAGGCTCAGGCACGCTGGCCACAGCGAGATCGCGCAGGCTGCCCAGCGGCGTCTTGGTATCCGGGGGGGCGGGTGTGTCGTTCATGCGGCAGGGTACCGCAGGCTGCCGCATCGACAGCGCTCGAACCAGTGACTTCCAGCACACCCCTTACAGTCCGTTACGCCCCCGCTCAAAGGCGCCTGAAGGTTCGACGTCCAGAATTCATCGACGGCCGAAACGCTGCTGCCTCTTAACCACGACCTCACTCTGCACCACGACAAACATGAACCAACCATTTTCAATTTTCAAACCGACTGCCTTGGCCCTCGCAAGTGCGTTGCTCGTTTCCGCCTGCGGTGGTGGGGGCGGTGGTTCATCGAGCTCAACAAGCACATCGGGCCCCGCCGTCTTCTCTGGAACGGTCTCCGGATTCGGCTCGGTGATCGTCAACGGCACGCGCTTCTCCTCGGTCGGTGCCACATTGCGCGATGACGACGGCAATTCGGTGAACCTCGATCAACTGCACATCGGCATGACCGTGGATGTCAGCGGCACGTCTGATGACGCGGCCGAGACGGGCTCTGCCAGCGTGCTGGAGGTCGAGCACGGCATCCGCGGCCGAGTGACTGCCAAAGATGCCGGCTTGGGCACGATCACGGTGCTGAACCAGACCATCAAGATCGACACCACCACCGCTTTCCAGGGCGTGCCCAATCTGGCTGCGCTGAGCGTCGGGCAGACCGTCGAGGTCTATGGCTCGGCTCAGGCCGATGGCACGCTGCTGGCAACCCTCATCGAAGTCAAGGTGCTGACTGCACTGAGCGTGATCGGGCCGGTGAGCAACGTCACCGCCACGACCTTCGACATTGGAACGTTGACGGTCAACTTCAGCTCAGCAACCGTGAACGGCACCTTGGTCAACGGTGGGCGGGTGAAGGTCAAGGCCGCAGCCGGCGCTCTGAGCGGCAGCACCTTGACCGCCACCTCGGTGAAGGTGCTCGGAGCCGGTTCGGCGTGGGGCACGTTCTCAACAGCCGGGGCAAGGATCAAGCTCAAGGGGGTGGCTGACACCGCGCCGGTCAATGGCTTGTTGACGGTTTCGGGCACGCCCGTCAATGTCTCCAACGCGACCATCGAAGGCAGCGGCAGCATCACGGCGGGTCACTTCATCGAGGTCAAGGGCACGTGGGATGGCAGCGTTCTGCAAGCCACCAAGGTCGAACTTGAAGGCGCACGCGAAGCGCGCATTGGTGGGCGCAACGAGCTCTACGGCGTGGTCAGCAACTTGGCCGGCAGCATGGCGGTTGTCAATGGCGTTAGCGTGGAGCTCAGTGCCGCCGTGTTCAAGCACGGCAGCCTCGGCCAGGTCGCGGTGGGCAGCTATGTGGAAATCAAGGGCAACCTGGTGGGCAACACATTGCAGGCCACCAAGGTGGAGCTGAAGAACGGTTCCGAGAAGGATGGAGTGAAGTTTGAACAGTTCGGCGCGGTCACGGACTTCGTCTCGCTGTCCAACTTCAAACTGAACGGCATCTTGGTGGACGCATCACAGGCGACCTTCGATGATCGCCCGTCTTCGGCCATCGCCAACGGCGCTTACGTGGAAATCAAGGGGACCGTGAATTCAAACGGCGTGCTGGTGGCGACCAAGGTGGAAGTGAAGGGGCCGATCTGAACTGACTGCAGTCATTCAATCAGTGGCGGAAGCCGATTCGGCCAGCGTGGAGTTTCTGCGCTGGCCTTTTTACTGTGCGGTTCGTGATTTCTGCACGACACTGCGCGCAAGACATCGAGCCGATTTCAAGGTGAAACGCCGGGGCATTTGCCGCCCGCTTTGTCGCATCCGACATGCCCACTGAGCCGATCCATCCGCCGCTGCCAGGGCCTCCTTCCGTCAAGGCGGGCCTGCGCCAGATTCCAGCCGGCGTCTGGGTGCTGGGGTTTGTCAGCCTGTTGATGGACATCTCGTCGGAGATGGTCCACAGCCTGCTGCCACTGTTCATGGTGGGCACCCTCGGCGCCAGCGCCTTCACCGTTGGCCTGATCGAAGGCCTGGCCGAGTCGACGGCGTTGATCGTCAAGGTGTTCTCCGGCGTCCTGAGTGACTACCTGGGCCGGCGCAAGGGGCTGGCGCTGTTCGGCTACGCCTTGGGCGCACTCACCAAGCCTTTGTTCGCGTTGGCGCCGACGACCGGCGTGGTGCTCACCGCACGCCTGCTCGATCGCGTGGGAAAAGGCATCCGCGGCGCACCCCGGGATGCGCTGGTGGCCGACATCACGCCACCGCAGATCCGCGGTGCTGCCTTCGGCCTTCGGCAGTCGCTCGACACCATCGGTGCATTTCTCGGGCCGCTGATCGCGGTCGGATTGATGCTGCTGTGGGCCAATGACTTCCGGGCCGTGTTCTGGGTGGCGGTGTGGCCCGGCCTGATGGCGGTGGCCTTGCTGCTGATCGGTGTGCACGAACCCGCACGCCAAGACAGCGCACGCAGAAGGAATCCCATCACCCGCGCGAATCTTTCGCGACTGAGCCGGCCTTACTGGTGGGTCGTGATCATTGGCGCGGTGTTCACCCTGGCGCGCTTCAGCGAGGCCTTTCTGGTCTTGCGCGCGCAGCAGGGCGGGATCCCGGTCGCATTGGTCCCGTTGGTGATGGTGGCAATGAACCTGGTCTATGCCGCCTCGGCCTATCCCTTCGGAAGGCTGTCGGACCGCATGCCTCACGGCAGCTTGCTGGCACTGGGGCTCGCCGTGCTGATCGCCGCCGATCTCGTGCTGGCCAGCGGCACCGCTTGGCCCACGCTGCTGGTCGGTGTGGGCCTGTGGGGCGTGCACATGGGCATGACCCAAGGCTTGTTGGCGGCGATGGTGGCCGACACCGCACCGGCCGACCTGCGCGGCACGGCCTATGGGTTCTTCAATCTCGTCAGCGGGGTGGCGATGCTGGTGGCCAGTGGCCTCGCAGGACTGCTGTGGGACCGGCACGGCGCCTCGTCCACCTTCTGGGCCGGGGCGGCTTTCAGCGTCGCCGCCTTGGGCAGCCTCGCATGGCGCCGAACGATGTGGCCGCAAGGCCGTTAACCTTCCGGGTTTGGCCACACAGTGCGCCGTCACCCCCCTGACAGGAGCTTTCCCATGAACCCCACCCTCTACCGCGTCGTCCGCTGGGCGCGCTCGCTCGGCCTGATCGCCGCCGCTGCCACGCTGACCGTCGCTGCCCACGCGCAGCCGGTGTTGCGCGTCACCGCGATCCCTGACGAGGCCCCGACCGAGCTGGCACGCAAGTTCGCGCCGCTGGGCGCTTACCTGGAGGCCAAGCTGGGCGTCAAAGTCGAGTGGACACCGGTGACCGATTACGCCGCGGCAGTCGAGGCGCTGGTCAACAAAAAGGTCGACCTCGCCTGGTTCGGCGGCTTCACCTTCGTGCAGGCCAGCGTGCGCTCGGAGGGCAAGGTGATCCCGCTGGTGCAGCGCGAGGAAGACGAGAGGTTCCGTTCCGTCTTCATCACCGACGCGAACAGCGGCATCAACAAGCTCGAAGACCTGAAGGGCAAGACGCTCAGCTTCGGTTCGGCGTCGAGCACCTCGGGCCACCTCATGCCGCGCAGCTTCCTGCTGGCCGCCAAGATCAACCCCGACCTCGACTTGAAGCGCATCAGCTTCTCCGGCGCGCACGACGCAACGATCGCCGCGGTGGCCAGCGGCAAGGTCGATGCCGGCGCGCTGAACATCTCGGTGTGGGACAAATTCGTCGCCGACAAGAAGGTCGACCCGGCGGTGGTCAAGGTGTTCTACACGACGCCGCCGTACTACGACTACAACTGGACGGTGCATGCCGACATGCCGGTCGAGCTGCGCAACAAGCTGCAGCAGGCCTTCCTGGCGCTCGATGCCAGCACGCCGCAAGGCAAGGAAATCCTCGGCCTGCAACGCGCGACGCGGTTCATCCCCACCAAGGCCGAGAACTACAACGGCATCCGCGCGGCGGCCGAGAACGCCGGTCTGCTGAAGTGATCGTCTCGCTGCGCGATTTGCGCGCAGCCGCCGCGCCAGGGGCCACCACCGGGGTGCTGCATGGGCTGTCGCTCGACATCCAGCGCGGCGAGCAGCTCGCGCTGATCGGCTCGTCGGGCGCCGGCAAGACCAGCTTGCTGCAGGCGCTGGCCTGCGCGGTGCCGCCGCTCGCGGGCAGGTTGACGCTGTTCGGTGCGGACCCGTGGACGCTGTCCACAGGCGCGCGCCAACGGCTGCGTGGCCGGTTGTTCCTCGCGCCGCAGGTGCCACCGCTGCCACCGCGGCAGCGCGTGGTCACTGCGGTGCTGGCCGGGCGGTTGCCGGCGCAGTCGCTGTGGGCGAGCCTGCGCACGCTGTGGCATCCACGCGAAGCAGCGCTCGCGCACGCCGCGCTGGCCGCGCTGGACCTCGGCGACAAGCTGTGGGAGCGTGTCGATCGGCTGTCGGGCGGCGAACGCCAGCGCGTCGGACTGGCGCGGGCGCTGGTCGCCGATGCCGAGCTGTGGCTGATCGACGAGCCGTTGTCGGCCCTCGACCCGGCGCGCGCCGAGCAGGTGATGGAAAGCCTGACCGCGGCAGCCCGCAGCGCCGACCGCACGCTGGTGTGCACGCTGCACCAGGTCGAGGTGGCGCGGCGCCGCTTCCCGCGCATCGTCGCGCTGCGCGATGGCGTGATCGTCTACGACGGTGCGGCGTCGGCGTTCACCGATGCGCAGGTCGCGGCCCTTTACGGCACGCGCGGCCTCGTTGAGCAACCAGTCGAGCGCGACAACGGCATGCGAGCCGCACGGCCGCAGATCGCCTGCCGCTGATGGCGCTCGCTCGGCTGACAAGGCCCCGGGCATGAGCCTGACCGCATCGCCATCGACCGTGAAGCCGGTGTTCGCCCGCAGCGACCCTGCACTGCACTCCCGCTGGGCCAGCGTGCTGCTGCTCGCCGTGCTGCTGTGGCCGCTGGCGGTGCTGACCGAATTCAAACCCTGGGTGCTGGCCGATGCACGCAGCCTGCATGCGACCGGGCATTTCCTGGCCAGCTTCGTGCCGCCACGGATGGACGCCGAGTTCCTGGGGCTGCTGTTGCACGAAACCTGGCGCACCGTCGCCATCGCCACCGCCGGCATGGCGCTGGCGTGGCTGATTGCGGTGCCGCTGGCGCTCGGCTCGACCGCCCGGCTGTCGGTCAGTGCACTGGCTCAATCGATGAGCCTGTGGCCGTTTGCGGTGCGCACACTGTTGCGCTGGACGATGGTCGTGCTGCGCTCGGTCCCCGAGCTGGTGTGGGCGCTGCTGTTCGTGCGCGTGGTGGGCCTGGGCCCGACGGCCGGCGTGCTGGCGATCGGAATCGCCTACGGCGGCATGCTGGGCAAGGTCTACGCCGAAATCCTCGAAAGCAGCGACCCTGCCCCGACGCAGGCGCTGCTGCGCAACGGCAGTGGCCGGCTGCAGGCACTGCTGTTCGGCACGCTGCCGCAGTGCGCGTCCGAGCTGGTCAGCTACACCGTCTACCGCTGGGAGTGCGCGATCCGTGCTTCGGTGGTGCTCGGCTTCGTCGGCGCCGGCGGGCTGGGGCAGCTGCTCGACAGCGCGGCGAAGATGTTCTCGGGCAGCGAAGTCAGCAGCATCCTGCTGGTGTTCATCGCACTGGTGGCGCTGTCGGACCGCATCAGCGCAGTGCTGCGCAAGGCCATGGCATGACCGCATCGACCTGCCCGACACCGCCGCCCGCGCGCCGTGCCGCGCGCTGGGTCGGTGTCGGCATCGCCGCGCTGGTGGTGGCCAGCTTCGCCACGCTGGACTTGCGAGGTGCCGATTTCCTGTCGCCCGACGCACGGCAGGCGATGGGCAAATTCGCCAGCAGCTTCTTCCCGCCGGAGACGGCGCCGGCGTTTCTGCGTCGCACGCTCGATGGCACGCTGGAAACGCTGGCGATGTCACTGCTCGGCACGCTGCTCGCTGCGCTCGGTGGCCTGGCGCTGTCACTCGGCGCCAGCGCGCGCGGCCACGATGGGCAGCCCACGCTCACCACACCGCTGCTGCGTGGCGCGACCCGCACCGCGTTGAACCTGCTGCGCTCAGTGCCCGAGCTGGTGTGGGCGGTGCTGCTGCTGATCGCGGCCGGTCTCGGGCCGTTTTCAGGCACGCTGGCGCTGGCCTTGCACACCAGCGGCGTGCTCGGCCGGCTGTTTGCCGAGAGCATCGAGAACGCGCCACCGGAGCCTGCGTTCGCGCTGCGTGTGCGCGGCGTCGGGCGGCTGCGGGTGTTCCTGTACGCAACGCTGCCGCAGATCTGGCCACAGGTCATCTCGTACACGCTGTACCGCTGGGAGAACAACATCCGCGCTGCCGCGGTGCTGGGCGTGGTGGGAGCCGGCGGGCTGGGGCAGATGCTGTCGTACCACCTGGGGCTGTTCCAGATGCACGAGAGCTGCACCGTGCTGCTGGCGATGATGTCGCTGGTGGCGCTGGTCGATGCACTGTCGTACGCTGCAAGGCGCTGGCTGAACCGCTGACCATGAACAACGCCGACCCCAACCCCGTGCTGCACGCCCTGCTCGACCGCCATTCGACGGGCCCGCGCTACCTGGTCGAACCCGGTCCGAGCGATGCCGAGTTGCTGACATTGACCGAAGCGGCCCTGCGCGCGCCCGACCATGCGGCGCTGGTGCCGTTCCGGTTTCGCGCGGTGCGCGGTGCGGCGCGCGCGCGGATGGCGACACTGTTCGAACAGGCGGCGCTGGCGGCCGGCAAGGATGCCGAAGGCGCTGCCCTCGACCACGAGCGCGCGTTGAAGGCACCGGTGACGCTGGCAGTGATCGCCCGGATCGACTTGGGCCATCCGCAGGTGCCAGCGCATGAGCAATGGGCCTGCCTCGGTGGCGCCCTGGCGCACCTGCTGCTGGCCGCGCAGGCGCTGGGTTACGGCGCGAAGATGTTGAGCGGCGCGAAAGCGCGCTCACCGCTGCTGGCCTCGGCCTTCTGCGAAGGCGGCGAAACGCTGGTCGGCTGGATCGCGATCGGCACCCCGGCGCTGGAGCGCCGCGCCAAACACGGCAAGCCGCCGCCCGACGTGGTGCTGAGCTTCTGGTCGTGAAGGGCGGCGATCAGGGCACCGGCACCGCGCGGTTCAGCGTCGATTGCAGGTAGGACAGCAGCTGGTCTTCCGGGTAAGGCTTGCTCAGCAGCACGCTGACGCCGGCTTCGAATGCATCGGCGCGGTGCTTCACGTCGTCGGCGGTGATCATCACGATCGGGATGTGCGCCGTGCGCGGGTTGCTGCGCATTTGGCGCGTCAGCTCGAAACCGTCCATGCCGGGCATCTCGACGTCGGTGATCAGCACGTCGGGCAGGTCGAGCTCAATCTGCCGCGCGGCGTCGAGGCCGTCTTCGGCCAGCGACACCCGGTAGAGGTGCTTGGCCAGCAAGCGGCTGGTCTTGATGCGCACCACCTTCGAGTCGTCGGCAATCATCACCAGGCACTGCTCCGGCGTGCGGTTGGCGACGACGCAAGGCGGTGCGGGTGCGGGTGCGGGTGCGGGTTCAGGCGCAGGTTCGGGGTCGAGCGTGAAATGTAGCGAGGCGAGGTCAGCGGCCTGCTGTTCAGCGCGCTGTTGATCGGCCCGTTGCTGTGCGGCCCGTTCTGCAGCGGCTTCTGACGCCGCGCGTTCGGCCTCGGCGGCGGCACGCTGGCGCTCGTTCTCGGCGTCGAGTTGCTGCGCAGCGAGGCGAGCCTCCCATTCGGCGGCCTCGCGGGCCAGGGCGTCAACTGCCGCCTGCTCGTCGACTTTGGCGGCCGGCCCGGGCGCCGCCGGTTCAGGTGCAACGAACTGGGCAGCCGCTTGCTCGGCGGCGATGCGAGCACGCTCACGGTCTTCGTCTGCGAGTTGCTGTGCGATCAGCCGGGCTTCCCACTCCGCGGCTTCGCGGTCGGCTTCGGCACGGGCGGCCTGCTCGGCGGCCTCGCGTTCGGCGCGCAGCCTGACGTCGTCGCTGGACGACGGCCGCGCCGGGTCGAACGCATGGACATCGCTGACGGTGTCGAGCTCGGAGGCACTGCGCGACCGCGGCGACGTGGCGCGCGACGGGGCGCGATCAGCGCGCTCACTGCGCCCCCGGGGTGGCCGCGCACGCCGCTGGATCAGCAGCACGACCAGCAGCAACACCAGCAGCGCCGCACCAGCGCCCCACAACAGGTAATCGTTCATCGTCGCGCGGACCCCCATCCGTCAGTGAACCCAGGTTCGATGAGCGTAATGGTGCTGCGGCCCGCCGATGTATCACGATGTTTCAATTTGCAGCACAAATGAAAGGGAATGTGCGGAATTGCCGACCGCCTACGATCGCTTCCTTTGCAACGCGGGCCCGTCATGGTCGTTTTTCAACCGAAGGGGCCGATCGAAGGGCTGCTGGCGGCCGTGCTGCGCACGTCGTTGCAATGGCTGCTGAAGCCGGTGTTCTCGCCGCGCTTTTCAATCGGCTTCCAGCGGCGCTGGCTGCGCGCGATGTCACGCAGCATGCGGATGCCGAAGGGCGTGTCGGTCGAGGCCGCAACGGTCGGCGGCGTGCCCGGCGAGTGGCTGCGCTCGACAAAAGCGCCCAGCGCGCCACCGGGTGTTGTGCTCTATCTGCATGGCGGCGCGTTCTGCGTCGGCTCGCCGGCCACGCACCGCGCATTGACCGCGCGGCTGGCACTTGTCACCGGGCTGCCGGTGTTCGCACTCGACTACCGGCTGGCGCCCGAACATCGCCACCCGGCCGCGCTCGATGACGCCGTTGCGGCGTTCAACGCACTGAGCACTGACAGCGACGGAGCGGGCCGCCCGGTCATCCTCGCCGGTGATTCGGCCGGTGGCGGGTTGGCGCTGTCGACCGCGCTGGCGCTGCGCGACAGCGGCTCACCGCGGCCCGCGGCCCTGGTGCTGCTGTCGCCCTGGGTCGATCTGGCGATGCGCGATGCCCCAGCCGCCGAACCGCCCGGCGAGGCGATGCTCAGCGTGGCCTGGGCTGCCGCCTGCGCCGCGCATTACCTGGGTAACAGCACCTCGGCCGACTCGCCGCCCGTGTCACCGCTGTTCGCCGACCTGCACGGCCTGCCGCCCACGCTGATCCAGGCCGGCACCGACGAGCTGCTGCACGGTCAGGCGCTGCAGCTCGACGCGGCCCTGCAGGCGGCCGGGGTCGAGACGCGCTGCGAGATCACCGCCGGGCGCTGGCATGTGTTCCAGATCCACGGCGGCGTGCTGCGCAGTGCCGACGAGGCCATCGAGCGCATTGCGCGCTTCGTGATGCCGCCACTGGCCACGGCCCCCACCGCGCCGAAGACAGCCGACCACGAGGTGGTGATCCTCGGCGCGGGCATGTCGGGGCTGTGCGCTGCGGTCAAGCTCAAGCGCGCCGGTACCCATGACTTCGTGATCCTGGAAAAGCAGCACGGTCTGGGCGGCACCTGGTGGGACAACACCTACCCCGGCGCGCACGTGGATGTGCCGGCGCCGGCCTATTCGTTTTCCTTCGCGCCCAACCCCGGCTGGACACGCCGCTTTGCTGCCGCGCCCGAAATCCAGGCCTACATGCAGCGGGTGGCGGCGCGCTTCGGGCTGCTGGCCCATCTGAGACTGGGCACGCGGGTCACCGAGGCCCGCTTCGACGACACCACCGGCCACTGGCACCTCACCACCGAGCGAGCGGACGGTTCCTCCGCAGTCATGCGCACGCGTTTTTTCATGTGCAGCTCTGGCCCGCTGAGCCGGCCGCGCTGGCCCGACATCCCGGGCCTGGACGATTTCCAAGGCCAGCGGCTGCACTCGGCGCGTTGGGACCACAGTGCGGTGCTGCAAGGCCAGCGCATCGCGGTGATCGGCACCGGCTCGACCGCATCGCAGCTGGTGCCGCCGGTCGCTGAACAGGCGCAGCAACTGCATCTGTTCCAGCGCACCGCGAACTGGGTGCTGCCGCGGATGGATCGCCGCTACACCACACTCGATCGCGCGCTGGCGCACCTGCCGCCGTATGCAGCGCTGGTGCGCTGGAGCTGGGCGCAGGTGCTCGAAGTCGGTCGGCGCGGCTTCGAGGACGGCACGCTGGCGCGCCGCGGGCTGCTGGCCACCGCAGCCGCGCACCGCAAGCGGCAGGTGCGCGACGAGGCCTTGCGCCAGCGGCTCACACCGAGCTACCCGCTGGGCTGCAAACGCATCATCTATTCGAACGATTTCTACCCGGCCTTGTGCCGGCCGAACGTCGAGCTGGTGACCGACGCCATCGAGCGCATCACCGCGCACGGCGTCGTCACCGCCGATGGCCGCGAGCGATCGATCGATGTGCTGGTCTGCGCCACCGGGTTCGATGTCGCCCATTCGCTGTCGGCCATCCGCATCACCGGCCGGCAAGGCCGCACGCTCGCCGACAGCTGGACCAACGGCCCCGAGGCGTACCACGGCATCACGGTGTCGGGCTTCCCGAACCTGTTCCTGATGCTGGGCCCGAACACCGCCACCGGCCACACCTCGACGCTGCTGTACATCGAGCCCGAGATCGACCATGCGATCGCCTGCATGCGCTCGGTGCGCGACGGCGGGCACCGCTGGATCGACGTGCGGCCCGAGGCGCTGCGTGAGCACAACCGCGCCCTGCAGGCGCGCCTGGCCACCTCGGTCTGGAGCCAGTGCCGCAGCTGGTACCGCCTCGACAATGGCCGGGTGTTCGCACTGTTTCCGGGCTACACCCGCGAGTACGTCAACGCGGTGCGGCAGCCCGACTTCACGGCTTACGCCTTCGATGCGGCCTGCCCGCCGATCCACGCCACCTGAAAGTCTTCTCTTGAAACTCGCTGCATGGACCGGCGCCGTCGTGTTGCTGGTGTTGCTCGCCGCCTTCTGGTTGTGGACCCCGGACAAGGACCTGCCTTCGCTGGAGGCCCGTTACCTGGCGGCACCGGGCGACCTCGCCGAGGTCGATGGCATGAGATTGCACCTGCGCGACAGCGGGCCGAAGGACGCGCCCGCCGTCATCATGATTCACGGCTTCGGTGGCAGCCTGCACAGCTGGGAGCCGTGGGCGCAGGCGCTGTCAGCCGACCACCGCGTGATCCGCTTCGACCTGCCGGGCAGCGGCCTCAGTGCCCCTGACCCGAGTGGCACCTACACGGACGCACGCAGCATGCAGCTGCTGCTCGCGCTGATGGACCGGCAGGGCATCGCGCGCGCCAGCATCGTCGGCCATTCGATCGGCGGGCGCATCGCCTGGACGTTCGCCGCGGCGCACCCGGAAAGGGTCGACAAGCTGGTGCTGGTCGCACCCGACGGCTTCGCGAGCCCAGGTTTCGAGTACGGCCGGGCGCCGGACGTGCCGATGACCGCCCTGCTGATGCGCTATGTGCTGCCGAAGGCGCTGCTGCGCATGAGTCTGGAACCGGCGTATGCGAACCCCTCGTTCCTGAGCGACGCGCTGACGACGCGCTACCACGACCTGATGCTGGCGCCGGGCAGCCGCGACGCGCTGATCGCGCGGATGCGGCAGACCACGCTGGTCGACCCCATTCCGCTGCTGCGCCGCATCCAGGCGCCCACGCTGCTGGTGTGGGGCGAGTCCGACGCGATGATTCCGCTCACCAACTCGGCTGACTACCTGAAGGCGCTGGCGCACGCAACGCTGGTCTCGCTGCCCGGCGTCGGCCACCTGCCGCAGGAAGAGGCGGCGCAGAAGTCGCTTCCTGCGCTGCGTGACTTCCTGAAGTGAGCCGATGTCGAAGCGGCAGGGTGCAACGGTGTCAACCCAAGCCCGCAGGGAAACCACGTGCATCGCCCGCAGGACGTTGGCGTCAAGTCAGCGCGCCAGCGGCCGATACTCCCCAGATGACTCCATCGACTCGGTGAGCCCGACATGAACGGGCCGCTTGCCAACGAACTCTGCGCATCCGACCCGGCCACCGTCACGCCAGGTGACGCTGACCGGCCTGAGCGCCACCTGCGCTGGGCCATGCACGGCATCTTGCTGGTGACGGCGCTGGCGATGGCGACCGCTGGCAGGCTGCCTGCCGTCTTGGGTGCGGTGCTGTCCATCACCCTGGCACTCGGCGTGGTCGAACCAGCGGTGCGTTTCTGGCGCCGGCAGCACGCGCGCCTGGCAGGCAAGGCCACGCAGTTCGAACGGCTGGCGCTGGTGGCCGAGCGCACGACCAACCTGGTCATCATCACCGACGCCGCGCGGCGCGTCGTCTGGGCCAACGAAGCGTTCGTTCGGGTGTCGGGCTACACGCTGGCCGAAGCGGTCGGCCGCAAACCATCGGAGCTGTTGCAGACCGCGGCCACCGACGACCACACCGTGAGAACCATGCGAGCTGCACTCGATGCAGGGCAAGGTGTGCGCGTCGAATTGCTCAACCGCAGCAAGTCCGGCACCGAATACTGGCTGGACATCGACATCCAGCCGCTGCACGACCCGAATGGCGCGCTGACGGGATTTGTCGCCGTCCAAACCGAGATCACCGCCCAGGTGCTTCAACGCCAGCGTCAACAAGCGTTGTTCCACGCCCTGCCCGCAGGCGTGATCGAGCAAGACGCCACTGGCGCCATCATCGACGCAAACCTCGCTGCCGAGCTAGCGCTGGGCCTGTCACGTGACCAGCTGCTCGGCCGAACCTCCGTGGATGAGCGCTGGCGCACCGTCCACGAGGATCTCAGCCCATACCCCGGGGATGAACACCCGGCCGCACGTTCGTTGCGCGATGGTGTCTGTGTGCGTGGCGACAGCATGGGCGTGTTGACACCGCATGGACAGCAGCGCTGGCTGTTCGTCAACAGCGAACCGCTGCGCAATGCCGCGGGCGCAGTGACCGGCGCGGTCACCTGCTTCGTCGACGTGACCGAGCAGCGCACCCAGCGCATCCTGCTGCAGCTGGCGCTGAAAGCCGCCGACATCGGCACCTGGCAATGGCACGTGGACAACGACGAGCGCCAGTGGAACGAGGCGAGTTGCGCGATGCTGGGCTATACCGCCGAGGAGTTCAGGCCGCTGCTGCCGATCTGGCACAAGCGCATCCACCCTGAGGACCGGTCGACATTCCATGCGGTGCTCAAGGCACACCTGATCGACCAGCGCACACCTTACCGCTGCGAGGTGCGCGTGCGCCACCGCGACGGCCACTGGGTCTGGGTGCACATCCGGGGCGCGGTGGTCGAACTGGACCAGGCTGGCCAGATGCGTCGCATGGTCGGCGTGCAGATCGACATCAGCGACCGCAAGCGGCAGGAGCAGCAGCTGCAGGTCAGTGCCACGACCGACTCGATGACCGGGCTGCCCAACCGGGCTGCGCTGATGGCGCGGCTGCAGCACACCCTCGATCACCGCGCCGCCAGCGGTGGCCATTTCGCCTTGCTGTTCCTCGACTTCGACCGCTTCAAGCAGGTCAACGACAGCCTCGGTCACGCCGCGGGCGATGAGTTGCTGCGGCAGATCGCGCTGCGCCTTCTCGGCGCGCTGCGGCCGACCGACGACACGAACCCTCGGCGATCCGATGGGCAGCAGATCGCAGCGCGTCTGGGCGGTGACGAGTTCGTCGTGCTGCTCGATGGCCTGCTGACACCAAACGACGCCTGTGCGATCGCCGAACGGCTGTTGCAGGTGCTGTCACGGCCCTACGAGGTGCTGGGGCATCGGGTGCATTCCAGCGCCAGCATCGGCGTGGTCACCTCGGCGCACGCGTTCGCGGGCGCCGACAGCCTGCTGCGCGACGCCGACCTTGCGATGTACGAGGCCAAGCAAAACGGCCGGGGCCGCTGGGCGATGTTCGAGCCGCGCATGCATGAGCAGGCCAGCCGCCGCGCCAGCGTCGAAGCCGACCTGCACAACGCGCTCGAACGCGATGAGCTGTTCGTCGTCTACCAGCCGGTGCTGGCGCTCGACGATCCTCAAAGCGAGCGCGGCTGCGCCGGCGTCGAGGCGCTGGTGCGCTGGCGCCATCCCGAACGCGGCATCGTGCCGCCGTCGCAATTCATTTCGGTGGCCGAGGAGTCCGGCCTGATCGGCGCGCTCGGCCAGTTCGTGTTGCGCAGCGCCTGCCGGCAGTTCATGCGCTGGCGCCTCACGCTGGGCGATCGCGCACCGACGATGCTGGCGGTCAACCTGTCGATCGCGCAACTGCGCCAGGGCGTCCTGGTGGACGAGGTGCGCAGCGCGCTGGCCGAGAGCGCGATGCCCGCCGCGGCCTTACAGCTCGAAGTCACCGAAAGCCTCGCCGCACAAGACCCGCTGGTGCAATCGCGTCTGCGCGATCTGAAGGCGCTGGGCGTCAAGCTGGCGCTCGATGACTTCGGCACTGGCTACTCCTCGCTGGCCTGCCTGCACCAGTTGCCGGTGGACACCGTCAAGATCGACCGCTCGTTCGTCGTCGAAGCCGAGCGCAGCGAATACCACCGCGCACTGATCGAGGCCACCGTGCGCGTGGCCCGCACGCTGCGCATGACCACCGTGGCCGAAGGCATCGAAACCGCTGGCCAGGCGGCGTTGATCACCGCGCTCGGCTGCGACCGCGGCCAGGGGTACTTGTACAGTCGGCCGCTGGAGGCCGATGCGCTGTCAGACTGGCTCGCCGCGCGTGCGCCGCTGTGCAATGTGATCAACCTCCCAATCAAGCCACGCCCGATGACGGCCGGCTCCTGACGCACCGCCGCCGCAGCGGCCCGGCGCTCACTGCATGAACCAGCCGTGGCTGACGACCAGCGACTGGCCAGTCAGCGCGTTCGAGTTGAAGCCGGCAAACAGCAGCGCCACATCGGCCACGTCCTGCACGGTGGTGAATTCACCGTCGACGGTTTCCTTCAGCATCACCTTCTTGATCACGTCGCCCTCGCTGATGCCGAGCGCCTTCGCCTGCTCGGGGATCTGCTTGTCGACCAGCGGCGTGCGCACGAAGCCGGGGCAGATCACGTTGGCGCGGATGCCGAACTTGCCGCCTTCCTTGGCCACCGTCTTGCACAGGCCGATCAGCCCGTGCTTGGCGGTCACGTAAGCCGACTTCAGCACCGATGCCTCCTTCGAGTGCACCGAGCCCATGTAGATGATGCTGCCGCCCTGGCCCGAGGCCTTCATGTGCGGCACGCAGGCCTTGGTGGTCAGGAAGGCCCCGTCGAGGTGGATCGCCAGCATCTTCTTCCAGTCGGCAAACGGAAACTCCTCGACCGGATGAACGATCTGGATGCCAGCGTTGCTGACCAGCACATCGACGCCGCCGTAGGCCGCCACCACCGCCGCGACGGCCGTGTTGACCTGGTCCTCGCTGGTCACGTCCATCGCGACCGCCATCGCTTTGCCGCCAGCTTTCGTGATCTCGTCGGCAGTGGCCTGCGCCGCCGCCAGGTTCATGTCGGCGATGGCGACCTTGCCGCCTTCGTTGGCAAACACGATGGCGATTTCCTTGCCGATGCCGCTGGCGGCGCCGGTGACGATGCAGACTTTGTCCTGGAGCTTCATGGGGTGCTTTCGACAAGAAGGGAAAAGGGGTTCGCGCTGGCAATTCTCAGCGGCGCGCCAGAGCGGTTTCAGGTGGCGGACGGGCTGTCCGAGGTGAGGTCGAACACATGCACGCCATGGGCTTTGTGCTCGCGATTCAGCCAGTGCGGGTCATGCAAGGTGTGCGCCATGTCGGCCCGGCCGGCGTCCCAGTGCTCCTGCATCGACAGGCGCGAAAACTCGTAGTCTTTCGAATGGCTTTCGTAGTGCTTGCTGCGGTAGATCAGGTGCACCACATCGACCGCGCTCTCGCAGCGCACGCGTGACAGCGCGCGCACATCAGGGTCATCGCGCAGCGCGGGCGGCAGCTTCGCGATCAGCCGCTGTGCGGCCTGCGCGATCACCTGGCGGTCCATCTCATTGGAGGTGTTGAGCCGGGTGCGGCTGGAAAAGCGGATGTCCTTCTCGCGCTCGATCACTTCGCCCAGCGTTTTGGGCAGCGCACCACGCGCTGCGAACAGGTCGACCTGGAACACCACGCGGCGGCGTTTGCCCGGCTGGTCCAGCACGTACTGCAACGGCGTGTTCGACACGATGCCGCCGTCCCAGTAGTGCTCGCCGTCGATCTCGACCGGCGCGAAGCCCGGCGGCAGCGCGCCGCTGGCCATGATGTGGCGCACGTCGATCGTCTGCTTGGCCGAATCGAAATACTCGAAATTGCCGGTGCGCACATTGACCGCCCCGACCGACAGCCGCACCGCGCCAGCGTTGATGCGATCGAAATCGACCAGCCGCTCCAGCGTGGCGGCCAGCGGCGAGGTGTCGTAGAAGCTGATGGCTTCAAGGCTGCCCGCGGGCTGGAACGGCGCCGGGGGGAAACGCGGCTTGAAGAAGCCCGGCACGCCGAACAGCATCACCTGCGACGCATGGGATTCGTTCAAGGCCTCGCGGGCAGTCGCGGTCGTGCCAGCCCTGATCACCGGTGTTGGCAGCGCCGAGCTGACCAGCTCCCAAAACTCGCGCAGCCGGTCGACCCGGTGCGCGGCCGCGTTGCCGGCGATCAACGCCGCGTTGATCGCACCGATGGAGATGCCGGCCACCCAGGTCGGCTCCCGGTGCACCTTGGCGAGCGCCTCGAACACGCCTGCCTGGTAGGCACCCAGCGCGCCACCGCCTTGCAAGACGAGGATCGCCTCTTCGCCGGCCTCAGCCTGCGGCGCCACCGATGTGCGCGGGGTGCGGCTGCGGGGCGCTGGGGCGGTGGGTCTGTTCATGCAACGCATTCTGGGCCGTTTTGATGACCGCCCGTGCGATGAGCACTGGAACGCACACGGCGGCTGGCGCGGCCGATGGGCGCGACCGCCTGACCTTTCGCAACTTGCTGCCCTGGCGGGCCTTAGGATCATGTCCCCCGCGGAGACCGCCATGGACCACCCTGATCGCTTAGAACGCCGGCTGACCGATCTGGAAGTCAAAGCCAGTTACACCGAGGACATGCTGGACCAGCTGAACCAGGTGATCGTCAGGCAGCAGGGTGAGCTCGACCGGCTGCTGCGCCAGCTGAGCGAATTGCGCGAGCGCCGTCCAGCGGCAGACGATGTCGCGTTCCGCAGCCTGCGCGACGAACTGCCGCCGCACTACTGATCCAGTGCAACGGGCCCGGGCCATGCCTTGCGTGGCCCGCCACACCACTGGGCATCGAAGCGCAAGCCACGCTGCGTCTGCGGGCCGGTCAACGGGACGCGTGACGGTGCGTCTGTGCGCTGAACCACAGACCCGATCGGCCGTCCCGGCGACCATGCCCCCGCGCTCGAACGTTGCTACGCAACGAACCCATCTCAGCTCATCTGAAAGGGACACCATGATCGAGAAGACTCGCGCCACCACCGTGCCGATTCCTGACGATGCATTGACCGGCTTCGACCATGTCCGGGGCGACGCGCACGCGACGCTGACGCTGCTCGAATACGGCGACTACGAATGCCCGTCTTGCATCCAGGCCCAGCCGCTGACGCAGCACCTCGTCGACAGCCTTGACGGTCGGCTGCGCTTTGTGTTCCGGCACTTCCCGCTGGTCGAGGTGCACCCGCACGCCGAACTGGCTGCCGAGGCCGCCGAAGCAGCGGCTGCGCAGGGCCGGTTCTGGTCCATGCATGAGCTGCTGTTCACGCAGACCCATCACCTCGCGCTGGCAGCCTTGACCGGGTATGCGCAAGCCATTGGGCTGGACATGATCCGTTTCAGCGCAGAGATGGCCGATCGCGTCTACACCCAGCGGGTGCAGGAACATCGCCGCGCCGGCCAGCACAGCGGCGTGCGCGCCACGCCGGCGTTCTTCCTCGACGGCAGGCCGGTTGATGTCTCGTTCGGTTTCGACAAGCTGGAAGCCGCTGTTCACGTCGCGCTGAAGCGGTGACGCACGGGCACGGCGCCTGCGATCAGTAGTTCTTCACGACTTGCTTCTTCAACGCCTCAAGCTTCAGCGCATTGGCGCGCGCCTTGTCCGGTGAGAAGTCGTGGTCGAAGGTGACGCACGAGACGGCGTTGAGTCGGCTGACGATGTTCAGGCTCACCGTCTGCGCGCCTTGCTCCCAAAGGTAGGTCTGCCCGTCGTACCGTGGCGTGCCGTACGACGCGAGCATCGCAGCCTTAACCGATTCGACCGGCTTGACGAATTCCAGCCGAATCTGGTTCAGCGAATCATGCTGCGGGCCCACGAACTCCAGCGTGCCCTTGCGCGCCACGAACTCACCCAGATTGCGGTGGGCGGCCGGGATGTCGCAATACAGCGCGCCTTTGTCCTCCGAGGTCGCGGCGGCGTCCCGGCAGTTCTCGACGCCGGCCTGATCCGCCTGCGCCCTGGTCATGCCAGCGTAGTAGCCATTGAAATTCAGCGACGCGGCATGGCTGCCGAGCGGTGCTGTCGCGAGCAGCCAGGCTGCAGACGCGCCCAGCAAGGTGTTCAACGATCGGCGCACGTGCTTCCTTGGTTGTGGATGGCCCGCGGAGGCCAACCGTTGGCTCCGCAGCCTGTAGGCTACGACACTGCATGCAGCCTGCGTGTCGACATCGTGATTCGACCCGTCCCACGATCTGCGGCAACACAGGGAGCAAAATGGAAACTGCAAATCGACTGGAGACGCCCTGAACATCCTGCTCGTGCCGATGGCAGCCCCTCACCAAGCGCATGCTGACCTGCGTGGCAGCCCGTGAACCTGCCCATCGCTTTGTTTCTCGCCTTCGGCTTCTGCTTCGGCCTGGCGAGCTACTCGAACCGGCACCTGTTCAGCGAAGGGCCGACGCAGCGGCGGGACAAGGGCAAGACCGACCCGCTCGATGGGCGCCTGATGTGGACGCTGATTTGCACCCTGCTCTGGCCCATCATGGTGCTGACAGGCTTGAGCAGCTGGTGGATCCTGTCACGCCGTCGCGCGGTGGCTGCACGCCGCCTCAAGGACTGAGGCGGTTGCGGCGAGCGGTCGTCGTCGTCGAGTCGACGGCCAACGGCAACGGAATGACCGTCCATTCGCCTGCTGATGCGGGCATCAGCCGACCCTGAGCCACTCAACACTCAAGGCGCGATCGATCGGGTCGATATAGGAGCAAGCGCGTCACGGCCTTCGTGCCGGCCACTCATTTCGGAAACAGTCTCAGCATGTTCGTACTCATCGGTTGGGGCCTGGCCATGGCCTGCATCTTTGGCGTGTACATCTTCCACGGCGGCAACATCCAGGTGGTTCTGCACGCCTTGCCGTTCGAGATGATCACCATCTTCGGCGCCGCAGCGGGTGCCTTTCTCGCCAACAACCAGATGAAGGTCATCAAGGCCACGATGGCGGGTCTGGGCAAGTGCTTCAAGGGCAACAAATACAGCAAAGCGCGCTACATGGAATTGATGGCGCTGATGTACGACATCCTGCAAAAGGCCCGCAAGGAAGGCCTGATGTCGATCGAACAAGATGTCGAAGACCCGCACAACTCGGCCATCTTCAAGAATTACCCCGTGGTCAGTCATGACCACCATGTGGTCGAGTTCATCACCGACTACCTGCGCATGATGGTCTCGGGCAACCTGAATGCCCACGAGATCGAAAGCCTGATGGACAGCGAGATCGATACCCATCACAGCGAAGAGCACGCCGCCGTGGCCGCCATCGCGCGGCTGGCTGGCGGTCTGCCAGCCTTCGGCATCGTGGCGGCGGTGCTGGGCGTGGTCAACACGATGGGCTCGGTCGGCCAGGCGCCAGCCATCCTCGGCGGCATGATCGCCTCGGCGCTGGTCGGCACCTTCCTCGGCATCTTGCTGGCCTATGGCTTCGTGGAGCCGCTGGGTGGGCTGCTGGAGCAGAAGGTCGAAGACGGCTCGAAGGAGCTGCAGTGCATCAAGACCACGCTGCTGGCCAGCATGCAGGGCTACGCCCCGCAGGTGGCAGTGGAATTCGGCCGCAAGGTGCTGTTCTCGACCGACCGGCCGACCTTCGCCGAGCTCGAAAGCCATGTGAAAGGCAAGAAGTGATGTTCGGCACTTCTGATATCGGAGCCGGTCATGGCGGGTGACTCCAAAAAGCTGCAGCCGATCATCATCAAGCGGGTCAAGAAGGCCGGCCATGGTGCACATGGCGGGGCGTGGAAGATCGCCTACGCCGACTTCGTGACGGCCATGATGGCGTTCTTCCTGCTGATGTGGCTGCTGGGCTCGACCTCTGAAGGCGACAAGAAGGGGCTTGCTGACTTCTTCGGCTCGCCGCTGAAAGTCTCGCTCGGCGGCGGCTCGGGTGCGGGCGATGCGTCGCACGTGATCAAGGGCGGCGGCGAGGACTTGTCGCGCACGCACGGCCAGGTCAAGAAGGGCGACATCGAAGCCAAGCGCAACACCCTCAACCTGCTGGCGCTGAAGGCTGAGCAGCGCTCCGCCGAACGCGCGCGGCTCGAAGAACTGAAGCAGAAGGTGCAGGATGTGCTGGCAGCCAACCCGCGGCTGGCATCGATGCAGTCGCAAATCCGCCTCGACATGACGCCCGAAGGGCTGCGCATCCAGATCGTCGATGCCGACAACCGGCCGATGTTCGACAGCGGCAGCGGGGTCGTCAAACCGTACATGCGCGAGCTGCTGCAAATCATCGGCGAGGTGCTGGCCGACGTGCCAAACCGGCTGACGCTCGAAGGCCACACCGACGCGCAACCCTTCGGCAGCGGCGAGCGCGGCTACAGCAACTGGGAGCTGTCGTCCGACCGCGCCAACGCCTCGCGCCGCGAACTGCTGGCAGGCGGCCTGCCCGACACCCGTGTGCTGCGCGTGCAAGGGCTGGCATCGAGCCACCCGCTGCCCGACACCGACCCGCTCGGCCCCGCCAACCGCCGCATCAGCATCATCGTGATGAACCGCGACGCCGAGGATCGCTTCTTCGGCAACCTGTCCGAACCCGAGGGGCTGGCACCATCGACCAACGAACCGCCCGCGGGAATCGAACTGTCTTCAATTTCGGCGGCCACCGCAAGATAGAGCGTTTCATTCACCTGTCGCTTGCCCATTCCGAGGATTG
>JANMXL010000011.1:0-2552 GCA_031380885.1 Burkholderiales bacterium | reverse complement strand
TCTGTGTCAGTCAGCCGAAAAACCAATACCGCGACACACCGCCGCCAGCTTGTGACCGTCCGGGTCGCGCACATAGGCTGCATAGAAATCCGGCCCGTAGTGAACGCGCAATCCAGGTTCGCCTTCAGACGTTCCGCCGTGCGCCAGCGCTTCGCGGTGGAACGCTTGGACCTGTGCCCAGGAGCTGGCGGGGAACGCCACCATCGAGCCGTTGCCGACGCTCGCGGGCTGGCCGTTGAACGGTTCGCACAGCCACAGCGCCACCTCGATCCGGCCTTCGTCGACGTAGGTGCCCCAGCCGACCCAACCGTCCCCGTCCGGCTCGCTGGCGGTGTCGCACCGCTGTTGGCCCAATGCCGCCATCACCGGGTCGTAGAACGCGACCGCACGTGACAGGTCATTGGTGCCGAGGCAGACGTAGGTGAACATCACTGCCCTCCTTTGCAACGTCGGCTGCGGCACCCCCGCAAGCATCAGCCTTCCCGAACGCAGTCGATCCCGTAGCGCTTGCCGCCGTCTTCGGTCTCTTCCTCGACCAGGCCGTGCACATCGGTGTCGAAGCCGGGGAACGCCGCGTTGAAGTCGCGGGTGAAGCGCAGGTAGTCAACGATCTTCTTGTTGAACACCTCGCCCGGAATCAGCAACGGGATGCCCGGGGGGTACGGCGTCAGCAAGGTGGTGGTGATGCGGCCTTCGAGCGCGTCGATCTCGACCCGCTCGGTCTTGCGGTGCGCGATGTAGGCGTAGGCGTCGCTCGGCTTCATCGCCGGCTGCAGATCGGACAGGTACATCTCGGTGGTCAAGCGCGCGATGTCGCCCTTGGCGTACATCGCGTGGATGCTCTGGCACAGATCGCGCAGGCCCATGCGCTCGTAGCGCGGGTGCTTGGCGACGAACTCCGGCAGCATCTTCCACATCGGCAGGTTGCGGTCGTAGTCGTCCTTGAACTGCTGAAGCGCGGTCACCATCGTGTTCCAGCGGCCCTTGGTGATGCCGATGGTGAACATGATGAAGAACGAGTACAGCCCGGTCTTCTCGACCACGATGCCGTGTTCGGCCAGGTATTTGGTGACGATGGACGCCGGGATGCCGGTCTTGGCGAACTTGCCCGACATGTCCAGCCCCGGCGTGATCACGGTGCTCTTGATCGGGTCGAGCAGGTTGAAGCCCTCGGCCAGGTCACCGAAGCCGTGCCACTTGTCGCCGGCTTTCAGCACCCAGTCCTCGCTCTTGCCGATGCCCTCGGCGCACAGCTTGTCCGGGCCCCAGACCTTGAACCACCAGTCCTTGTTGCCGAACTCCTTGTCGACCTTGCGCATCGCGCGGCGGAAGTCGAGCGCTTCGCTGATGCTTTCCTCGACCAGGGCCGGGCCGCCGGGCGCTTCCATCATCGCGGCGGCCACGTCGCAGCTGGCGATGATGGCGTACTGTGGGCTGGTGCTGGTGTGCATCAGATACGCCTCGTTGAACAGGTGCCGATCCAGTTTTCTGTCGACCGCGTCCTGCACCAGCACCTGGCTGGCCTGGCTGATGCCGGCCAGCAACTTGTGCGTTGACTGCGTCGCGAAGACGATCTGGTCGCGCGGCCGCGCACGCTTCTTGCCCATCGCGTGGTAGCTGCCGTAGAAGCGGTGGAAGGCGGCGTGCGGCAGCCAAGCCTCGTCGAAGTGCAGCGTGTCGATGTAGCCGTCGAGCGCGTGCTTGATGGTCTCGGTGTTGTAGAGCACGCCGTCGTAGGTGCTCTGCGTCAGCGTCAGAATCCTCGGCTTCACGCTTTTGGCGTTCACGCCCTTGAGCAGCGGGTTGGCAGCAATCTTCTTGCAAATCGCGTCGGGCGAGAACTCCGCTTGAGGGATCGGTCCGATGATCCCGTAGTGGTTGCGCGTGGGCCGCAAAAACACCGGCACCGCGCCGGTCATGATGATCGCGTGCAGGATGGACTTGTGGCAGTTGCGGTCGACCACCACCACATCGCCCGGCGCCACCGTGTGGTGCCACACCATCTTGTTGCTGGTGCTGGTGCCGTTGGTGACGAAGAAGCAGTGGTCGGCGTTGAAGATGCGCGCCGCGTTGCGCTCCGACGCACCGATGGCACCGTCGTGGTCGAGCAATTGGCCCAGCTCTTCGACCGCGTTGCACACATCGGCTCTCAGCATGTTCTCGCCGAAGAACTGGTGGAACATCTGGCCGACGGGGCTCTTGAGAAACGCCACGCCGCCGCTGTGGCCTGGGCAGTGCCAGGAATAGCTGCCGTCTTGCGCGTAGTCCATCAGCGCCTTGAAGAACGGCGGCGGCAGGCCGCCCAGGTAGCTCTTCGCTTCGCGAATGATGTGACGCGCCACGAACTCCGGCGTGTCCTCGAACATGTGGATGAAGCCGTGCAACTCGCGCAGGATGTCGTTCGGGATGTGCTGCGAGGTGCGCGTTTCGCCGTAGATGTAGATCGGGATGTCGGCATTCTTGAAGCGGATTTCCTCGATGAACTTGCGCAGGTTCAGCACCGCCGGGTCGAGCTCGGGGCCGGGCGTGAACTCGTTGTCGTCGATCGACAG
>JANMXL010000041.1:0-3832 GCA_031380885.1 Burkholderiales bacterium | reverse complement strand
GGGTTGATGAACACGCTCTTCGATTCCAGGTACTCGTAGATCGCGCGGATGCCGTTCTCGCGGCCCAGGCCCGAGGCCTTGACGCCGCCGAACGGCGCCATGTAGCTGACCACGCGGTAGGCATTGACCCACACCGTGCCTGCCTTCAAGCGTTTGGGCAGCGTCATGGCGCGCTCCAGGTCGCGCGTCCAGACGCCGGCGGCCAGGCCGTAGGGCGTGTCGTTGGCGATCGCCACCGCCTCGTCTTCGGTGTCGAACGGGATCACCACCAGCAGCGGCCCGAACACCTCTTCCTGCGCAATGCGCATCGCGTTGTTGACGCCGGTGAAGATCGTCGGCTCGACGAACAGGCCCTTCTCGCAGCCGGGGCGACGGGAGCGCTCGCCGCCCAGCACGCAGGTGGCGCCCTCGGCGCGGGCCACGTCGATGTAATGCAGCACCTTAGCGAGTTGCGGCGGTGTCGACACCGGGCCGACGTTGGTGTTCTTGTCGAGCGGGTCGCCGAGCTTGGCGGTCTTCATGAACTCGACCAGCCGCGCCACGACCTCGTCGTGCACCGCGCGCTGCACCAGCAACCGCGAGCCGGCCATGCAGGTCTGGCCGGTGGCGGCGAAGATGCCGGACACAATGCCCTTGACCGCATCGTCGAGCGCCGCATCGGCGAACACGATGTTGGCCGACTTGCCGCCGAGTTCGAGAGACACGCGTTTGAAATCGACGGCCGCGTTCAGGTACACGCTGCGTCCGCCTTGCTCACTGCCGGTGAACGCCACCTTCGCGACCAGTGGGTGCTTGACCAGCGGCTCGCCCACATCGAGGCCAAAGCCGGTGACGACGTTGAACACACCCGGCGGGAAACCGGCCTGCGCGACCAGCTCGGCAAAGTACACCGTCGATGCTGACGAGAACTCCGACGGCTTGACGACGATGGTGTTGCCCGCCGCCAGCGCCGGCGCGATCTTCCAGACAGCGAGCAGCAGCGGCGAGTTCCACGGCGCGATGGCCGCAACGACGCCCAGCGGCTCGTAGCTGATGTAGTGAAAGATGCCGGGCTTGTCGATCGGCGTCACGGCGCCCTCGACCTTGTCGGCCAGGCCGCCGTAGTAATAGAACCATTGCGGCAGGTAGGTCATCTGCCCCAGCATCTCGGCCTTCAACTTGCCGTTGTCGCGCACTTCAAGGTCGGCCAGGCGCTCGGCGTTTTCAGCGATCAGGTCGCCGAGCCGGTGCAGCAGCAGGCCACGCGCGCTGGCCGTCAGTCGCGGCCAAGCGCCGTCTTCGAAGGCGCGGTGGGCGGCCTTCACGGCCAGGTCGACATCGCGCGCGTCGGCCTTCGGAAACTGCGCCCAGGTTTCGCCGGTGGCGGGGTTCATGCTGTCGAACGATTCCCCGCCGATGGCCGCAACCGACTCGCCGCCGATGTGCATATGAAAACGTTCCACCTGTGTTCCTTTTTCCAGTTCGTTCGTCAATCCGCTCATCAGGTGGTTCGAACCTGCATGGCCTGCTGATTGTTCAGCATCGGCGCGCCAGCGGTATCAGGGTGTGGCGTGGCCGCTAGACTGCCGAGCACAGATTCGCTGATTGCACCACTTTGCCCATGACGCCCCATCGACACATCGATTCGCCCGCAGCGCTCGCGCCGCTGCGCATTCACGAGGTGTGCGTGCGCGACGGTTTCCAGATCGAGCCGGTGTTCGTGCCCACCGCGCGCAAGATCGAACTGATCAATGCGCTCGGCCGCAGTGGTGTCGCGAAGATCGAAGTCACCTCCTTCTCGTCACCGAAGGCGATCCCGGCGCTGGCCGATGCGGAAGCAGTGATGCGCGGCATCGACCGCGTTCCCGGCGTTGAGTACGCCGCGCTGGTGCCCAATCTGCGAGGCGCGCAACGGGCCCTGGCCTGTGCCGTCGACGAGCTGAACCTGGTGATGTCGGCCAGCGCTTCGCACAGCCAGGCCAACCTGCGCATGAGCCGCGAACAGTCACTGGCCCAGTTCGCCGACATCGTCGATGCGGCTGCCGGTCAGGCGGCCATCAACGCGTCGCTGTCCACCGCGTTCGGCTGCCCGTTCGACGGTGACGTGCCGGCTGACGAGGTGCTGGGCTGGGTCGCTCGGCTGGTTGATCTGGGCATCGCCCGCATCGCCTTATGCGACACCACCGGCATGGCGAACCCGGCGCAGGTGCAGCGGCTGTTCCGCGCCGTCACCGAGCGCTGGCCCGAGGTCACCTTCACTGCCCACTTCCACGACACCCGAGCAATGGGGCTGGCCAATGCGCTGGCAGCACTCGAGGTGGGCATCACGCACTTCGATGCCTCACTCGGCGGCCTGGGCGGCTGCCCCTTCGCGCCCGGCGCCAGCGGCAATGTGTGCACCGAGGACATGGTGCACATGTTCGAGGCCATGGGGCGGCACACCGGCGTCGATCTGGAACGACTGCTGACCCTGGCGCGGCAGCTCCCCGACATCGTCGGGCACCCGGTGCCCGGCCAAGTGATGAAAGCAGGCGCTGCGACGCGGCGTTATCCGTTGCCCGGCTAGCGCCGCCGGCGGCCCGGCCCCAGCGCAGTAGCTTCCACCGTGGGAACCCCACTCGTTTGGCCGGGAAACCGTGAGCCCAAGAGGATCGATTCGGATCGGTTACCCAAAACCTTACTCGGTCAAAACGTGGCGCGCATGCGCCTACCTGGTCGCATGCCCTGCTAACGGATCATTCGATCAGCGTTGCCACCCGTGCCAGCACGTCGGCAACCAGTTCGGGGGAAGCGGCTTCGATGAACTGTACCCGCCGGGCTTTCCAATCGACCGTGCGGGCCTGATTGCACAACACCACGCCTTCGGTAATCAACCCTCCAGCCAATGGCACCGTCCAGGCCTGCCCGCGCGCAAAAGCACCGCCACGCGTGATGGGGCACGCCAACGCCATTCCGAATCGGTTGAAGGCTTCTGGCGACAGCACCAGCGCAGGTCGCGTGCCTTGTTGTTCGTGCCCGGCGCTCGGATCGAAATCGAGGCGAATGATGTCGCCTCGCCTCGGGATGTAAGACAGCTTTCGAGTCGCCACCGCGACTTACCAGGTCTCTTGCCCGGCAGGCGCAGCACCGTCCCAACCGTCAGCCGCCGGCATGTCACCGGGCTTCATATTGGCCAGTAATTGATCGAGCGAGTAGCGCGGGCGGGACGGTGAGAGAACAAGGCGACCATCCTCCAACGTCACTGCCACCAATGCCCCAGCACTCAGGCCCAACGTGCGCAACATCTGACGTGGAAGCGTCACGGAGACGGAACCACCCACGGCACGAAGGGTTGCGGTATGCATGGAGCGGACCTCGGTTTGCGGAATGAACGACCTTTATCATCACACAAAAGTATGACTTTAACTTTGTCCTAAAGCTTGAGCGTTCACGACAGCGCGCGCAGCACGCCCTCCGGGTCGCGGTCGATCAGGTTCAGCAGCACCAGGGCCGCACCTTGCGGGCTGCGGTCGCCGCGCTCCCAATGGCGCAGCGTTGCCACCGAAAACCCGAACCGGGCCGCAAACTGCGCCTGCGTGAAGCCCAGCCGCTCGCGCACAGTTGCCACGTCCACGCTCACAGGTTGATAGACCTTCACTCCGGCCTGTCGGTCCTGTGCGTGCTCGGTGGCCTCGGCCAAGCCCTGTCGGATGCTCTCGAACGCCTTGCCCATCACATTACCTTTCAAACCAGATTTGCACCAGCACATCGACCAGGTCCAACAGCTCGTTACGCTCGGCTTTGGTCAGATTCGCCCGCTCGTACTTCGCAAACATCGTCAGCAAGTACAAAGGCATCGCGTCACTGTGAAAGT
>JANMXL010000280.1:0-10969 GCA_031380885.1 Burkholderiales bacterium | reverse complement strand
CGCATCCGCGGCCGCGTCAAGCGCCAGATGGAGAAGAGCCAGCGCGAATATTATTTGAACGAGCAAGTGAAGGCGATCCAGAAGGAGCTCGGTGACGGCGAAGAAGGCGCCGACATGGAGGAACTGGAAAAGAAAATCATTGCTGCGAAGATGCCGAAAGAGGCGCGTAAGAAGGCCGACGCCGAGTTCAAGAAGCTCAAGCTGATGTCGCCGATGTCCGCCGAGGCGACGGTGGTGCGCAACTACATCGACACGCTGGTCAACCTGCCGTGGACAAAGAAGACCAAGATCAAGCACGATCTGGCGTTTGCCGAGGCGGTGCTGAACGAAGACCACTACGGCCTGGAGAAGGTCAAGGACCGCATCCTCGAATACCTCGCGGTGCAGCAGCGCGTCGACAAGGTGAAGGCGCCGATCTTGTGCCTGGTCGGGCCTCCGGGCGTCGGCAAGACTTCGCTCGGCCAGAGCGTGGCCCGCGCGACCGGGCGCAAGTTCGTGCGCATGGCGCTGGGCGGCGTGCGTGACGAAGCCGAAATACGCGGACACAGGCGAACGTACATCGGCTCGATGCCGGGCAAGGTGCTGCAAAGCCTCTCCAAGGTCGGCACGCGCAACCCGCTGTTCCTGCTCGACGAGATCGACAAGCTGGGCATGGATTTCCGCGGCGACCCGTCGAGCGCCCTGCTCGAAGTGCTCGACCCGGAGCAGAACCACACCTTCAGCGACCACTATGTCGAGGTCGATTTCGACCTGTCGGACACGATGTTCATCGCCACGTCGAATTCGATGAACATCCCGCCGGCGCTGCTGGACCGGATGGAGGTGATCCGTTTGTCGGGCTACACCGAAGACGAGAAGGTCAACATCGCGCAGCGCTATCTGCTGCCGAAGCAAGCCACGAACAACGGTGTCAAGGATGCCGAGATGGAAGTGACCGAATCGGCGGTGCGCGGGATCATTCGCTACTACACGCGTGAAGCCGGTGTGCGTTCGCTTGAGCGCGAGATCTCCAAGATCTGCCGCAAGGTGGTCAAGAGCATTCAGCTCAAGCAAGTCACCGACAAGATGATCGTCACGGCCGACAACCTGAACGACTTCCTCGGCGTGCGCAAGTACGACTACGGTCAGGCGACCAAGCAAAACCAGGTCGGGCAGGTCGTGGGTCTGGCCTGGACCGAAGTCGGCGGCGACCTGTTGACGATCGAGTCCGCAATGATGCCGGGCAAGGGCGTGATCATTCGCACCGGCTCGCTCGGCGACGTGATGAAGGAATCGGTCGAAGCGGCGCGTTCGGTGGTGCGCTCACGCGCCCGGCGCCTGGGCATCAAGGACGAATTGTTCGAGAAGCGCGACATCCACATCCACGTGCCCGATGGCGCCACACCGAAAGACGGCCCGAGCGCTGGTGCGGCGATGACCACCGCCTTCGTCTCGGCATTGACGGGCATCCCGGTGCGTGCTGATGTGGCGATGACCGGTGAGATCACGCTGCGCGGTGAGGTCACTGCCATCGGCGGCTTGAAGGAAAAGCTGCTCGCAGCGCACCGTGGCGGCATCAAGACGGTGATCATCCCGGAAGAGAACGTGAAGGACCTGCAGGACATTCCGGAGAACGTGAAGAACCACCTCGAGATCGTGCCGGTGAAGTGGATCGATCAGGTGCTGGAGGTGGCCTTGCAAAGCATGCCGCAACCGCTGCCCGACGACGAACCGGCGAAGGCCGAGGACGCCAAGCCGGAAGCGGCCGTGGTGGCTGTGGTGCCACCGGCAGTGACACCCGATCCGATGAAGCATTGAGCTGATTCGTATCGGTCGTTCGGTGGTTTCAATGTATACTTCGAGACGCGATGAGTTGTGTCGCGAATGCGGGAGTAGCTCAGTTGGTAGAGCGCAACCTTGCCAAGGTTGAGGTCGCGAGTTCGAATCTCGTCTCCCGCTCCAACAAATAGAAAAAGGGAAGCACTGGCTTCCCTTTTTCGTCACCGGGTCGGCGACCCACACGGCGCGGTAGCAAAGCGGTTATGCAGCGGATTGCAAATCCGCCCAGCCCAGTTCGACTCTGGGCCGCGCCTCCAGTATTCTGCAAGCCTCGTTTTCGACGAGGTTTTTTTTCGAGTGCGCCCGGGTGGTGAAATTGGTAGACACCGCAGACTTAAAATCTGCTGCTTAGCGTCAAGCGGCGTACCGGTTCGATTCCGGTCCCGGGCACCATTTGCGCGCGGTCTGCGGCGTCGCGTCGCCAGGCACTGGTCGGCACCTTAAAATCATCCGTTTTCGGGTCATCGCGACCACGGAGGCAAAGGGCATGAAGGTGCTGGTGGCAGTCAAGCGTGTCGTTGATTACAACGTCAAGGTGCGCGTCAAGTCGGACGGCAGCGGTGTCGATCTGGCCAACGTCAAGATGAGCATGAACCCCTTCGATGAGATTGCCATCGAAGAGGCGGTTCGCTTGCGCGAGAAGGGCGTGGTCACCGAGATCATCGCCGTGTCGTGCGGCTTGACGGCGTGTCAGGAGACGCTGCGCACCGCGATGGCCATTGGCGCTGATCGCGCGATCCTGATCGAGACCGATGTCGAACTGCAGCCGTTGGCGGTGGCCAAGCTGCTCAAGGCCTTGGTGGACCGCGAACAACCCGGGCTTGTGATTCTGGGCAAGCAGGCGATCGACGATGACTGCAACCAGACCGGCCAGATGCTCGCCGCACTCGGCGATCTGCCGCAGGCCACGTTCGCGTCGAAGGTCGAGGTGGCCGACGGCCATGTGAACGTCACCCGCGAAGTCGATGGCGGACTGGAAACGCTGAAGCTCACGCTGCCAGCGGTCATCACGACCGACCTGCGCTTGAACGAGCCGCGCTATGTGACGCTGCCCAACATCATGAAGGCCAAGAAGAAGGTGCTGGAGGTGCTGAAGCCTGCCGACCTCGGTGTCGACGTGACGCCGCGCATCAAGACGCTGAAGGTCACCGAGCCACCGAAGCGCAGCGCAGGCATCAAGGTGCCCGATGTGGCCACGCTGGTCTCGAAACTGAAGAACGAAGCGAAGGTGATCTGAGATGACGACGCTGGTGATTGCCGAACACGACAACGCGTCGCTGAAGGGCGCCACGTTGAACACTGTCGCAGCGGCGCTGAAGATCGGCGGCGAGGTGCATGTGCTGGTGGCAGGTTTCGACGCCGCGGCGTCGGCGAAGGCGGCTGCCGCGATTCCCGGCGTCGTCAAGGTGCTGCACGCTGATGCGCCCAGCTTCCAGCATGGTCTGGCCGAGGCCGTTGCCGCCCAGGTTCTGGCCGTTGTTGCGGCGGCCGGTGGCGCGTACACCCACCTGCTGTTGGCGGCCACGGCATCGGGCAAGAACATCGCGCCGCGCGTGGCTGCTTGCCTCGATGTCGCGCAGATTTCCGACATCACCCACGTCGTGTCGGCCGATACCTTCGAGCGTCCGATCTATGCCGGCAACGCGATCGCCACCGTGCAGAGCACGGACGGTGTCAAGGTCATCACCGTGCGCGCGACCGGCTTCGACCCTGTCGCGGCCGAGGGTGGCTCGGCGACCATCGAGGTGGTCGCACCAACGGCGGACCCTGGTCAATCCAGCTTCCTCGGCAGCGAAATCGCTCGCAATGACCGCCCCGAGCTGACCGCCGCAAAGATCATCGTCAGCGGTGGCCGGGCGCTGGGCAGCGTCGAAAAATTCAACGAGGTTCTGAGCCCGCTGGCCGACAAGCTCGGCGCCGCGCTGGGCGCGAGCCGTGCGGCGGTCGATGCGGGCTACGCGCCGAACGACTGGCAGGTGGGTCAGACCGGCAAGATCGTCGCGCCCCAGTTGTACGTGGCGGTCGGCATCAGCGGTGCGATCCAGCACCTGGCCGGCATGAAGGACAGCAAGGTCATCGTCGCGATCAACAAGGACGGCGAGGCGCCGATCTTCAGCGTGGCCGATTACGGGCTCGAAGCCGATCTGTTCGTTGCCGTGCCCGAGTTGGTGTCCGCCCTCTAGCCTGCCTTGCCGATGAGCTACACCGCGCCGCTCAAGGACATGCTCTTTTGCATGAAGGCGCTGGCCGGGCTGGAGGCGTTGAGCGGGTTGCCGTGCTTCGAGGACGCCGGCCTCGACACCGCTGAAGCAGTGCTCACCGAAGCGGCGCGCTTCTGTGCCGAAGTGGTCGAGCCGCTGAACGCTGAGAGCGATCGGCACCCGCCCGTCTGGCGCGACGGCGCCGTCAGCACCTCGGCCGGTTTCAAGCAGGCGTTCCGCCAGTTCGCCGAGGGCGGCTGGCAGGGCTTGCAACACCCGGTCGAGTTCGGCGGGCAAGGGCTGCCGAAGACCATCGGCGCGGCGTGCGCCGAGATGCTCAACAGCGCCAGCCTCAGCTTCGCGTTGTGCCCGCTGCTGACCGATGGCGCGATCGAGGCACTGCTGACCGCGGGCAGCGACGCGCAGCGCCGCTTCTTCCTGCCGAAGATGATCGACGGCACCTGGACCGGCACGATGAACCTGACGGAGCCGCAGGCTGGTTCTGACTTGGCGATGGTGCGCACGCGTGCGGTGCCGCAGGGTGATGGGACTTACCGCCTCAGCGGTCAGAAGATCTACATCACCTACGGCGAGCACGACATGGCCGAGAACATCATGCACCTCGTGCTCGCTCGAACACCCGACGCGCCACCGGGCGTCAAGGGCATCAGCCTGTTCCTGTGCCCGAAGTTCCTCATCAACGGCGATGGATCGCTGGGCGCGCGCAACGACGTGTACTGCGCCTCGATCGAGCACAAGCTGGGCATCAAGGCCAGCCCGACGGCGGTGCTGGTGTTCGGTGATGACAAAGGCGACGTCGGCGCTGGTGCCGTTGCGCAGTTGATCGGTGAAGAAAACCGCGGTCTCGAATACATGTTCGTGATGATGAACGCGGCGCGCTTTTCAGTCGGTGTGCAAGGCATCGGCGTGGCCGAGCGGGCGTATCAACGTGCGGTGGCCTATGCCCGCGACCGCGTGCAGAGTCGGCCGATCGATGCGTCGCTGCCTGCAGGCGCGGCCATCATCCACCATCCTGATGTGAAGCGCATGCTGATGACGATGCGCGCGCACATCGAGGGCTGCCGCGCGCTGGCCTGCGTGTCGGCGGCCGCGTTCGACCTGGCGCATCACCATCCCAATGCCGCCGTGCGCCAGGCCAGCCAGGCCTTTCACGAATTCACCGTGCCACTGGTCAAGGGCTACAGCACCGAGATGAGCATCGAGGTCACCAGCTTCGGCGTGCAGGTGCATGGCGGCATGGGCTACATCGAGGAGACAGGCGCCGCGCAGCATTGGCGAGACGCGCGCATCCTGACCATCTACGAAGGCACGACCGCGATCCAGGCCAATGATTTGGTCGGGCGCAAGACGCTGCGCGACGCTGGTGCGCTGGCGCGGTCCATCGCCCTCCAGATCGAGGACACCGAAGCGGCACTGGCCGCGCGCAGCAGCGTGGCTGCGAAGAGCATGCATCGGTGGCTGCAGGCGTCCCGCACCGCGTTTATCGATGTGGTCGATTTCGTAATCGCCCACACCCGATCACAGCCGACCGCGGTGTATGCCGGTTCGGTGCCCTACCTGATGCTGGCCGGGCAATTGCTGGCGGGCTGGCAGCTGGCGCGTTCACTGGTGACTGCCGAAGAGCAGCTCGCCGACACGTCAGAGCAAGGGCAGGGCGACACAGCCTTCCTTCACGCCAAGGTCGCGACCGCCCGCTTCTATGCGGAGCACATCCTGAGCACGCTGCCCGGTTTGCGCGACGCGATCATCGACGGTGCCGACAGCGTGGGCGCGATGGCGGTCGACTCGTTTTGAGCGCGCCGCGCTTTCCGTTTCCCGCGGTTCTGAAAGACCTGCCGCTGCCGATCATTGGCGCGCCGCTGTTCATCATCAGCACGCCCGCGCTGGTGATCGCGCAGTGCAAAGCCGGTGTCGTCGGCGCGATGCCGGCATTGAACGCTCGCCCGGCGTCGCAACTCGACGACTGGCTGGCCGAGATCACTGAAGCACTGGCTGCGCACGACGCGGCGAACCTGCAGCAACCGGCAGCGCCGTTCGCGATCAACCAAATCGTCCACAAGAGCAACGACCGGCTGGATCACGACATGGCGCTGTGCGTGAAGCACAAGGTGCCGATCATCATCACCTCGCTCGGCGCACGCACCGAGGTCAACGACGCCGCCCACAGCTACGGTGGCGTGGTGTTGCACGACGTCATCAACAACGGCTTTGCCCGCAAGGCAATCGAGAAGGGCGCCGATGGCCTGATCGCGGTCGCGGCCGGCGCGGGTGGTCATGCGGGTGTGAAATGCCCGTTCGCGCGGATCGCCGAAATCCGTGCGTGGTTCGACGGCCCGGTGGCGCTCAGTGGTGCCATCGCCACCGGTGACGCGGTGCTCGCAGCGCAGGCGATGGGCGCCGACTTCGCCTACATCGGATCGGCCTTCATCGCGACCGATGAAGCACGCGCCTGCGATGCCTACAAGCAGATGATCGTCGACGGCTCCAGCGACGACATCGTCTACAGCAACCTGTTCACCGGCGTGCACGGCAACTATCTGAAAGGCTCGGTCCGAAACGCCGGGCTCGAACCCGATGCTTTGCCGACCAGCGACGCGAGTGCGATGAACTTTGGCGGTGATTTCATCAAGGCCTGGAAAGACATCTGGGGCAGCGGCCAAGGCATCGCTGCTGTTCGGCAGGTGGTGCCGGCACGGGTCTTGATTGCGCGGCTGATGGCCGAATACGAGCGGGCCCTGATCCGCCTGACAGCGCGCTGACAGGCGATGAAACGGGTGAACACAGCGCTTTTGCGGGCCATGCCCACGCAGGTCGCGGTGTTAAAGTTATAGCGGTGACTTGAATGGTCCTTCCCGTCCCCCTACGCTGAATTGCAGCTTAGTCGGGTCGCTTGTCCGCCCACCGGTGCAGCCGGGTCGCGGAAGGTTTTTAAACCCACTATCGCGCTGGAAACCGGCGCATGAGGTGAGCGAAATGATGCAGGAATACAGAGCGAATTCGCATCTGTTCGGAGGCAATGCGCCCTACGTCGAAGAGATGTATGAGGCCTACCTCGACAACCCCGGCTCAGTGGCCGAAAACTGGCGAGCCTATTTCGACGCGTTGCAGCACGTCCCGGCGGTTGACGGTTCGGATGAGCGCGATGTCGCTCACGCGCCGGTGGTTGAATCGTTCGCGCAGCGCGCCAAGGCCAACGCCTTCGGCAACCGTGCCAGCAGCTCCGACCTCGCCATTGCGCGCAAGCAGGTGCATGTGCAGTCGCTGATCGCGGCTTACCGCTTCCTCGGTTCGCGCTGGGCCGACCTCGATCCGCTGAAGCGCCAGGAGCGTCCAAAGATCCCCGAACTCGAACCGGTGTTCTACGACCTGACCGAGTCCGACATGGACATCTCGTTCAGCGCCACCAACACCTATTTCTCGACCGCCGAGAACATGACGTTGCGGCAGATCCTGCAGGCGCTGCGCGAAACCTATTGCGGCTCGATCGGTGCCGAGTACATGCACGTCACCGAGCCGACCGAAAAGCGCTGGTGGCAGGAGCGGCTGGAGTCGAACCGCTCGAAGCCGCATTTCAGCGCCGACGAGAAGAAGCACATCCTCGATCAGCTCACCGCAGCCGAGGGCCTGGAGCGCTACCTGCACACCAAGTACGTCGGCCAGAAGCGTTTCTCGCTCGAAGGCGGCGAAAGTTTCATTGCGTCGATGGACGAACTGGTGCAGCGCGGCGGCAGCAAGGGCGTGCAGGAAATCGTCATCGGCATGGCCCATCGCGGTCGGCTCAATGTGCTTGTCAACACGCTGGGCAAGACGCCGGCCGAGCTGTTCGCTGAGTTCGACCACACCGCGCCAGAGGCCTTGCCATCGGGCGACGTCAAGTACCACCAGGGCTTTTCCAGCGACGTGACCACGCCCGGCGGCCCGGTGCACCTGAGCCTCGCGTTCAACCCGTCGCACCTGGAAATCGTGAACCCGGTCGTCGAAGGCTCGGTCAAGGCCCGTCTGGACCGCCGTGGTGACGCGAAGGGCCACTCGGTGCTGCCGATCATCGTGCACGGCGATGCGGCCTTCGCGGGCCAGGGCGTCGTGATGGAGACACTGGCGCTCGCTCAGACGCGCGGCTATTTCACCGGCGGCACGGTGCACCTGGTCATCAACAACCAGATCGGCTTCACCACCAGCGATCCGCGCGACACGCGCTCGACGCTGTACTGCACCGACGTGGTCAAGATGGTCGAAGCGCCGGTGCTGCACGTCAACGGCGACGACCCCGAGGCGGTGGTACTGGCCACGCAGATGGCGCTCGACTATCGCCAGGAATTCAGCAAGGACGTGGTCGTCGACATCGTCTGCTTCCGCAAGCTCGGCCACAACGAGCAGGACACACCGGCGCTGACGCAGCCGCTGATGTACAAAAAGATCGCACAGCACCCTGGCACGCGCAAGATGTACGCCGACAAGCTGGTCGCGCAAGGCGTCCTGACGCCAGAAGGCCCAGACGCGATCGCCAAGGCCTTCCGCGCCGCGATGGACGAAGGCAAGCACGCGCACAGCCCGGTGCTGACCAACTACAAGAGCAAGTTCGCCGTCGACTGGGCGCCGTTCCTCGGCAAGAAGTGGACCGATGCGGCCGACACCGCGCTGCCGCTGGCGGAGGTCAAGCGTCTCGCTGAACGCATCACCGCGCTGCCGAAAAACTTCAAGGTGCACCCGCTGGTCGAGAAGGTGCTGGCCGACCGCGCTGCGATGGGGCGTGGCGAAATCAATGTCGACTGGGGCATGGGCGAGCACCTCGCGTTCGCCTCGCTGGTCGCCAGCGGTTACGCGGTGCGGCTGTCGGGCGAGGACTGCGGTCGCGGCACCTTCACCCACCGCCATTCGGTGCTGCACGACCAGAACCGCGAGAAGTGGGACGAAGGCACCTACACACCGCTCAAGCACGTGGCGGAAGGCCAGGCGCCCTATGTCGTGATCGATTCGCTGCTGTCCGAAGAGGCGGTGCTCGGCTTCGAATACGGGTATGCCTCGGCCGAGCCGAACACGCTGGTGATCTGGGAAGCGCAGTTCGGCGATTTCGCCAACGGTGCGCAGGTCGTGATCGACCAGTTCATCGCCTCGGGTGAGGTCAAGTGGGGCCGTGCGAACGGGCTGACGCTGATGCTGCCGCACGGCTACGAAGGGCAGGGCCCCGAGCACTCATCGGCACGCCTCGAACGCTTTATGCAGCTCGCCGCCGACAACAACATGCAGATCGTGCAGCCGACCTCGGCCAGCCAGATCTTCCACGTGTTGCGCCGCCAGATGGTGCGCATGTTCCGCAAGCCGCTGGTGATCCTGACGCCGAAGTCGCTGCTGCGCGCGAAGGACGCGGCGTCGCCGCTCAGCGAGTTCACCAAGGGCGAGTTCCGTACCGTCATCGGCCCGGGCAACCCGGACATCGAGCCGGACAAGGTCAAGCGCGTGATCGCCTGCTCGGGCAAGGTGGCCTACGACCTGCGCAAGCGCCGCGATGCGAAGAAGCAGAACGACACCGCCATCGTGCTGGTGGAGCAGCTGTACCCGTTTCCGCACAAGGCCTTCGCGGCGGAGCTGAAGAAGTACCCGAATGCCACCGAGATCGTCTGGTGCCAGGATGAGCCGCAGAACCAGGGCGCGTGGTTCTTCGTGCAGCACTACATCCACGAGAACATGACCGAGGGACAAAAGCTCGGTTATGCCGGGCGTCCGGCGTCGGCCTCACCCGCGGTGGGTTACTCCCACCTGCACCAGGAGCAACTGAAGTCGCTGCTCGACCAGGCCTTCGGCAAGCTCAAAGGCTTCGTGCTCAGCAAGTGACACACGGTTCGGCCACATGTAGCGCCGCGTCTGGCGCCGCATGCCCAACCCCGGCTGGTCACCTGATCACACCCCCACATTCACAGAACAGATTCGCCTTCTGCCTGCGCGGCTGGGGTTTGAAATCGAAGAAAGAAAATCATGTCCATCGTTGAAGTCAAAGTTCCGCAACTGTCTGAATCGGTGGCCGAAGCCACGCTGTTGCAGTGGAAGAAGAAGCCTGGCGAGGCCGTCGTCATGGACGAGATCCTGGTCGAGATCGAAACCGACAAGGTCGTGCTCGAAGTGCCTGCGCCAGCGTCCGGTGTGATGGCGCAACTGGTCAAGAACGACGGCGAGAGCTGCGTGGCTGAAGAGGTCATCGCGCGCATCGACACCGCTGCCGTGGCGCAGGTCAGCCCGCTGGAAGTCAAGGTGGTCGCGCCCGATGCCGTGACGCCGCCACCGACACCGGCGCTGGCGGCAGGTGCCGCCAGCGGCGTCGCGATGCCGGCAGCCGCCAAGATCATGGCCGACCACCAGATGGACGCGGGCTCGGTGGCGGGCACCGGCAAGGGCGGTCGTGTCACCAAGGGCGATGTGACTGAGGCGCTGGCCGCCGGTCTGCAGGCGCCCGTGGTCGCTGCGGCCCCTGCTAAAGCGGCCCCGGTTGCGGCGGTGGTGGCGCGCGCCCTGCCGTCGGTGCCCGCACCGGTCGCTGTGAACCTGGGCGATCGTCCGGAGCAGCGCGTGCCGATGTCGCGCCTGCGTGCGCGTGTGGCCGAGCGGCTGCTGCAGTCACAAGCCACCAACGCCATCCTGACCACGTTCAACGAAGTGAACATGGCGCCGGTGATCGAGATGCGCAAGCGCTTCCAGGAGAAGTTCGAAAAGGAGCACGGCGTGAAGATCGGCTTCATGAGCTTCTTCGTGAAGGCAGCCGTCGCGGCGCTGAAGAAGTACCCGATCATCAACGCCTCGGTCGACGGCAACGACATCGTCTACCACGGCTACTTCGACATCGGCATCGCGGTGGGCTCACCGCGCGGCCTGGTCGTGCCGATCCTGCGCAATGCCGACCAGATGAGCTTTGCCGACATCGAGAAGAAGATCTCCGA
>JANMXL010000247.1:0-2477 GCA_031380885.1 Burkholderiales bacterium | reverse complement strand
GAGCCCAAGCGCATCGCCGCTGGCGTGGCGTTCTGGCAGGCGAACGAAGCGTGGCTGACGCTGGCTGAGCAGCGCTACGGCGTGCCGCCCGAGATCGTCGTCGGCATCGTCGGCGTCGAGACGCTGTACGGCCAGCACATGGGCAACTACCGCGTCATCGATGCGCTGGCCACGCTGGGCTTCGACTTCCCCGCAGAGCGCAAGGACCGCAGCGCGTTCTTCCGCGATGAGCTGGAACAGCTGCTGGTGCTCAGCCACCGCGAAGGCGGCGACCCGCTGGCCGTCAAGGGCAGCTATGCGGGCGCACTCGGCATGCCGCAGTTCATGCCCAGCAGCGTCAACAAGTACGCGGTCGATTTCGATGGCAATGGCCACATCGACCTGCACGCCAGCACCGCTGATGTGATCGGCAGCGTGGCGCACTACCTGGCCGACTTCGGCTGGCAGCGCGGCCTGCCCACGCACTTCGAGGTCGCGGTACCCAGCGACGCCAGCGAACGCGCACTGCTGCTCGGCCCCGACATCCTGCCCACCTTCACCGCGCGGCAATTCATCGACCATGGCGCGGTGTTCGGTACACCGGCACCAAGCGTCACTGGCAGCGATGGCAGCGCGAAGTTGGCGCTGGTCGAACTGCAGAACGGCCCCGATGCGCCCAGCTACGTCGCCGGCACCACCAACTTCTACGCCGTCACGCGCTACAACTGGTCGAGCTATTACGCCATGGCGGTGATCGAGCTGGGGCAGGCGGTCAGGCGGGCGCGATGAATCGGCTCGTCGTAGCGGCCCGAGCCCGCTGGCAAACACCTTGCAAACCGAAGCGTCAAAAGTGCGCTGATAGACTCGATCGCATGCGACGTTGGTTGTGCATTTTTCTGTTGGCGCTGTTGCCGCTCCAGTCTGCCTTGGCGGCTGCGGCGGCGTATTGCGATCACGCGTCGGGGGCGCATCCATCGCACTTCGGCCACCACCAAGGGCACCATCACGCCGCCTCTGGCAATGACTCGGACAGCGATTCCGGGACCACGCAGGACAACGATGCCACGCACTGCCACGGCATCTGTGTCGCGATGATTGCCAGCGCGGTGGAGATGTCTTTGACCTCCGCTGGGCCGCCGTCCACGCCCTGCACCAGCGCCGAGATCCAGGCTCCGTCCCTGTCTCCGCCCGAACGCCCTCAGTGGATGGGCCACGCCTGATTCGGCGTGGCTTCAATCTGGATTCGGTCTCCCCCCGAAGCGCAGCGACCTGACGCCGCGTCGAATCTTCGTTCTGTCTCGCATGCATCCGCATGCGCATCCACAGCCAGGAGATCTCGATGCCCCACCCCACGACACGCCGAGCGCTTCGTGCCCTGATCCCCCTGGGATCGGCACTCGCACTCGGTCTTGGTTTGATTTCTTCGCCGCAGGCGCAAAGCCCGGCGGCTGCCGCCACACCCTCCTCGGTCACGAGCGATCCGCCTCCCCTGACCTTGCCGCAGGCGCTGGCGCTGGCGCTGGCGTCGAATGCCGAGCTGGCCGTGCTGACGCGCGAACTCGAAGCGGCCGAAGGGCCGATCCTGCAAGGCGGCGCGCGGCCGAACCCGGAGCTGTCGTTCCTGCTGGAAGACACCCGGCGCCGCACGCGCACGACCACACTTCAGATCAACCAGCCGTTGGAGCTGGGCGGCAAGCGCGCCGCGCGCATCGGCGCCGCCGAACGCAGCCGTGATGTCGCTGCGGCCGAACTCGCGGCCAAGCGGGCCGACCTCCGGGCGCTGGTGACGGCCACCTTCTACGACGTGCTGCTGGCGCAGGAGCGCCTGGTGCTCAACCGCAGCGCCGTTGATCTGGCCCGGCGCGCCAGCGATGCGGCGGGCAAGCGGGTGCAAGCCGGCAAGGTGTCGCCGGTCGAAGAAACCAAGGCGCGCATCGCCGAGGCAACTGCCCGGCTCGACGCAGCACAGGCCGATGCAGAGCTGAAACTCTCACGCCAGCGCCTGGCCGCCACCTGGGGCAGCACCTCGCCTGCATACGGGTTGGCGATGTCGGCCAGCGACAGCATCGACCCGCCCGAGGTGCCGACACCCGAAGCCATCGCCGAGCGCCTTGCCGCGTCACCGCTGTTGACGCGAGCCCGCATCGAGGTGCAGCGCCGCGAGGCGATCAGCGCGCTGGTGCGTGCCCAACGCACGCCCGATGTGACGCTGAGCCTCGGCGTCAAGCGCGATGCGGAACTGGGCCTGACGCAAGCCGTCATCGGCGTGTCGTTTCCGCTGCCGGTATTCGATCGCAACGAGGGCAACCTTCTTGAAGCCCTGAGGCGCGAAGACAAAGCGCGCGACGAGTTGCTGGCCGCCGACGTCGCCCTGCGCACCTCGGTGCTGCAAAGCACCGTGAAGCTGGAAGCCGCAGCGGCCGCGATGCGGATGCTCCGCGAACAGGTGCTGCCCGGCGCGCAAAGCGCTTACGAGGCCGCGACGAAAGGCTTCGAGC
>JANMXL010000219.1:0-5119 GCA_031380885.1 Burkholderiales bacterium | reverse complement strand
CGCAAGGTCTACGACGACTCGGTGCGTGACGATGACACCAAGGGCCGCGAGCAGAGCTTCCCATCGGAGGAAAGCGAAGCCGAAGGGCTGGTCGATGAGCCGTGCCCCGATTGCGCCGGCACGCGCTTGAACCCGGTGTCGCGCAAGGTCACGTTCGAAGGGCACTCGATCGCGTGGATCGCGCAGTGGTCGGTGGCCGGCGCACGCGAATGGGTCGAGTCGCTGAAGCTCGCGGGCCGCGATGCCGAGATCGCGCGCGACGTGGTCAGCGAGATCCGCGGCCGGCTCGAGTTCCTCGAAGAAGTCGGCCTCGGTTACCTGACGCTGGACCGCGCCGCGCCGACGCTCAGCGGCGGCGAAGCGCAGCGCATCCGCCTGGCCGCGCAGCTCGGCAGCAACCTGCAGGGCGTGTGCTACGTGCTCGACGAGCCGACGATCGGCCTGCACCCGCGCGACAACCAGATTCTGCTGAAGGCGCTGAAGACGCTCAGCGACAAGGGCAACACGCTGGTCGTGGTCGAGCACGATGAGGACACGATCCGCCGCGCCGACCACCTGATCGACATCGGGCCCGGTGCCGGCAGCCGCGGCGGGCGGCTGGTGGCGCAGGGCACGGTTGCCGACCTGGCGAACGCGCCGGATTCACAGACCGGCCGCTTGCTGGCTCACCCGCTGATCCACCCGCTGCAGGCACGGCGCGAGGTGCCGGCGGCTGCTGCGGCCGGGCCGCGCGAGTCCGAAGCCAACCGGCGCCTGACGATTGAGGGCGCCACGCTGCACAACCTGCAGCAGGTGACGATCGACGTGCCGCTGAAGCGACTGGTCGCGGTCACTGGCGTCAGCGGCTCAGGCAAGTCGACGCTCGCTCGCGACGTGCTGCTGGCCAACCTGCAGTTCATCAACCTCAAAGGCGGCAGCCCGAAATGGCAAGGCTGCGAACAGATCGACGGCTGGGGCTACATCGACCGCGTGCTCGAAGTCGACCAGACGCCGATCGGCAAGACGCCGCGCAGCTGCCCGGCCACCTACATCGGCTTCTGGGACACCATCCGCAAGCTGTTCGCTGACACGCTGGAATCGCGCGCCCGCGGCTACGCCCCGAACCGCTTCAGCTTCAACACCGGCGAAGGCCGCTGCCCGGCCTGTGAAGGGCAGGGCATGCGCACGATCGAGATGAGCTTCCTGCCCGACGTGAAGGTGCCCTGCGACCAGTGTCACGGCCAGCGCTTCAACCCGGAAACGCTGGCGGTCACCTGGCGCGGCAGGAACATCGGCGACGTGCTGAAAATGGAGATCGACGAGGCGGTCGACTTCTTCGCCAGCATGCCGGCGATCAGCCACCCGCTGCGGCTGATGAAGGACGTCGGCCTGGGCTATCTGACGCTGGGCCAGCCGTCACCGACGCTGAGCGGCGGCGAAGCGCAGCGCTTGAAGCTGGTGACCGAACTCACCAAGGTGCGCGACGATGTGGGCAAGCGCGGCAACAAAGCGCCCCACACGCTTTACGTGCTGGACGAGCCGACCGTTGGCCTGCACATGGCCGACGTCGAGAAACTGATCCGTGTGCTGCACCGGTTGGTCGACGGCGGGCACAGCGTGGTGGTGATCGAACACGACCTGGACGTGATTGCCGAGGCCGACTGGGTGATCGATCTCGGCCCCGAAGGCGGCACGAATGGGGGTCAGGTGGTGGCCGCTGCGACACCGGAAGACCTGGTGACGGTTGCCGCCAGCCACACCGGTGCCGCGTTGCAGCCGGTGTTGGCGCGGTGCGTCGCCTCACGGTAATACGATCTGCCTTCAGGTAAGATTTCGGCATGAATTCTCTGACCATCAAGATTCCGGCTGGCCTGGACAGTGCATTGGCCAAAGCCAGCCTGCAGGCGCAGCTGAGCAAGTCTGAATTGGTGCGCCGCGCTGTGACTGCTTATCTGGTGCCCGGTGGAACGCCGGAAGGTTCTGTGCAAGCTCCCTCCGCACTGGCGCTGGCGGGCGATCTGGTCGGCTGCTTCGCGGGCGGGCCCACCGACTTGTCCAGCAACCCGCGTCACCTCGACGGGTTCGGCCAGCGGTGAGCGACTCGGCCACGGTGCTGCTGGACACCGGGCCCTGGGTCGCGCTGCACTGCCGCGACGACTCTTTTCACGAATGGTCGCGCGCGCAGTTCGCGCAGATCACCGGCCCGCTGCTGACTTGTGAAGCGGTGGTTGCTGAAACCTGCTTCTTGCTGGCGCGCGGTGGCCATGACCCGGCGAAGGCGCTGAGCCTGATGGCGCGCGGCGTGGTGCGCGTGGGCATGGCGCTCGGGGACGAAATCACCGCGGTGCAGTCGCTGTTCGAGCGCTACGACAACGTCCCTGCATCGCTGGCCGACGCATGCCTGGTGCGCATGAGCGAGCTGTACCCGCGTTGCCGCGTCTTCACCCTCGACGCTGACTTCCAGGTCTACCGGCGGCATGGCCGCAAGGTGATTCCGGTGTTGGCGCCGAGGTAAAAAGGCCACCCGAAAGTGGCCCGCTGCTCCTCGCCGCGCGATACCGCTAAGCCGCAACCGCCTCTTTCGGTACCGACGTCCGGATCAGGTGATCGAACGCGCCAAGCGCCGCCTTCGCCCCGTCGCCGGTGGCAATGATGATCTGCTTGAACGGCACCGTGGTCACGTCGCCTGCGGCGAACACACCCGGCTCCGAGGTCTGGCCGCGCGCGTCGACGACGATCTCGCCATGGCGCGAGAGCTCCAGCGTGCCCTTCAGCCACTCGGAGTTCGGCACCAGCCCGATCTGCACGAACACGCCTTCGAGTTCCACGTGCTTGGCCTCGCCGCTGCTTCGGTCGGTGTAGCTCAGGCCGTTGACTTTGCCCTCGGCGCCGGTGATCTCGGTGGTCTGCGCCTGCGTGTGAACCGTGACGTTGCCGAGGCTGTTCAGCTTGCTGACCAGCACCGCATCGGCACGCAACTGCTCGCCGAATTCGAGCAGCGTCACGTGGCCGACGAGGCCAGCCAGATCGATCGCCGCTTCGACGCCGGAGTTGCCGCCGCCGATCACCGCGACGCGCTTGCCCTTGAACAGCGGGCCATCACAGTGCGGGCAGTAGGCCACGCCCTTGTTGCGGTATTCCTGTTCGCCCGGCACGTTGACTTCGCGCCAGCGCGCACCGGTCGACAAGATCACGGTGCGGCTTTTCAGCGTGGCGCCGTTGGCCAGTTGCACGCCGATCAGGCCGCCTGCCTCCGCTGCAGGGATCAGCTTCTCGGCGCGCTGCAGGTTCAGGATCTCGACGTCGTATTGCTTTGCGTGCTGCTCGAGCGCGGCGGCGAACTTCGGGCCGTCGGTCTCGAGCACCGAGATGAAGTTCTCGATGCTCATCGTGTCCATCGTCTGCCCGCCCATCCGCTCGGCGAGCATGCCGGTGCGGATGCCCTTGCGCGCCGCATAGACAGCCGCCGCGGCACCTGCCGGGCCACCGCCAATGATCAGCACGTCGTACGCGTCCTTGGCGTTGAGCTTCACGGCATCGCGCGCCGCGGCGCCGGTGTCGAGCTTGGCGACGATCTCGTCGACCTCCATGCGGCCCTGGCCAAAGTGTTCACCGTTCAGGAACACCATCGGCACCGCCAGAATCTGGCGCGCTTCCACTTCCTGCTGGAACAGCCCACCGTCGATCGTGACGTGATTGATGCGCGGGTTCAGCACCGCCATCAGGTTGAGCGCCTGGACGACGTCCGGGCAGTTGTGGCAGCTCAGCGAAACATAGGTCTCGAAGCGCAGTTCATTTCCAAAACCGGCGCCATCGAGGTTCTTGATCTGCTCGATCAGTTCAGCTTCGATCTTTGGCGGGTGGCCGCCGACCTGCAGCAGCGCCAGCACCAGCGAGGTGAATTCATGCCCGAGCGGGATTGCCGCGAAACGAATGCGCGGAGGCTCGCCGATGCGGGCCAATGTGAACGACGGCTTGCGGGCATCGGTGCCGTCGGTTCGCAGCGTGATCTTGTCGCACAGCGAGACAACGTCCTGCAACAGGCCGTGCATCTCTTGTGCAGCGGCGCTGTCGTCCAGCGAGGCGGTGATCTGGAAAGGCAGCTTCACGCGCTCGAGGTAGGCCCCGAGCTGCGTTTTCAGGTTCGCATCCAACATCGTGAAGCTCCTTCCCTGCTACTTCGTTGAGTCGATCAGATCTTGCCGACGAGATCAAGCGAAGGGGTGATCGTCTTCGCGCCATCGTTCCACTTGGCCGGGCAGACCTGACCGGGGTGCGCGGCGGTGTATTGCGCAGCCTTGAGCTTGCGCAGCGTTTCCTTCACGTCGCGGGCGATCTCGTTCGAATGGATCTCGGCCGTCTTGATCATCCCGTCGGGATTGATCACGAAGGTGCCGCGGTAGGCCAGGCCGTCGGCGTCGATGTGCACGTCGAAGGCGCGGGTCAGCGTGTGGGTCGGGTCGCCGACCAGCGGGAACTGGGCCTTGCCGACGGCCGGCGAGGTCTCGTGCCACACCTTGTGCGAGAAGTGCGTGTCGGTGGTGACGATGTAGACCTCGGTGCCAAGCTTCTGGAACGCGGCGTAGTTGTCGGCTGCGTCTTCCACTTCGGTCGGGCAGTTGAACGTGAATGCTGCCGGCATGAAGATGATCACGGACCACTTGCCCTTCAGGCTCTGCTCAGTGACTTCGATGAACTTGCCGTTCTGGTAGGCGTGGGCCGAGAACGGCTGAATGTGGGTGTTGATCAATGACATGCGGAGTCTCCAGTGAGGTTGAGCCATGAAACGGCAACAAGAATCATAGGTGCGCCACCTGATGCTGTTTATGAATTGCGAGAATGGTTTGCATTGAGTGAGGCTATGAAGCCGCGTGCGGCAGGGTAAAAAGCGCTACAGCTTGTTGAAAAGCGCGGCGACGGATAGGCCCAAGTTTCCGAGTGCCGTCTGTCGGTGGATGCCGGAGCGCCAGAACCCGATCAGGCGGCCGGGCAAGTGCCGCTGGCGCGCCTGCGCGAATTCATCGAGCACGGCGAGGTGGTGCGCCGGCATCCGATCTCTGACCCGAGCCAGCCGTTCCAGATTGGCGTCCACCCAGCCGCGAAACTCGCCGGTCATCAACAGCCGAGCGCGCTTCCAACG
>JANMXL010000208.1:0-5781 GCA_031380885.1 Burkholderiales bacterium | reverse complement strand
TGCCGGCTGGACGCTCTATGCACCGCTGACGCTGCAGATGGGCCCGTCGATGGATTCCGGTATTTTCGCGCTGCATCTGCTGGGCGCGTCGTCGATCATGGGTTCGATCAATATCATCGTCACCATTTTGAACATGCGCGCCCCCGGCATGACGCTGATGAAAATGCCGATGTTTTGCTGGACCTGGCTGATCACGGCTTACCTGCTGATCGCCGTGATGCCTGTGCTGGCGGGCGCCATCACCATGACGCTGACAGATCGCCATTTCGGCACCAGCTTCTTCAACCCTGCCGGCGGCGGTGACCCGGTGATGTACCAGCACATCTTCTGGTTCTTCGGCCACCCCGAGGTCTACATCATGATCTTGCCGGCTTTCGGCATCATCAGCGCGATCATCCCGGCATTCGCCCGCAAGCGGCTGTTCGGCTACACCTCGATGGTTTACGCCACGGCGTCGATTGCGATCCTGTCCTTCATGGTCTGGGCGCACCACATGTTCACTACCGGCATGCCGGTAACCGGGCAGCTGTTCTTCATGTACGCGACGATGTTGATCGCGGTGCCCACCGGCGTGAAGATCTTCAACTGGATCGCCACGATGTGGCGTGGCTCGATGACCTTCGAGACGCCGATGCTGTTCGCGGTCGGCTTCATCTTCGTGTTCACGATGGGCGGCTTCACCGGCCTGATCCTGTCGGTCGCGCCGGTCGACATCCAGATGCAGGACACCTATTACGTCGTGGCGCATTTCCACTACGTGCTGGTGGCCGGGTCGCTGTACGCGATGTTTGCAGGCGTTTACTACTGGGGCCCGAAGTGGACCGGCGTGATGTACAACGAAACGCGCGGCAAGATCCACTTCTGGGGCTCGTTGATCTTCTTCAACGTCACCTTCTTCCCGATGCACTTCCTGGGTCTGGCCGGCATGCCGCGCCGCTATGCCGACTACCCGATGCAGTTTGCCGACTTCAACGCCCTGGCCTCCATCGGCGCCTTCGGTTTCGGTCTGATGCAGGTGTACTTTTTCTTCTTCGTCGTGCTGCCGATGATGCGTGGCAAGGGCGAACCGGCCTCTGCCAAGCCATGGGAAGGCGCAGAAGGGCTGGAATGGGAAGTGCCATCACCGGCGCCGTTCCACACCTTCGAAACACCGCCCAAGCTGAACGCGGCAGCCACAAAGATTCTGGCTTGACCGGCATCGCAAGATGAGCACGCCCGAGCAAAAGAAAAACAACCTCAGACTGGGGTTGATCCTTGCGTCGATCGCGGTGGTCTTTTTCATCGGGTTCATGGCCAAGGCCGCTTTGTTCGGTCTTTGACCCATGGACGACCTGCCGCGCCGCACAGCGTCCGCAGCCCAGCTGCTGCGGGGTGACAACGCGCGGATGTTCGGCAAACTGCTGGTCGTCACCGCGCTGATGTTCGGCTTCGGCTATGCACTGGTGCCGCTGTACAAGGCGATCTGCACTGCACTCGGCGTGAATGTGCTGACGTTGTCCGAGAAGGTGGTGTCGGGTCGCCATACGACCCCCGGCGCCAACAGCCAGGTCGACCTCAGCCGCACGATCACCGTCGAGTTCGACGCGAATTCACGCGGCATCTGGAAGTTCAAGCCGGCCGTCAGCAGCGTCAAGGTGCATCCGGGTGAACTCACCACGGTGATGTACGAGTTCACCAACACGCAGAACCGCACGATGGTCGCGCAGGCCATCCCGAGCTACGCGCCGATGCAGGCGATGGCGCACTTCAACAAGCTGCAGTGCTTCTGCTTCAATGAATACACGATGAAGCCTGGGGAGACCAAGCAGTGGCCGGTCGTGTTTGTCATCGAGCCGAAGCTGCCAAAAGATGTCGCGACCATCACGCTTTCGTACACCTTTTTCGAAGTCGGCGGCAAGGTGCCGATGGCGCCCGAGGCAGCCGTGGTCGGCGCAGTGCCACCGCGCTCATGAACCCGCCCGAGTCCGATCTCAGGCTGGCGGCGCGTCGCAAGGGCTCGTTCCTTCAGACGATGCGAGCGGTGGCCTGGTCGTTCTTCGGGGTGCGCAAGTCCGTCGATCTGGAAAAGGACGTGAACCAGTTGAACCCGGTTCATGTCGTGATCGCAGCGGTCGTCGGTGCCGTGGTGTTGATTGCACTGCTGATCACCCTGGTGAACTGGGTGCTGAGCAGTGGTGTGGCCGCCTGAAGTCTGGCGGCAGGGCTGGCGCAGCGGTCTGCGGCGGTCGTTTCATTGAAATACAGAGAGTTGGGAATCAGGAGAAATCATGTCGGCAGCGACCCCCTCGGCCAACGCACACGGTGCGGCCCCTTATTACTTCGTTCCAGCGCCTTCACACTTCCCGGTGCTGGCGTCCATCGGCTTGTTTCTGGTCATCGGCGGCGCTGGCCAGTGGGTGAACGGTGTCAGTTGGGGCAGCTACGCAACCCTGGCCGGTTTCGTGATGTGGGCCTTCGTGCTGCAGGGGTGGTTTCGCACCGCCATTCGTGAGAGCGAGGGCGGTCTGTACAGCGACCGCATCGACGCCTCGTTCCGCTGGAGCATGAGCTGGTTCATCTTCTCCGAGGTGATGTTCTTCGCCGCGTTCTTCGGGGCGCTATGGTGGTCACGCTTGCATGCCGTGCCCGCGCTGGGCAGCCTCGACAACGCGGTGCTGTGGCCCGACTTCAAGGCGGTCTGGCCCAGCGCACAGGCAGGTTTCACCGCATCGCCAGCAGGAACCATCGATGCGTTCACCACCATGGGTCCGTGGCCACTGCCGACGATCAATACCGCGCTGCTGTTGACATCGGGCGTCACGCTGACGATTGCCCACCACGCGCTGCTCGCCGGCCACCGCGCCAAGACCATCGCCTTCATGTGGTTCACCCTGTTGCTCGGTTTCACCTTCATCGGTGTCCAGGCCTACGAGTACCACCACGCCTACAGCGAACTGAACCTGAAGCTCACGTCGGGCATCTACGGCTCGACGTTCTTCATGCTGACCGGTTTCCACGGCTTCCATGTGTTTGTCGGCGCGCTGATGTTGCTGTTCATCACGCTGCGACTGCAGAAGGGCCACTTCACGCCGCAACGTCACTTCGGTTTCGAGGGCGCGGCCTGGTACTGGCACTTCGTCGACGTGGTCTGGCTGGGGCTGTACGTGGTGGTGTATTGGCTCTGAGCCTCACGGCTTCCGTCAGCAACAAAAAAGCCGCGTTCAGCGGCTTTTTTGTTGTGCCTGATGCGGCGCGACGTATCGGATCAATGCAGCGGAATGCCCGTGGGATGAATCCAGCCCATCAGGTAGCTGCCGATCAGGCACAGAAACAGCAGCACCGACAGGCCGACCCGAAACGCGAGGGCGCGCATCATCGAACCGGATTTCGGCTTGCCGTCGCGGCCATCTTGAACCATAGACATCCCGGCGAACACCAACGCCCCGATGATGCCGACGAACGCGATGCCGATGAGGTACTTCATGCTGACTGATTATCCGCGCGCCATTTCCGCGCGGGGTGGGCAACAACACCAATGACGGCAACGCCCATCAAGCCGGATCGATCTCGTCGGCGTGCGTTGATCGTGTGGGTTGCGGCGGTGATCGCCGTGGCCGGAACGGCGCGCCTCGGTGTGTGGCAGCTCGACCGAGCGGCGCAAAAAGAGGCCCTGCAACAGTCGCTCGATACACGCTCGCAACTGCCCGCCGTCGAGGCCGCGATGCTGGCTGATCAGGCTGAGGCGGCGGTTGAGCAGCACCACCGGCGCACCGTCGTGCGAGGCCATTGGGTCTCGGCGGCGAGCGTGTTCCTCGACAACCGCCAGATGGGCGCTCGCCAGGGCTTCTTTGTGGTCACGCCGCTGCGGTTGAGTGAGGCGCCTGGCGTGGTGCTGGTGCAGCGCGGTTGGGTGCCGCGCGATCTGCTCGATCGCACCCAGGTTCCCCGCCTGCCCGACGCGCCCGGTGAAGTCACCGTCATGGGCCGGATTGCCCCGCCGCCGGGCAGGCTGTACGACTTTGCCGGCGCTGCATCGGGTCCGATCCGTCAAAATCTGGAAATCGCGGCTTTCGCGCGAGAGTTCTCGCTGCCGCTGAAGCCGCTGTCCATCGTCCAGGACGCCGATGGCGCGCCGCAGGACGGCTTGCTGCGGCAATGGCCCCGGCCCGATGTCGGCATCCAGCGGCATTACGGTTATGCGTTCCAGTGGTTTGCGCTCTGCGCCTTGATGACAGGTCTGTATGTCTGGTTCCAACTCGTCCGGCCCCGCCTCCGCTCGCAGCGCTGATGCCGATCTGGCGTCTCCGCTGAGCTTCACGGTGCACTCGATGCCGACGCCTGACCTGTCGCCGCGCCGCACCGCATCGGGCCGGCTGAAGATGCTGCTGGTGCTCGGGGTGTGTGCCGCGCCGGTGATTGCCTCCTACCTCACCTACTTCGTGATTCGCCCCGAGGGCCGCACCAACTACAGCGACTTCGTGATGCCACCGCGCGAAATACCCGCGACCTTGCCGCTGCGTGACCTGGCAGGCCAAACGGTCTCCGCTGCGGCCTTGCATGGTCAATGGCTGGTCGTTGTCACCGCTGGCGGCGCCTGCGATGCGCGTTGCGAGTCGCACCTGGTGCTGCAGCGGCAGCTGGTCGAAGCCCTGGGCAAGGAACGGGATCGCGTTGACAAGGTCTGGCTGATTGCGGATGACGCGACACCGACCCCCGCGCTGCTGAAAGCGATCGCCGGCGCGCAGCCCGCCACGGTGCTGCGTGTACCCGTTGCCTCGCTGGCGCCATGGTTGAGTCCCGCCGAGGGCCACCAACTCGATGAGCACCTGTACCTCATCGACCCGATGGGCCAGTGGATGATGCGCACGCCGGTCGATCCCGACCCCGCCAAGCTCAAGCGCGATCTCGAGCGTCTGTTGCGCGCGTCGGCATCGTGGGACCAGCCCGGCCGATGACCGCGCGCCGGTCGCTGACCTGAACCCCGCCATGAACGTTCCCGCCTACGACCTGGGGCCGCTGCCGACGGTGGTGTTGATCGGCGCGGCGGTGGCCGTGGTGCCACTGATCTGGGTGGTGTGGCGTCATCGGCGCAGCGACCCTGCCGTGCGCCGCCGCGCGTTGACGCTGTTGACGCTTTTTTTGACCTTCGATCTGGTGCTGTTCGGCGCCTTCACCCGCCTCAGCGACTCGGGGCTGGGCTGTCCTGACTGGCCCGGCTGCTATGGCAGCGCCAGCCCGGCGGGTGCGCACGAGGCCATTGGTGCCGCGCAAACGGCGATGCCGACTGGCCCGGTGACGCACGGCAAGGCCTGGATCGAGATGCTGCACCGCTACCTCGCCACTGGTGTCGGTGGGCTGATCACCGTGCTGGCGGTCACCGCGTGGCTCGAGGCGCGCCAGCGGCGCACGGCGGTGTCTCCCTGGTGGCCGACCGTGACCTGGCTGTGGGTGTGCGCGCAGGGTGCCTTCGGAGCGCTGACGGTGACGATGAAGCTTTATCCTGCCATCGTCACCCTGCACTTGCTCGGCGGCCTGGGCCTGCTCGCGCTGCTGGCAATCCAGAGCCAGCTGCAGGTGCGGCCGAAGCTGAACCTGTCACCGGCGCTGCACCGCGGTGTCGTGGCGGTGCTTGCTCTGGCCATCGTGCAGATCGCGCTCGGTGGCTGGGTCAGCACCAACTACGCGGTGCTCGCCTGCAACGAGTTTCCGACCTGCCAAGGCAGCTGGTGGCCGGCCATGGACTTCGACCACGGCTTCACCGTGTTGCGCGAGCTCGGCGCCGACAAGGATGGCGGCTACCTG
>JANMXL010000179.1:0-8560 GCA_031380885.1 Burkholderiales bacterium | reverse complement strand
GAAGGTGTACTTGCGGCCGATCATGTCGCCGAGGCGGCCGAACACCAGCGCACCGAACGGCCGCACGATGAAGCCCGCCGCAAAGGCCAGCAGCGCGAAGATGAACGCCGCGCCGGCATCGAGTCCGCTGAAGAATTGTTTGGCGATGATGGCGGCAAGCGAGCCGTACAGGTAGAAGTCGTACCACTCGAACACCGTGCCGAGGCTGGAGGCGAAGATGACCTTTCGCTCTTGGGCCGTCATCGGTTGCGGTGTGGGCCGCGCGCCGCTGGCTTTGCTGGTTGCTGTTGCCATGTTGTCTGTCTCCGTTGTGAAGGCGTCACCAACTTGCGGTGATGCGAGACGCGATCATCGTCACGCGCTCTGACCGCGCGCTGACACGGTGCTGAACCGAGTCTTACAAGATCAGCAGAAACCCGAGGCGTTTGTTTCTCAATGTGGGATTTGCTGCCAATCGCCGCGGTTTGTCTGGCGGTCCGGTCAGTGAACTGTGCCGTCGGGCGTCAGGCGTCAGGCGTGGGCGCTGGCTGCGGTGTCGGCGGAACACTGCGGCGGTGCGCCAGCTGCGTCCATAAGGCGAGCTTCTCGCGGTCGGCCATGCCGCCCCAGTCGCCGATCTCGTCGCGGCTGCGCAGGCAGCCCACGCACCAGCGATCCGCCGCGTCCATGCGGCACACGCCGATACATGGGCTGGGCACAGGGGCGTTCATGGCCCGATGCGCCGCAGCGGCGACCTGCGCCAGCCGGTCATCCGTGTCGCCAGCTGCCGCAGGAAGCGGCCCAGCCACCAGATCGCACCGACCATCGCGACCAGCGCCACCGCCAGCAGCACCGCGAACAGCAGTGGATGGGTCCACGACAGCCACAGCGCGGTCGGCACCGCGGCGTCGCCGAGCAGGGACATGCCCACGTTCGAAAACGGTTCCGGCGAGGTGTTGACCGCCGCCCGGGTGGTGGCCTTGGCGACGTGGCTGGTGGCCGCCAGCGTGCCGCCCATCAGCGCTGCGGCCATCGTCCAGGCCGTGGGGTCGCCACCGAACACCGCCGCCGCCAGCGCGGCGCCGGCCGGGATGCGCACCAGCGTGTGCACCAGGTCCCACAGGGAGTCGATGCCCGGAATCTTGTCGGCGAAAAATTCCACAAACAGCATCAAGCCGCTGGCCGACAGCATCAGCGGCTGTTGCAGCAGGGTGAGGCCGCCCGGCAGCTCGACCCAGCCCAGGCGGCCTGCCATGCCGGTCAGGAACACGACCGCATACAGGCGCAGACCGCTGGCCCAACCGAGCGCGGCGGCGATCGCCAGCAGCTGGGGGGTGTCGAGCGGCGGCATCACCATCGTCAATGCCGCCAGACGCGCAGGCCGCGCAGGCGTTCGAAGGCCGTGAAGTCGGCGTCGCGGTGCAGCAGCGCTTGGTCGCGCTCGATGCAGAAGGTGGCGATCAGCACGTCGATGCCGCTGCGGATCGTGAACCCCGAGGCGCGCAGCGCGCGGTCGTGCTGCGCAGCGGCGAGCGCCAGCGCTTGCCCGCCGCTCGCCTCGATCGTCATCGACAGCATCAGCCGCTCAGCCTGGCGGTAGTCACGTTCGCCGCGAAAGCCGCGCAAGACCTCGAACAGCACCAGATCAGGCACGACGATCTCGACCTCGCCATCGGCAAGCAGCCGGCGCAGCGCCTCGCACGCCAGGTTCGGCGCGCCGTTGAAGAAATCGATCCAGACGCTGGAATCAACGACGACCATGGCCGCTTACGCCGAGGTGGGTCATGTCAGCGCGGCGAACGGCGGCCGCGAGGCGCAGCACGTTCCTGAGCGGCCAAAGGAGGCGCCACCGTGCTGGCTTCACCGGTGGTCAGCACCGTGGTCTGGAATGCCTCTGCATCCCACGGCAGCTTGCCTTCCCAGCGCAGGACTTCGCGGTACGCCGCTTGACGCGCCAGCAATTTCAAGCCGGCCTCGACAGCATCCTTCTTGGTTTTGTAGGGGCCCGCCCGCATGGCGGAGTCGAGCAGACCAGGATCAATAACGATGTTGGTTCGCATGATGTGTACAGTTTATTGACCTGATGCACATCATACACTTTCGAGCCGACATCGGGTGGCGCGGCGCCGACTGTTGCGCAGTTTCCCGCGGGTGGCGTTGGGGCCGGGGGCGTGATCACGCACCGCGGGCGCGAACCATTCGGTGACCAGCAGCGGCACGCCGCGGCGGGTGAACACCGAGCGTCGGCACCACAGCGGGTGATCTGCCCAACCCAGCCGGCCACCGAGCCGGCGCGCCTGCAGCGGCGCCATGCACAGGCTGCCCAGTCGTGTGCAATGCGCAGCCCGCGGCCCGAACAACAGATCGGCCAGCGGTCGCTGACCGAGCCCGCGCACAGCGCGCCAGGTGAGTTGGGCCTGCACGGCGGGCAGCACCGAGCGCGCATGGACGAGCGGCCGCCCGTTGCCCCACAGCACGACTTCGCGGACATGGCACCGCCGGTCGCGGACGCCGCCGCCGTGTTTGCGCAGCACCTGCAACTCGTCAGCGGTGGCCGCTGCCGTGCCCTGGCTGAGCACCTGAACCCGGAAGCCACCGAAGCACCGCGAGAGCCGTCGGCTCAGCGAGCCGTCCGACAGCAACCAGCCACGCAGGGCGCGATCGAGTGGCAGCGATTTCACGGCGCTGGGTTGGGCCGCCGCATCCTGGATGCGTGCGCGCTCATGCCGCGAGCTCCTTCACGAGGATCGTGCCGCGCGCGATCAGTGCTGGTTTGCCGTGTCCGATCGATGCGGCGCCGTCCAGATGCACGAGCAGGCCTTGCAGCCTGTCGTTGGGCTCGACGCTGGACACCCGCCACTGCAGCGTGATGTCCTGATCGGCGAACACCGGGTTCTTGAAGGCGAAGTTCATGTTCAGGCACAGCATCTCGCGTCGGATGCCATCGGCATGGCGCGAAAAATAGGTGGCCAGCATGCCCATCAGGTGCGCACTGGTGTGCTGGCCGCTGGCGATGATTTCGCCGAAGCGTGCCCGCTGCGCCACCGCGGTGTCGGTGTGCAGCGGGTTCTCATCGCTGCTGAGGCGGGCGAACAGCGCGATGTCCTCACGGGAATACCGCAAGGTCTTCGAGAGCTTCTCCCCTACAACAGCCAGTGGGATCTTTTCAGTCATCTGCATTGTTTCGGTTGGGAATCAGTCGGCCTGGGCGGCGCAGGCTAACGGCGCTCGAAGCGCTTGGCGGCCTCATACGGGAAGATGTCATGCACGTGGCCGGCCAGGATGCGGTCCTTGTGCTCTTGCCAGAAGGCGGCGTCGAGCAGGTCGGCGTGGTGCTTCATGAACACCTCGCGCACCTTTGCGTTGCCGAGCAGGAAGGGGGCGAAGGTTTCTGGGAACACATCCTTCGGCCCCACGTGGTACCAGACCTCGCCGGACATCTCGTCCTCCTCGGTGCGAGGCTCGGGCACCCGGCGAAAGTTGCAATCGGTGATGTATTCGATTTCGTCGTAGTCGTAGAACACCACCTTGCCGTGGCGTGTGACGCCGAAGTTCTTCCACAGCATGTCGCCGGGAAAGATGTTGGCCGACACCAGGTCCTTGATCGCGTTGCCGTACTCGACCACCGCTTGTTCGATCTGTTCGGGCGACGCTTCCTGGAGGTAGATGTTCAGCGGGATCATGCGCCGCTCGATGTACACATGGCGGATCACCAGTTCGCCGCCATCTTCCTCGAGCAGGCTGGGGCAGAACTTCTGCAATTCGGCCACCAACTCGTTGTCGAACCGGGCGCGGGGGAAGGCGACGTTGCTGTACTCCAGCGTGTCGGCCATGCGGCCCACGCGGTCGTGCTGCTTGACCAGCAGGTACTTCGACTTGATCAGCTCGCGCGTGGTGTCTTTCGGCGGCGGATAGAAGTCCTTGATGACCTTGAAGACACAGGGGAACGACGGCAGGTCGAACACCAGCATCACCATGCCCTTGATGCCAGGCGCGATGCGGAACTGGTCCGACGAGTGCCGCAGGTGCGCGAGGAAGTCCCGGTAGAACAGGTTCTTGCCCTGCTTCTGCAGCCCGAGGGCGCTGTAGATCTCGCTGCGCGGCTTGCGTGGCATCAGCGTGCGCAGAAACTGAACATAGGCCGATGGCACCTCCATGTCGACCATGAAGTACGCGCGGGCGAAGCTGAACAGCAGCAGCATTTCCTCCTCGCCGAACAGCACTGTGTCGATGGCGAGCTGGCCCGCCTTGGTGTGCAGGATCGGCAGCGCGAACGGCAACTCGCGGTAGCCGTTGATGACCTTGCCGACAAGGTAGGCGCCCTTGTTGCGAAAGAACAGCGAGCTCAGCACCTGGATCTGGAAATTGGCCCGCGGCGTGTAATCGCCCAGCTCGGCCTCCACCGCCGCCAGCACATGGTCGAGGTCTCGCTCGAGGTCTTCGAAAGGGCGCTGCAGTTCGAAGTGATCGACGATGCGCCGCCACACCGCGCGCAGCGTGGCTTTCGTCGGGTAGTAGGCGTGGTAAGTCGGCGTCGACGTCGGGTCGTCGACCTCGATGTACTCGGTGGACACCGCCGGGCGCACGAAGATGAAATCGTTGTTGAAGTAGCGGCGGTGCAGGATTTTCGTGGTGACCGAATTGAAAAAGGTCTCGGCCAGCTCTGGCTGGTGGTGGTTGATCAGCATGCCGACGTAGTGCAGCTTGAACTGCTGCGACAGCTCGGCGCTCAGCTCGCCGGCCTGGAATTCCGATTGCAGTCGCTCGGCCGCTTCGCCGACGCGCTTGTCGTAGAACTCGATGCGCTCTCGTTGCGCACGTTGCTGGCCGTGCCAGTCGGCCGCCTCGAAGCGCTGCTTGGCCGCGGCGCTGGCCTCGCGGAACAGTCGGTAGTGGCGATTGAAACCGTCCAGCATCGCCCGCGCCAGATCGAGCGCGTGCGGGTCGGTCAGGGCCACCGGGAAGGCCGTGCCTTGCATCAGGGCACGCCGTCGCGGGCGGAGGTGGGAGCCGGGCCGCGGCGTGCATGGACCGCTGCGAGCGCCAGCTCGTACGCCTCACGCACCCGTTCGGGCCCCGACACGGTCATCTTCAGATCCTCCAACAGGCCGTTGTGCAGGCCGTAAAACCAGCCATGCACCACCAGTTCTTGCCCACGCGCCCAGGTGTCCTGAACCACCGTGGTCTGGCAGACGTTGCGCGCCTGCTCGATCACATTCAACTCGCACAATGCATCGACACGCTGCGCTTCGTCGACGGTGTCGAGCCAGTCCTGATGCTGGTTGCGCACGTCTTGCACGTGGCGGATCCAGTTGTCGGCGATGCCGACCCGCAGGTTGTGCAGCGATGCCGCGACGCCACCGCAGCCGGAATGGCCGACGACGATGATGTGCCGCACCTTCAACATGTCGGTCGCATACTGCACCACCGACAGGCAGTTCAGATCGGAATGCGCGACCACATTGGCGACGTTGCGATGCACGAACAGCTCGCCCGGCGCCAGGCCGACCAGCTCATTGGCCGGCACGCGGCTGTCGGCGCAGCCGATCCACAGGTACTGCGGCGCCTGCTGCTTCAGCAGGTTGGTGAAAAAACCGGGTGTGCGTTCTTCCGTGGCACGCGCCCACATTCGGTTGCTCTCGAAGAGTTCGTTCAGTTCGCTGCTCATAAGTTGACGACACCTAGAAAGCCCAAGTCTATCGACCGCTGGTCACTCGATTCCACACCATGATCCCGCCCTGATGAACCAGCCCCAGCAAGAACCGGACTATCCCTGGGCCGATGTGCTGCCTGCCCTGGGTCACACCATCGAGGTCGCTCCCGGCGTGCGCTGGCTGCGCATGCCGCTGCCGTTTGCGCTGAACCACGTCAACCTGTGGCTGCTGCGCGACCAGATTGACAGCCCCGACGGCCCGGTGCAGGGCTGGACGGTGGTCGATGGCGGCGTTGCCGACGACCCCACCCGCGCCGCCTGGGAACAGGTGTTCGACACCCAACTCGACGGCCTGCCGGTGCTGCGCGTGGTGGCCACGCACATGCATCCCGACCATGTGGGCCTCGCGCACTGGTTGACGCAACGCTGGAGCCGCACGGCCTCGGCGACCGACGCCGGCTTCGAATGCCGCTTGTGGATGAGCGCCACCGACTTTGCCGCGGCGCGCCTGGGCAGCCGTGCCGACCCCTTGATGGGCGGCCAGGCCGCCGCGGCGTTCGTGGCCGCGCACGGGCTGGCCGATGCAACCGCGCTGGCACAGATCCGCACCCGCGCCGGTTTCTACGCCAGCATGGTGCCGCAGGTGCCTGCCACCTATTGGCGCTTGATGGACGGCGGCGTGCTGACCATCGGCAGCGCGCAGGCGGGCGCCTGCCACGCCTGGCACTGCATCGCGGGCTACGGCCACGCGCCGGAGCACATCGCGTTGCACAGCCCGGCGCTGGGCGTGCTGGTGGCCGGCGACATGCTGCTGCCGCGCATCTCGACCAATGTCAGCGTTGACCACCTGGAGCCCGAAGCCAACCCGCTGGCGCTGTTCCTGGCCTCGCTGGAGCGCATGCGCGCGCTGCCCGCTCACACGCTGGTGCTGCCCTCGCACGGCAAGCCGTTTCGCGGCCTGCATGCCCGCATCGATCTGCTGCAGCAACACCATGCCGATCGGCTGGGCGACGTGATGGCCGCGTGCACTCAGTCGCCCCGCACCGCGGCCGAGCTGCTGCCGGTGTTGTTCAAGCGCCCCCTCGATGTGCACCAGACCACCTTCGCGATGGGCGAGTCGATCGCCCACCTGAATGCCCTGTGGCACGCGGGGCGGTTGCAACGCCAGTGCGAGCAGGGCGTTTACCGTTTTTCGCCAATCACTGCTTGACGGGCAGGCGTCAATCGAAGATCGGCAGCACGTCGGTCTTCAGCACCTCGCGGGTGCGCTGGTAGTCGGGCACGACCGAACGCACCACCTCCCAGAAGCGCGGGCTGTGGTTCATCTCGCGCAGGTGGGCCAGTTCGTGGGCGACGACATAGTCGATCGAGGGCAGCCCGAAATGGATCAGCCGCCAGCTCAGGCGGATCGAGCCGTCGGCGCTGGCGCTGCCCCAGCGGGTCTGTGCCGACGACAGGCTGAGCCGGCGGTAGCGCACGCCGATCTGTGCGGCGTAGTGCTCGCAGCGTTCGGCAAAAACGCGCTTCGCCTGGCGCTGCAACCAGCTCTGCACCACGTCGCGGATCTGCTCGGGTGTTGCGTTCGATGGCAGCCCGGTGTGCAGGCGGCATGGCGCCCCATCGCCTGCACTGGCATCGAGCACCGCGCCTGAGGGCGTGATGCCGCCACGTGCATCGAGCACGACGACCACCGTTTGGCCGAGGAACGGGATCGTGACGCCATCGCGCCAATCGACGCGCGCCGACTGCAGCCGTCGACCGCGCTCCTGCTGCTGGTGCAGCTTGCCCAGGATCCAGTTCGCCTTCTCGTGCAACGCCGTTTCGATGTCACGCGTGCCGACCCAACTCGGCGCATTGACGCACAAGCCCTCGGTGCCGACGATGAAGCCGATGCTGCGCCGGCGCACCCGCTTCAGCGCATAGCCGACCGTGTGGTCGCCGAGCACGATCTCGCGCGCGGCCTGCGGGTGGCGGAATGCCGCCGGGGCGAGGGCGGGGCTGTCCAGCGAGGGCATCGGTGCGGTGGGGGCTGCGGGCGCCGACGGCGTCGGCCGCATCGGCTTCGAGGCCGTCGGCTCCGGCGCAACGAACAGCGACAGCTGTGCGGGGTCAGGACGACGGGGGGCGGCCATGTGTGCGGAGTCTATGGTTCGGTCGCGGTGCCGCCGCGTGGCAGTGTGACCGTGGGGAGTGACGCCGGCCGCGTGGCTTCCCCTGCATAGGCTTCGGGATCGAGCCGTCGCATCTCCGCCTCGATCCAGGTTTCGACCTCGCGCATCAGCGCATCCGGCCGCTTGCCCACCGACGACAGCAGCGGGCCCACCGACACGTCGATCACCCCCGGGCGCAAGGTGAAGGTCTTGCGTGGCCAGCAGCGCGCCGAGGTCACCGCAATCGGCAGCACCGATGCGCCGGTGGTGACGGCCAGCCGCGTGCCACCTGATTTGTAGTCTTCCTGCTGGCCGCGCGCGGCCCGTGTGCCTTCGGGAAACATGATGACCCACGCGCCGTGTTTCATGTGCCGCGCACCTTGCTCGGCGACGCGCCGCCAGGCTTCCGAGCGCCGGGCGCGGTCGATGTGGATCATGTCCATCCGCGCCATCGCCCAGCCGAAGAAAGGGATGTACAGCAGCTCGCGCTTGAACACATAGGCCAGCGGGTGCGGCATCAGGCCCGGGAAGGCGAAGGTCTCCCAGGTCGATTGGTGCTTCGGCAGCACGATCACGGCCGGCGCACGGTTGGCTTCGGCGAGGTTGTCCAGGCCGTGCATCCGATGCCGCACGCCGCAGATCACACGCGCGGCGGAAATCGAATGCGTCAGCCAGCCAGCGCACAGCCAGTAGATGCGGTCGCCGCGGCTGAAGATCGACACGATCAGCACCACCGTCGCCCACGGCACCACGCTGACCGCCATGTAGGCCAGGAACA
>JANMXL010000243.1:0-27290 GCA_031380885.1 Burkholderiales bacterium | reverse complement strand
CGCGCAACCGCCCGCGCGCGCTGGTGCACATGGCCACCGGCGCGGGCAAGACCTTCACCGCCATCACCGCCGTCTACCGGTTGCTGAAGTTCGGCGGCGCCAAGCGGGTGCTGTTCCTCGTCGACACGCGCAACTTGGGGCAGCAGGCGCACCAAGAATTCATGGCCTACCAGCCCGGCGACGACGCCCGCAAGTTCACCGAGCTGTACGGCGTGCAACGCCTGGCCGGCCCCACGATCGACCCGCATGCGCAGGTGGTGATCGCCACCATCCAGCGTTTGTATGCCGTGTTGTCGGGCCAGCCGATCGATGAATCGGCCGAAGACACGCCGCTGGCCGAGCTGCAGCAGACCGCCGCGCAGGCCAAGCTGGTGCGCTACAACCCGGCCGTGCCGATCGAAACCTTCGACTTCATCGTCATCGACGAGTGCCACCGTTCCATCTACAACCTGTGGAAGCAGGTGCTCGATTACTTCGACGCGTTCCTGGTCGGCCTCACCGCCACGCCGGACAAACGCACCTTCGGCTTCTTCAACGAGAACATCGTCGCCCAGTACAGCTATGAGGATTCCGTGGCCGACGGCGTCAACGTCGGCTACGACGTGTTCGAGATCGACACCAAGATCACGAAGAAGGGCGCGCTCCTCACGGCCAAGGAATGGGTCGATCACCGCGACCGCCAGACCCGTAAGCGCCGTTGGGCCGAGACTGACGAAGACAGCGCCTATTCGGCCAAAGAGCTCGACCGCTCGGTGGTCAACCCGAGCCAGATCCGCCAGGTCATCCAGGCGATGAAGACGGCGGTCGAAACCACGATCTTCCCGAACCGTAAGGAAGTTCCCAAGACGCTGATCTTCGCCAAGACCGACAGCCACGCCGACGACATCATTCAGATGGTGCGCGAGGTCTACGGCCAGGGCAACGCCTTCTGCAAGAAGGTGACCTACCGCTCCGAAGAAGACGCCGACACGATCCTCAGCAATTTCCGCAACGACTACCACCCTCGCATCGCCGTCACCGTCGACATGATCGCCACCGGCACCGACGTGAAGCCGCTCGAAGTGCTGCTCTTCATGCGCGACGTGCGCAGCCGCAGCTACTACCAGCAGATGAAAGGTCGCGGTGTGCGCAGCCTCGGCCACGAGCCCTTGAAATCGGTCTCGGCCAGCGCCGACAGTGCCAAGACGCACTTCGTGCTGATCGACGCCGTGGGGGTGGAAAAGTCACTCAAGACCGACGGCCGCCCGCTCGAACGCCAACCCACGCTGGCCCTGGCCGACCTGCTGCACGGCGTGGCCGTGGGCCACCGCGACGACGACACCGTGCTCAGCCTCGCCAACCGATTGCTGCGCCTGTCACGCCAGCTCGACGTGAAGGCCCAGGTAGCGGTGACCAAGGAGGCCGGTGGCGTGCCGCTCGCGGCATTGGCGCAAGGCCTGCTGGTCGCGCTCGACCCCGACAAGATCGTGGCTGCTGCGCTCGCCACGGCCAAGGCTGCCGGCATCACACGCGACGAAGGCACGCTCACCGCAGCCGAACTGCAAGCCGCCCGCGCCGAGCGTGTGGCTGCCGCCTGCCTGCCCTTCGACAACCCGCTGCTGCGCGAGCGCATCGACGGCGCCCGCCGCGAGCGCGAGCAGTTGATCGACCACGTCAACCTCGACCAGGTGACCTTCAGCGGCTATAGCGCCGATGCCGAAGCGGCAGCGAACAAGACCATCGAATCCTTCAAGGACTACATCGCCCTGCACAGGGACGACATCGAAGCGCTGAGCTTCATCTACCAGCAACCCTACCAACGCCGCGCGATGACGTTTGCGATGGTCGAGCAATTGCACGAACAACTGGCACGCCCGCCGCTGCTGCTAACGACCGAGCGGCTGTGGAGCGCCTACGAGCGGGTGCAGCAAAGCCAGGTGAAGGGCGCGGGCGTGCAACGCCAGCTCACCGACCTGATTGCGCTGGTGCGTTTTGCGCTGGGCTTCGATGCGGAATTGCGGCCGTTTGCCGATGCGGTGAACACACGCTTTCAGAGCTGGATTTTTCGCCACAACGCGCAACGCGCGACGGCGTTCACGCCGGAGCAGACCGAGTGGCTGCGTTTGATGAAGGACCACATCGCCGCCAGCGTGGCGGTGGAGCGCAGCGACTTCGACCACGCGCCGTTCGCGGGCCGGGGCGGCTTGCAGAAGGTGTGGGGCGTGTTCGGGGGTGAACTGGATGGGTTGATGGCGGAGATGAATTTGGAGTTGGTGGCGTGAGTGAGGAATGCCTTCCTGTTTTTTGGGAGCGGGTCGCGCTTGGTGAGTTGGTCTCGGCCAACTACGGCAAATCTTTGGTTGGAGGTGTTCGGGATTCCCAGGGAGACGTGCCCGTACTTGGATCAAGCGGCGTCGTAGGCAGCCACAACGTCGCACTCGTTGATCGGCCGTGCATCGTTATTGGGCGGAAGGGCTCGGTAGGCGCCGTACACCTGATGAGCCGTCCATGCTGGCCAATTGACACAACGTACTTTGTACTGGCGCCCGACGGCTTATTGCTTGAGTACCTCGCGCATCAGTTCGGTAGTCTCGGCCTCAACCTTCTTGACAAGTCAACGGCAATTCCAGGACTTGGCCGCGACGATCTCTACAGAGTCGAGTTCGCGCTTGCGCCAATGGGTGAGCAGAAACGCATTGTCGACAAGCTCGAAGAACTCCTCTCCGACCTCGATGCCGGCGTGGCCGAGTTGCGCGCCGCGCAGGCCAAGCTGAAGCTCTACCGGCTGTCGTTGCTCAAAGCCGCTGTCACTGGCGAACTCTCCCGCGAATGGCGTGTCAAGTTCGGCGGTTCGCCGAAACCACGCAAGGAACCTGAATCTTCGGTTGACTCCGAATTGCCGGAGCTTCCGCAAAGCTGGCGCTGGTCAAGCGCAGGTCAAATCGGTGCCATTCAAGGAGGTATTCAAAAGCAGCCTTCGCGTGCGCCGGTTTTGAATCGATATCCGTTCTTGCGAGTGGCAAATGTTGCCCGTGATGAACTTCGACTCGATGATATCCATGAGATTGAGCTGTTCGAGGGCGAACTGGGTCGGGTTGCGCTTGTGCCGGGTGATGTGCTCATCGTCGAAGGCAACGGCAGTCGGACTGAGATTGGACGGTGCGCCGTTTGGTCGGGCGAGATTGCGAACGCCGTGCATCAGAACCACCTGATTCGCGTCCGACCAACCGGAATGCGGCCACGGTTTTTGGCCGCTTGGCTCAACTCACCAATTGGCATCGGCCGTCTCGCTGCGTTGGCAGCAACCACCAGCGGCCTGTACACGCTGAGCGTCGGCAAGATTGCGCGAATACCAGTTCCCGTTCCCCCGCTGGACGAGCAGGACCAGATCGTCGAAATGTTGGAGGGCGCCAAAGCGATCATCCATGAGCAGGCCATCGCGATCCGCCATGCACTCCGCCAAACCGAAGCCCAACGCAAGAACATCCTCCAAGCCGCGTTCTCCGGCCGCCTCGTCCCGCAAGACCCGAGCGACGAACCCGCGAGCGTGCTGCTGGCGCGCATCCGCGCCAGCCGGGCAGACAAGGCCAGCGTGCCGAGCCGCCGCCCCCGCAAGGCCAAGGAACCCGCATGACCGAGCTGACCGAATATGCCGGCCTGCTGGCCGACATCAAGACGCGCATCCAGGCCGCACAGACACGCGCCGTGCTCGCGGTCAACGCCGAGCTGGTTCGTCTGTACTGGGAAATCGGACACTTGCTCGACGAGCGCCAGGCGGCCGAGGGCTGGGGTGCGGCGGTCATCCCGCGGCTGGCGGGTGACATTCGCAACGAGTTGCCTGAGGTGAAGGGCTTTTCCGAGCGCAACCTCAAGCGCATGTTGGCGTTTTTTCGCGCCTACCCGGATGCAGCGGAATTGGTGCCACAAGCTGTGGCACCAGCACAGGCCAAGGCGCCCAAGAAAGTGCCACAGGCCGTGGCACAAAAGCCCGCCACCCCGTCTTCGCCACAGGCTGTGGTGAAATCGCCCGGCGACAGCATCCTCTGGCAAGTGCCCTGGGGCCACCACGCCTTGCTGCTGGAAAAGATCAAGCCCTTGCCGGCCCGCCGCTGGTACATGGCGCAGACCCTGGCGCAGGGCTGGAGCCGCAACACGCTGATGCTGATGATCGACAGCGACGCGCATGCACGCCAAGGTGCGGGTGCCAGCAACTTCACGCTGCGGCTGCCGGCCCCGCAATCCGACCTGGTTCAGCAGGCGCTGAAAGACCCCTATGTGTTCGACTTCCTCACGCTCGAAGAGCCGTTCCACGAACGCGAGCTGGAGACCGGCCTGGTGCGCCACCTGGAAAAGTTTCTGCTGGAACTGGGGCAGGGCTTTGCGTTCATGGGGCGCCAACACCGCATCGCGGTGGCGGAGCAGGACTTCTACCTCGACCTGCTGTTCTTTCACGTCCGGCTGCGCTGCTACGTGGTGATCGAACTCAAGCGCGGCGAGTTCAAACCCGAGTACGCGGGCAAGATGAATTTCTACTGCAACCTGGTTGACGACCAATTGCGTCACCCCGACGACGCGCCGACCATCGGCCTGATTCTTTGCCAACGCAACAACGGCGTGCTGGCCGAGTACGCGCTGCGCGGCGTGGACAAGCCCATCGGCGTATCGACCTTCGATTTGACGCGCGCGCTGCCCGCCACGCTGGCCTCGGTGCTGCCGAGCATCGAGGCCATTGAAGCCGAGCTGTCGGGCAACGCGAAGCACGACAACGACGACCCGACATGAACACCAGCAGCCTCGTCCAGAAAGTCTGGAACTTCTGCCACACCCTGCGCGACGACGGCCTGGGTTATGGCGACTACCTCGAACAACTGACCTACCTGCTGTTCCTGAAGCTGGCGCACGAATACGCGCAGCCACCCTACAGCCGCGACACGAACATTCCGCACGGCTGCGACTGGCCGACGCTGACGGCACGCACCGGCGAGCCGCTGGAGGCGCAGTACCTGCACGTGTTGCAGATGCTCGGCAAGCAGGGCGGCATGCTCGGCGCCATCTTCTTCAAGGCGCAGAACAAGATCCAGGACCCGGCCAAACTCTCGCGGCTGGTGCAGTTGATCGACGCCGAGAACTGGATCAGCCTGGACACCGACACCAAGGGCGACCTCTACGAAGGCTTGCTGCAAAAGAACGCCGAAGACACCAAGAGCGGTGCCGGCCAATACTTCACGCCGCGCCCTTTGATCGAGGCGATGGTGGCCTGCGTGCGCCCCGCGCCGGGCAAGACGATTGCCGACCCGGCCTGTGGCACCGGCGGCTTCTTCCTCGGCGTGCACCAATGGCTGACGCGCGACGAAGGCCGGCACCTGAGCAAGCGCAACAAGGAGTTTCTGACGCAGGGAACGTTTTTCGGCAACGAGATCGTGGCCGCCACGCGGCGCATGTGCTTGATGAACCTTTTTTTGCACCACATCGGCGATGTGGTGGGCGAGCCCTCGGTAGACCGCAACGACGCGCTTCTGGCGGCCCCCGAACAGCGCTTCGACTACGTGCTCGCGAACCCGCCGTTCGGCAAGAAGAGCAGCATGACGATCACCAACGCCGAAGGCGAGGAGGACCGCGACGCGCTGACGTACGAGCGGCAGGACTTCTGGGAAACCACCTCGAACAAACAGCTCAACTTCGTGCAGCACATCGTGGCGATCTTGAAGACCACCGGACAGGCGGCGGTGGTGCTGCCCGACAACGTGCTGTTCGAGGGCGGCGCCGGCGAGCGCATCCGCCGCAAGCTGCTCGAAACCTGCGATGTGCACACACTGCTGCGCCTGCCCACCGGCATCTTCTACGCCAACGGCGTGAAGGCCAACGTGCTGTTCTGGGACAACAAGCCGAAGGACGGCAAAGTGCACACGAAGGGCGTGTGGGTCTACGACCTGCGCACGAACAAGCACTTCACATTGAAGACGCGGCCACTGAAGACCGATGACTTGCAGGATTTCGTGGCCTGCTATCGCCCCGACAATCGACACGAGCGGCAAGAGAGCGAGCGCTTTCGGTACTTTGCCTATGACGCGCTGGTGGCGCGCGACAAGGCCAGCCTCGATGTGTTCTGGCTTAAGGATTCGAGTCTGGAAAATTTGGACGATTTGCCGCCGCCCGATGTGTTGCAGCAAGAAATCATCGACCACCTCGAAGCGGCACTGACGGCGTTCAGGGACGTGGCGGCGGCATTGCCGAAGACGCTGGACAACCCCAGAGCATGAACATGACAAACGACACGTCGAAATACGCGGCGAATGCATCCACCTCGACAGACTTTGATTGCGACCTGCTGGTCATCGGCGCCGGCAGCGGTGGCATGCGCGCGGCGCGCTTTGCGGCGCAGCGCGGGGTGCGGGTGGTGATCGTCGAAGGCGCGGCGCTGGGCGGCACCTGCGTCAACCTCGGCTGCATCCCGAAGAAGCTGTACAGCTATGCGGCGCATTGCGCCGAGGCCTTCGAGCAGTCGCATGGCTACGGCTGGGAAGTGACCCCGCCGCGCTTCGACTGGGCCGTGCTGAAGGCGCGCCGCGCCGCCGAGATCACGCGGCTGAATGGCATCTACGACGGGCTGCTGAAATCGGCCGGGGCCACGCTGGTGCGCGGCTGGGCGAGCGTGGTCGATCCGCACACGGTGGCGGTTCGACCTGTGGTGGGCGATGCAGATTCAGCGGTGAAGCACTGCACCGCGAAACACATCCTGCTCGCCACCGGTGGCCAGCCGCAGAAGGTGGGTGGCCCGGGCGCCGAATGGGCGCTCAACTCCGACGACATGTTCGACCTCGATCCGTTCCCGCGTCGGCTGGTCGTGATTGGTGGTGGCTACATCGCCTGCGAGTTCGCGTCGATCTTCAACGGCCTGGGTGCTCAGGTGACGCTGGTGCACCGTGGGCCGCGGCTGCTGCGCGGCTTCGACCACGAGGTCGCCGATTTCGTCACCGCCGAGATGCGCAAGAAGGGCATCACAGTGCACCTGCAATCGACGATCGCCGACGCGCAGCGACACGGCGATGTGCAGACGCTGCGCTTGAATCAACCCGCCGAAGGTGCCGTGCTCGAAGCCGATGCCGTGCTGCACGCCACCGGCCGCATCCCACGGACCCGCGGCCTGGGCCTCGAAGCCCTCGGCATCACGCTGAATGCGAACGGCATGGTGCCGGTCGACGCACATTTCCAGACCATCGTGCCGTCGGTGCATGCGCTGGGCGACCTGGTCGGCCACATGGCCTTGACGCCGATCGCCCTCGGCGAGGCGATGCTGCTGGTCGATCACCTGTTCGGCAACGGCGTGCGGCAGCCGATCGACTACGCGATGGTGCCCACGGCGGTGTTCACGCACCCGAACATCGGCACCGTCGGCCTGGGCGAAGAGGCGGCCCGTACTCGCGGGCCGGTGCGCATCTACCGCAGCGATTTCAAGCCGCTGCAGCACACGCTGAGCGGCAGCACCGAACGCACGCTGATGAAGATCGTGGTGGATGACGCATCAGACCGCGTGCTGGGCATGCACATGGTCGGCGCCGATGCGGGTGAGGTGATTCAGGGCTTCGCGGCGGCGCTGCAGGCCGGGCTCACCAAGGCCCAACTCGACCGCACCATCGGCATCCACCCGACCGGTGCGGAGGAGTTCGTGACGATGCGCGAAATCGCGAGGCGCTGAATCGACGTGCGGCTCAGCGCAGCGTGTAGCCGCGTCCGTCCATGCAGGCGTCGGTCGCGCGGTTGAACACGCTGCTGTCGGCCATCGCGCTGGGTTGGGTGGTGGCCCAGCGGTTGCAATCCTGGCGGTCGGCTTCGATCTGCTGCGCGTTCTGGCCGTTGCGCGGGTAAATGATGGGCTCGGGCGGCGCTTTCGCCACCGGCTCCTGGCGCGGCACCTCGCGGTACACCGGCACCGGCACCTCGCGGTACACCACCGAGGGTGGCTCCGCGTACACGTACCCATAGCTCGGGTAGGCCGGCACGATCACGCTGGAATACACCGGCGGCCCGTAGCTGTGGCGGGTGTAGCCGTGGCGAGATCCGGCCAGCCAGCCCAGCCCGACGCCCAGGCCCAGCCCGATGCCGACGGCACCCCAGCCGGGCCCATGACCGCCGCGGTAACCGCCTCGCCCGTAACCGTGTGCATCGGCAGGTGCCACAGCAACCGCCAATACGACCGCCGCCAGAGCCGCGGTGCAGCCATGTGTCAAGGTCTTCATGGTCGTTTCCTTTGTTCGGTGGACAACTTGCTTCGCAGCATAGACCGGCGCGCGGTCAGCCTGTTCCCTGTGCTGTGTAAAACCAGGTGAATTTTCGGGCGTGCCGGCGGCCGCATTCGCCGCTGACAGGCATCGACCTGCTACGCTGACCGATGACACGGCGGTGTCGCCGCCCACCCGGATCTGGACCCGCACGGCATCTGGCTCGACGACTGCGACCGTGCGCTGCTGCACGAACGTGTCTTCGCCTGGATGACGCTCGGCGATGAGCGCCATCGGGTGGCGACCTGCGCCGCGGGCGACCCCGTCTACCAACGCGCCTGATGCCAACGAAAGGAAAAACATGAGCCTGACCCTGCCTGCTGGCCTCGATGCCATCCCGGCCGATCGCCTGCCCGCGCTGCTGCGCGGGATGCCGAAGGCGGAGCTGCACCTCCACATCGAGGGCTCGCTCGAACCCGAGCTGATCTTCGCGCTGGCGGCGCGCAATGGCGTGGCGCTGGCTTACAACAGCGTCGAGTCGCTGCGTGCCGCCTATGCCTTCAGCGACCTGCAGAGCTTCCTCAACATCTACTACGCCGGCGCCTCGGTGCTGTTGCACGAGGCCGATTTCTACGACATGGCCATGGCCTATTTCCGTCGCGCCGCGGCCGACCATGTGGTGCACGCCGAGCTGTTCTTCGACCCGCAGACGCACACCGAGCGCGGCGTGGCGATCGAGGTGGTGATCAACGGCCTGGTGCGTGCCTGCGAGGCGGCCGAAGCCGAGTTCGGCATCACCTCGTTGCTGATCCTGTGTTTCCTGCGTCACCTGAGCGAGGAGGCGGCCTTCGACACGCTGACACAGGCGCTGCCATCGATAGCCAAGCACCGCGATCGGCTGGTCGGCATCGGCCTGGACAGCAGCGAGCGTGGTCACCCGCCGGAGAAGTTCGCCCGTGTGTTCGAACGCTGCCATGAGCTCGGGCTGCGGCTCGTCGCCCACGCCGGTGAAGAAGGCCCGCCAGCCTACATCTGGAGCGCGCTCGATGTGCTGAAGGTTGAGCGCATCGACCACGGCGTGCGCTGCGTCGAAGACCCATCGCTGGTCGCGCGGCTGGCCGCCGAACGCGTGCCGCTGACGGTGTGTCCGCTGTCGAACGTCAAGCTGCGTGTGTTCGACACGCTGGCGCAGCACAACCTGGCGCGGCTGCTCGAACTGGGCCTGTGTGTCACGGTCAATTCCGACGACCCGGCGTACTTCGGCGGCTACGTCAACCAGAACTTCATCGAAACCTTCGAAGCGCTGCCATCACTGACTTCCGACGACGCCTACATCCTGGCGCGCAACAGCTTCGAAGCGAGCTTTGCGACTTCGGCTCAGAAGGCACGGTGGATCGAATCGCTTGACGCGCACTTTCTGGCCGCCTGAAAGCCTTTCCGCAGGCAAGCTCGTGCGCGGTGTTGCCGAGCGCGTGGGGCGACCGGCTCCGCTCATGTCACCCGGGCCGAGTCACCTCCCAAGCGCTTGGGTGAGACCGATCCGGCCCTCCTTCTTTGCTTCGCTGCGCCGGTCACCCCACGCGCACGGCAGCCGACACCGTTGTCGCATGCGCAGGCAGTCAAACCCAGAGCGCCGCAGCGCTTACGCACTGACGCATCAAAGCGAATCGCTGTAGGCCGCTGAAATCGACATGCTGCCATGGGCCCTTGCGGTGGACGGTGCTGGGGGTCGGCGATCCGGTGGTTGCTGCGCGCACCCTCGAACCGTATCGACGGCTGCTGAGTCGGCATCTGCTGGGGAACGGGTCGAACTGATGGCGCCGGCGGATCGTGGCTTGGCCCATCTGGCCACGCGTGAATTCAAACTCAAGGACGCGAACCAAGCGTTGCTCGGCCTGCATCATGGCAGCATCAAAGGCGCTGCGGTGTTGGTTTGCTGATCCCTTGAGCGTGGCAGCGGCTGTAGCGCTGGCGGGGTGCCCGATCGTTGGCTGCACGGCGCCGTGAGGCGTCTCTGCGCAGTGATCGCCTCTGGGTAGGCATGTGGGCGGACTGTGCCAAGTCGGACAGCCCGCCATCGGCGCGGGTGGCCCCGCGCCGGTAGTCAAAGCGCAGGTCAGACGACCTGATGCTCTTCGTTGAACAGCATCACGATCTTCGAACCGTCGAGGAAGTTCGGGATGTCGGCGGCAGTCGCCTGGCCTTCAGGGCTGCCCCACGAGCGCTGCAGCGCATCCATGTCGGCGAACTTGAGCAGAGCGACGCCGTCGTAGGCGGGTGCGCCGTTGGCGGGCGCCACGCCACCGTGGTATTGCACGTACTTGATGACTTCGGGCATCTTCCCGCCGATTGGGGCGTGCACATTCTTCCAATAAGTGCTGAACTGTTCGAAGCTCATGTCCGAGCGGCGGGTAAGTAGGACAAGCTGAGTGACCATGTGGGTCTCCAAATTTTGGGTGAAAAGGGGATTGCGACCCTAACACATCCGGCGGGTCGGCGGCAAGGGGCTCCACGCTTCCAAACCAACGTGTCGCCGCCGTCGAGATCGTCGTTGCCGCTGCGCGGTTCAGCTGCTGAAGCAGCCCGCCGATCAAGCGACATCGCGCGCCCCGTCGGCTTTTCGCGACCCGCGGCGGGCGCCAAGCTCACCTGCAGGATCCGCGGTTTGGTACCGAGACGCAGGCAATGACGGGATCGCTATTCCCCGGTTGCGTTGGCCTTGTGCGGACAGTACAATGCCGAGTTCCGAAAAGCCATACGAGGACCATCCATGAAAGCTGCGGTGCTGCACCAGTACAACGAGTCGCTGACTGGCGATTCCTTCGTGAACTACGAAGACGTGCCCGACCCGAAGATAGAGAACCCCACTGACGTCATCGTGCGCATCGGCGGCGCTGGCGTGTGCCGCACCGACCTGCACGTGATCGAAGGCATCTGGCGCAGCAAGGTCGATGTCAAGCTGCCGTACATCATGGGCCATGAGAACGCTGGCTGGGTCGAGGCCATCGGCTCGGCCGTGACCGGCGTCAAGGTCGGCGATGCGGTCATCTGCCACCCGTTGGTGACCAGTGGCCACTGCCTGGCCTGCCGACGCGGCTCCGACATGCAGGCCGAGGAAAGCAGCTTTCCTGGCGTCAACGCCAACGGTGGCTATGCCGAATACCTGCGTACTGGCCAGCGCTCGCTGATCAAGTTGCCCAAGACGCTGGCGCCCAAGGACGTCGCACCGTACACCGACGCTGGGCTGACCGCGTATCGCGCGGCCAAGAAAGCCTCGCGCCACCTGTTGCCGGGCGAGTACGCCGTGGTGATCGGCGCCGGCGGCCTGGGCCACATCGGCATCCAGGTGCTGGCTGCGCTGTGTGCGGCAGAGATCATCGTCGTTGACCGCGGCGACATGGCGCTTCAACTGGCCAAGGAGTGCGGTGCGCATCACCTGGTCAAGGCCGACGGCACCGAACTGGACCAAGTGCTCGCACTGACCGGCGGCAAGGGCGCCCAGGCAGTGATCGACTTCGTTGGTGAGGGCGATGCCATTGCCAAGGGCTTGGCCATGACGAGCAACGCCGGCAGCTACTACATCGTCGGCTACGGCGGCAAGATCGATATTCCGGCGCTGGACTTGATCACCACCGAGAAGAACATCATCGGTTGCCTGGTCGGTACCTACCCGGAGCTGGTCGAGTTGATGGCGTTGGCTGATCGTGGCCTGGTGCATCTGGCCACGCGTGAATACAAGCTCAAGGACGCGAACCAGGCCCTGCTCGATCTGCATCACGGCAAGATCAAGGGCCGTGCGGTGTTGATTCCTTGATCGATTGATCGCAGCGGAGGCTGCGGCGCGGCGCTGTAGGGCGGCGCACCGCAATCATCGCCAAGGGAACGTATGTGGGCGGGCTGTGCCAGGTCGGTGCAGCCCGCCCTTTTTTCGTCGGGCCCGGCCCGATCGTCGAAGCTCAACGCCTGCTGGCGTGGCATCTGCGTTGTCGAAGTCAACCGACACTTTGCGTGGCATCGCACCCGAGGTGCTGGCCCGCCGGACCTGCCCGATCGGGCAGCCGAGCATCGAGGGCAAGGTGCGCGAGGTCGTGGCCATGGTGGTGGTCGCGCAGCTGATGATGGGGGCATCGGGCGGTCGTTAGAGTCGCAGCCGTGACCACAGAACCACTTGCCGGTCCCGGCGTTGCCGCGGGCGTCGACTTCACCAGCCGCCCAACGAAGCGCAAACCGATCGTCGTCGCACTCGGCCGATTCGACGGTCACAGCGTTCGGCTCGATGCCTTGCAATCGCACACCAGCTTCGATGATTTCACTGCTTGGCTGCGTGCGCCGGGCGAGTGGGTCGGCGCCTTCGACCTGCCGTTCGGCCTGCCGCGCGAGCTGATCGACATGCTGGGTTGGCCGACCGACTGGCTGCCGTTGATGCGCCATTACGCCGCGTTGTCGCGCGAGCAGATCCGCGACACCTTCGCCGCGTTCTGCCATGCACGGCCGGTCGGGGCTAAGTTCGCGCACCGCCGCTGCGACGGGCCGGCTGGGTCGTCGCCGTCGATGAAGTGGGTCAACCCGCCGGTGGCGTTCATGCTGCATGCGGGCGTGCCGCTGCTGATCGACGCGGGCGTGTACCTGCCGGGTCTGCACGATGGCGACACCACGCGCGTCGCGGTCGAAGGCTACCCCGGGCTGCTGGCGCGTGAAGTGCTCGGCACTCGCTCTTACAAGAGCGACGAGAAGATGAAGCAGACGCCGGAACGGCTGATCGCGCGCAAGGACCTGGTCGACGCGCTGGAGCAGGGCCGCACGCGGCTCGCGCTGCGCTTGCGCCTGAGCCATGCGCAGCGCGACGCACTGGTCGCCGATGCCACCGGCGATCGGCTCGATGCAGTGCTGTGCATGATGCAGGCCGCCTGGGCACGCGGGCAGTCCGCTTATGGCCGACCCACAGCTGCCGACCGGCTGGAAGGCTGGATCGTGACGGCCGGTGCGGCGTGAGCCGGTGAAGCCGAAGCTCGGAATCGACACCGCGAGCGCGCCTGCACACTCGCCCAAAGCGGACATGGCGGAGACTTGGTTCGCCGCCCGCGGTTGGCAGCCTTTCGCGTTCCAGCGCGAGGTCTGGGGCGGGATGATCGCCGGCCGCAGTGGATTGCTGCATGCGACCACTGGCAGCGGCAAGACCTATGCGGTGTGGTTCGGCGCGCTGCTGCGTGGCTTGTCCTTTGGTGCAGTGGCCGCACCGAGCAAGGCAGCGGCCCCGCCGCTCGGCGTGCTCTGGCTCACACCGATGCGGGCCCTGGCCGCCGACACCACGCGCGCGCTGCAACTGACGCTGCCCGAGGTCGCGCCGCACTGGAGCGTCGGCCAGCGCACCGGCGACACCGCATCGGCCGAACGCGCGCGGCAGGACCGGCGCTTTCCAACCGCGCTGGTCACGACGCCCGAATCGCTGTCCCTGATGCTGACGCGCGAGCGCGCCGCCGAGGAACTGGCCGGCGTGCACACGGTGATCGTTGACGAATGGCACGAACTGATGGGCAACAAGCGTGGCGTGCAGGTGCAGCTGGCGCTGGCGCGGCTCAAGCGCTGGAGCCCGCGGCTGGTGGTGTGGGGGCTGAGCGCGACGCTGGGCAACCTGGACGACGCGAAGCGGGTGCTGATCGGTGCGGGTGCCCACACCCACACGGACGGCGAGGACGAAGGCCTGACGGTGCAGGGCCGCGTCGAGAAGACACTGCTGATCGACACCCTGTTGCCAGAGAACCCGGGCCGCTTCTCGTGGGGTGGTCACCTCGGCGCGCAGATGCTCAAGCCGGTGATCGCTGAGATCGACAGCGCGGCCACCACGCTGGTCTTCACCAACACCCGGTCGCAGGCCGAGATCTGGTATCAGTTGCTGCTGCGTGAGCGGCCCGACTGGGCGGGCATCGTGGCGCTGCACCACGGCTCACTCGACAAGGCGGTGCGCGAATGGGTCGAGGCCGGGCTGAAGCAGGGGCAGCTGAAGGCGGTGGTCTGCACCTCGTCGCTGGACCTCGGTGTCGATTTCCTGCCGGTCGAACGGGTGCTGCAGATCGGCAGCGCGAAAGGCGTCGCGCGGCTGCTGCAGCGCGCCGGCCGCAGCGGCCACGCGCCGGGGCGGCCCAGCCGCGTCACGCTGGTGCCGACCAACACGTTGGAACTGGTCGAGGCCGCCGCCGCCCGCCGCGCCGCGCTGGCCGGGCGCATCGAGAAGCGTGCGACGCCCGACAAGCCGCTCGATGTGCTGGTACAGCACCTGGTGACGGTGGCCCTCGGCGGCGGTTTTGCCCCCGACGCGATGTTCGACGAGGTGTGTTCGACCTGGGCCTACCGCGCACTTCGCCGTGATGAATTCGACTGGGCGCTCGGCTTCGTCGAAGGCGGTGGCGGCAGCCTCGCGGCCTATCCTGAGTACCACCGCGTGCAGAACATCGACGGCGTCTACCGCGTGCCCGACCGCGGCATCGCCAAGCGCCATCGCCTCGCGATCGGCACCATCGTCAGCGACGCGTCGATGCAGGTGAAGTACTTGAGCGGCGGCCCCATCGGCAGCATCGAGGAAAGCTTCATCGCGCGGCTGCGCAAGGGCGATTGCTTCGTGTTCGCCGGCCGCGTGCTCGAGTACCTGCGCACGCAGGACATGACTGCGTACGTGCAGCGCGCCACGAAGAACAAGGGCGTCGTGCCGAGCTGGGCCGGCGGCAAGATGCCGCTGTCCAGCGAACTGGCCGATGCGGTGCTCGAACTGCTGGCGGTCGCCGCGAAGGCCGACGGCCGCCTCGTGCCCGACGAGCCCGAGATGCTCGCCGCGCTGCCGATGCTGCAGACGCAGGCGCGGCTGTCGAAATTACCGACGCCCGGCACGCTGCTGGTCGAGGTGTTCACGTCGCGCGAGGGCCACCACGTCTACCTGTACCCGTTCGCCGGCCGCAACGTGCACCTGGGCCTCGCCAGCCTGCTCGCGTGGCGACTGGCGCGCGCCGCGCCGAACACCTTCAGCGTCAGCGTCAACGACTACGGCTTTGAGTTGCTGAGCGCCGAGCCGGTGGACCTGGCCCCGCTGTTCGACGGCCGGTTGCTCGATGCCACCGACCTGCTCGCCGACGTGATGCGCAGCCTGAACAGCGGCGAACTCGCGCAGCGGCGTTTTCGCGAGATCGCGCGCGTGGCCGGCCTGGTGTTCACCGGCTACCCTGGCGCACCGAAGAGCACGAAGCAGTTGCAAGCGTCGAGCAGCCTGTTCTTCGAGGTGTTCAGGAAGTACGACGCCGACAACCTGCTGCTGACCCAGGCGCAAGCCGAGGTGCTGAGCCAGGAGCTCGACATTGGCCGCTTGCGTGCCACCTTGCAGCGCATGGCGGCTCTGGCGATCGAGCGCGTCGACCTGAAAGCGCCCAGCCCGTTCAGCCTGCCGCTGATGGTGGAACGATTGCGCGAGAAGCTGACCACCGAGAAGCTCGCCGACCGGCTGGCGCGCATCGTCCGAGATGCCGAACGCGCGGCCGACAAGGCGGCGCCACGCTGAGCGTTACGCCACCCCCGTATCATCGAAAGAGGACGTCAACGGACCCCATCTTGGACATCACACTGCTGATCAAAGCCGCCCTGATGGGCATCGTCGAAGGCCTGACCGAGTTCCTCCCCATCTCGAGCACTGGGCACCTGATCCTCGCCGGCTCGCTGCTCGACTTCACCAGCGAAACCGCCAAGGTGTTCGACATCGCGATCCAGACCGGCGCAATGTTTGCGGTCATCTGGCAGTACCGCGTGCGCTTGCAGGCCACCGTTGCGGGCCTGGGCAGCGATGCGGTTGCGCGGCGCTTTGCGCTCAATGTGCTGATCGCCTTCATCCCGGCGGTGGTGCTGGGCCTGGCCTTCGGCAAGGCCGTGAAGGAGCATCTGTTTCACCCGGTGCCGGTGGCGATGGCGTTCATCGTCGGCGGCTTCATCATCCTGTGGGTCGAAGCACGACAGAAGCGTTTGTATGGCGCCTCCGATGTGCAGGGCAGCCGCCGCGCGCGCGTCGAAACCATCGACGACATGGGCCCGCTCGATGCGCTGAAGGTCGGCTTGCTGCAATGCCTGGCGCTGATTCCGGGCACCAGCCGCTCGGGCGCCACGATCATCGGCGGGATGGTGCTTGGTTTTTCGCGCAAGGCCGCCACCGAGTTCAGCTTCTTTCTCGGCATCCCGACGCTGATGGGCGCCGGGGCCTACGCGCTGTGGAAGGAGCGTGCGGCGCTGCACGCGGGCGACATCCCGCTGTTTGCGGTCGGCCTGGTGTTCGCGTTCTTCAGCGCGTTGCTGTGCATCCGCTGGCTGATCCGCTTCGTGTCCACCCACGATTTCGTCGGCTTCGCTTGGTACCGCATCGTGTTTGGCGGCATCGTGCTGCTGACTGCGTGGCAGGGTTGGGTCAATTGGGGTGAGTGAACTTTTGGTTTGCCTTGCAGGCTGCTTGCTCGCGTTGCGTGGCACTGCGCCGGGATTCCGCCCCGGCAGGCGGGTCACTTTTTTCTGCGGGGCCAGAAAAAAGTAACCAAAAAAGAGGCCCTGAACGCCAGCCATTTGGTGACCGCGCTTCGGCCAGAGGCGAACGGCAAAGGCTCTGGCACAAGAACCTAAACCGAAGACCCCAAAGGGTCGAGGCGCAGCGAGACCGCATGTTTGAACCTGAGCGAGGTAACCGTGGCAGTAGCTCGCTAAGTGTTCTCGGGCCAGAGCCGATGAAGTAGGCGGCTGGCCGAAGCGAGCAGGTCAAATGGCTGGTGTTCGAGGCACTCTTCTTTGGTGACTTTCTTCTGTGCCAGCAGAAGAAAGTTACTCGGCAGCCGGGCCGAGACCCGGCGCGCTGCACCGCAAGTGCAAACCCCCTCCTGTAGCATCACTCAGCAATGCAATTGCCCTACGAACTCCAGATCGGCTGGCGCTACACCCGGGCTGGTCGAAGCGGCCGACGCAACGGGTTCATCTCGTTCATCTCGGGCGTGTCGATGCTCGGCATCGCGCTGGGTGTGGCGGCGCTGATCATCGTGCTGTCGGTGATGAACGGCTTCCAGAAGGAGGTGCGAGACCGCATGCTGTCGGTGGTCTCGCACGTCGAGGTCTATCAATCGAAGGGCGAGGCCTTGCCCGACTGGCAGGCCACCGCCGCACAGGCGCGGTTGAACCCCGAGGTGATCGGTGCGTCTCCGTTTGTTGCCGCGCAGGCGCTGATCGCGCGCGGCGACGACATGCGCGGTGCCATCGTGCGGGGCATCTCGCCTGCCGAAGAGGCCACCGTCACCGACCTTGCGGCTCAGCTGCGTGACACGACGCTGGCCCCGCTGGTGCCGGGTTGCTGGTGCATCGTGCTGGGTGGTGAGCTGGCCCGCGGGCTGGGTGTGGTGGTGGGCGACAAGGTGACCCTCGTGGCGCCCGGCGGGCAGGTCACGCCGGCCGGTGTGGTGCCGCGCTTGAAGCAAATGACGCTGGTCGGCACCTTCAATGCAGGTCACTACGAGTACGACAACGGCCTGGCGCTGATCCATGTGGACGATGCCGCGCGGCTGTTCCGCGTCGCGGGCCCGACCGGCGTTCAGCTGCGGCTGAAGGACGCACAGCAGGCGCGCGAGGTCGGCGATGAATTGCAGGTGCGCCTGGGGCCCACGGTGCGCGTCAACGACTGGACGCGCACCAACCGCAACTGGTTCCAGGCGGTGCAGATCGAGAAGCGGCTGATGTTCATCATCCTGACGTTGATCGTCGCCGTGGCCGCCTTCAACCTCGTCAGCACGCTGGTGATGACGGTCACCGACAAGCAGGCCGACATCGCGATCCTGCGCACGCTGGGCGCCAGCCCACGTTCGATCATGGGCATCTTCATGGTGCAGGGTGCGGCCTCGGGCGTGATGGGCACGCTGGCCGGCATGGTGCTGGGCCTGGGGGTGGCGTTCAACATCGATGTCATCGTGCCGGCGATCGAACGCGCGCTGCACACCAGCTTCCTGCCCAGCAGCGTGTACCTCATCAGCCACATGCCGAGTGATCCGCAAAGCGGCGACATCGTGCCGATCGTGCTGATCTCGCTGGCGCTGGCTTTCGTGGCCACGCTTTACCCGAGCTGGCGCGCCAGCCGCGTGCAGCCGGCCGAGGCGCTGCGCTATGAGTGAGTCTGTGCCGCACGCGGGCAAGGTGATTCGCGCCGTGGCGCTGCACAAGCGGTTTCACGAAGGCGCGGTCGACGTGCACGTGCTGCAAGGCGTCGACCTCGACATCTCGGCCGGCGAAACGGTGGCGATCGTCGGTGCCTCAGGCTCGGGCAAGAGCACGCTGCTGCACCTGATGGGTGGGCTCGATGCGCCCACGCAGGGCGAGGTCACGCTGATGGGCCGCGACCTGCAGAAGATGAGCGCGCAGGACCAAGGGATGTGGCGCAACCGGCACCTGGGCTTCGTCTACCAATTCCACCACCTGCTGCCCGAATTCACGGCGCTCGACAACGTCGCGATGCCGCTGCGCATTCGGCGCGTGCCTCAGGCGGAGGCGCGCGCTGCGGCTGAAGCGGTGCTGCAGCAGGTCGGCCTCGGCCACCGCACCCTGCACCGGCCGGCGCAGCTGTCGGGCGGTGAACGCCAGCGGGTGGCGATCGCGCGCTCGCTGGCCGGGCAGCCCGCCTGCGTGCTCGCCGATGAGCCCACCGGCAACCTCGACCGCGAAACCGCGGACGGCGTGTTCGAGTTGATGCTGTCTTTAGCGCGCAGCCGCCACATGGCTTTCGTGCTGGTCACCCACGACGAGGCGCTGGCCGCGCGTTGCGATCGGGTGCTGCGCCTGAAGCTAGGCCGGCTCGTGCCCTGAAGCCAGCTGCCATCGGCGCATGCGCTGGATCGACACCCATTGCCACCTGGATGCGCCCGAGTTCGGCGGCGACGCGGCGGCCGTGATCGCGCGTGCCCGGGCGGCGGGCGTGGTGCAGATGGTGGTGCCGGCGGTCGAGAGCGCCAATTTCGAAGCGGTGCGCCGGCTGGCCGAAGCCCATGACCTGGCCTATGCGCTGGGCATCCACCCGCTGTATGTCGATCGGGCTGGCGATGCCGACATCAATCGTCTGGCCGAGGCGCTCGACGCCCACCGGCACGATCCGCGGCTGGTGGCGGTCGGTGAAATCGGCCTCGATCATTTCGTGCCCGACACCGACCGCGTGCGTCAGGAACGCTTCTACGCCGCGCAGCTGCGCCTGGCCCGCGAAAGGGATCTGCCGGTGATCTTGCATGTGCGCCGCTCGGCGGATACGCTGTTGAAACACCTGCGCCGCACTGCGGTGCCAGGCGGCATCGCGCATGCCTTCAACGGCAGCGAGCAGCAGGCGATGGCCTTCGTCGCGCTGGGCTTCAAGCTGGGCTTCGGCGGCGCGATGACCTTCGAGCGCGCGCTGCAACTGCGGCGGCTCGCGCAGACCTTGCCGCTGGCCGCGATCGTGCTGGAGACCGACGCGCCGGACATCCCGCCGCAGTGGCTTTACCGCACCGCCGCCGTTCGCCGATCCGACTCCGGCACCGCGGTGCTCAACGAGCCGGCGCAGTTGCCGCGCATCGCCGAGACGCTGGCTGCGCTGCGCGGCATCAGCCTGGCCGAGATCGCCGAGGCGACATGGGCCAACGCCTGCGCCGCGCTGCCGAAGCTGGCGGCACTGTGGGGCATCGATCGGGTCGGCCTGCCCGATGAGCGGGGTGTGGCCGAAGCCCGCCCCCGCCCCCGCGGCCTGGGGCTGGCCTGATCAATGCACCCGCTGCATCCAGGAAGCGCCGTTGTGCGTACCATTGAGGTCGAAATTCTGTAATGTCTTTCGGACGGTGGCGACACTCTCCATCCGATGGCCTCTCTGAGCACACGGAAAGCTCGATCGCTAGGCTCTTTCCCACTTCATAAGGAATCACCGTGATGACAAAACTGGCAATGGCATGCGTAGCAGCCGGGGCGCTGTGCGCGCAGCCTTCGCAGGCGGCGACGCCCGCGAAGAAGGACGATGCAGCCTTGTCGGCGATGCTCGTCGGCACCTGGGTCAACCCGCCGGACAGCGCCGACTACGAAGGCGTTCCGAGCAAGGAAGTCTTCAACTCGGATGGCACCTACGTCTACACCGAATTCGAGGACAACGCCTGCTCGCGGGTGTATGCCGTCGTCAGCTCGAAGTGGTACGTCTGGGACGGCACGCTGGTCGTGGAATTCCCTGAGGGCAAGTCACTGAAGGACGAGATCGTCAACATGGCGGCGAAGAAGGTGGTGCTGCGCTCGGTCGAGGACAGCCTGGTCTATCACCGGGTCCGCTCCGAGAAGTGCTCGACGGCATCGGCCAAGGCCAGGCCGACGGCATCGAACGTCTCGCACTGACCGCGCCGCCACGGACAAAAGCAAAAAAGTCTGGCATCGGGGTCACCCCGATGCCAGACTTTTTGCCGTAACGCCGTCCGCTCAGGCGCTCACTCGATGCGAATGACGACCTTGCCGAAGTGAGTGGCGCCTTCGAGGTGACGCAGCGCCTCCCGTGATTCGTTGAAGCCGAACACCCGGTCGATCACCGGTTTGATCTTGTGCGCATTGATCAAGCGGTTCATCGCCTCGAACATGTCGCGCGAACCGACGAACACGCCACGCACGGTGGTGGTGTTGAACAGGATCGACAGCGGGTTGATCTCGCCGCCGGTCAACACGCCGATCAGGTGCACCGAACCGCCGTGGCGCGCCGCTGCGATCGAGCGCTGCAGCGTGCCCGGACCGCCGACCTCGACCACATGGTCGACCCCAACGCCGCCGGTGATCTCGCGCACGTTCTGCTCCCAATCCGGATGGGACTTGTAGTTGATCAGGTGGTCGGCGCCCAATGCCTTCGCCTGCGCCAGCTTGGCGTCGCTCGACGAGGTGGCGATCACGACCGCGCCCGCGGCCTTGGCGAACTGCAGGGCGAACATCGACACGCCGCCAGTGCCCAGCACCAGCACGGTCTCGCCCGGCGTCACCTGCTTGCCTTCGAACAGGCCGTTCCAGGCGGTCAGCGCGGCGCAGGGCAGCGTCGACGCTTCTTCGTCGCTCAGGTGGGCCGGTGTGGCGACCAACGCCTCGGCAGGGTACACACGGTATTCGGCCAGCACGCCGGGCACCGAGCCGCCGAGGGCGTGGTCGTAATGGGCAGGCCGCATCGGCCCGCTGATCCAGGTCTCGAAAAAGCAGCCGGTGACGCGGTCGCCGGTGGCAAACCGCGTCACGCCAGCGCCCACCTCGGCCACCACGCCGGCACCGTCTGACACCGGCACCAGGCCTTGCGACTTCATGCCGGGGTAGCGGCCGGTGATGATCAGCAAGTCACGGTAATTCAGCGATGCGGCCTTCATGCGCACCAGCACCTGCCCGGGCCCGGGGCGCGGTGTGTCGCTTTCGCGCAAGGTCAAGCTGTCGGCGTCGAGTTCTTTGAGGTAGGCATAGCTGCGCATAGATAGGCTTCCAAGAGGTTGGAACTGCGTGTTGGTGAGGGGCTGGGAAACCGGCATTTTCGACCGGTCTGCGATGATGCCATGCCGGATTGAACTCTGCCCGTCCACCCGCTGCGCAGGGTGGCAACATCCCGGTCACGATGACCCAGAAGAAAAAACGACCCGAACTGGCCCCTGCCACCGTCTCCGAAGCCGACGGTGTGCGCTACCTGCACCTGGGCACGCCGTGGGTGCAGGGCGCCATGCGCATCCGCAAGCCGCTGGCGATCGAGCTGGAATACGTGCAGCGAATGATGGTTTGGATGCTGCTGCGGCCCAGCGAGGCGCTGTCCGAGGGCCACGCGGTTCAGCTCGGCCTGGGTGCGGGGGCCATCACCCGCTTCTGCCACAGCGTGCTGCGCATGCGCACGACCGCGGTTGAGCTCAACGACACCGTGATCGGCGTTTGCCGCGCGTACTTCCATGTCGAGCCTGGGGCAAGGCTCAAGGTGATCGAGGCCGACGCCGCGGCCTACGCCGCCGACCCGGCCCATGTGGGCAGTGCCGACGTGCTGTGCGTCGACCTCTACGACCACGATGCGGCGAGCCCAGTGCAGGACAGCGACGCGTTCTATGCCGACTGCCATCGGCTGCTGCGCGATGGTGGCGCGATGACGGTCAACCTGTTCGGCCGCGATGCCAGCTTCGAACGCAGCGCGCAGCGCATCGCGGCGGCCTTCGGCGCGGCGCAGGTGCTGAGCCTGCGCCCGACCCGCGAAGGCAACACCATCGTCGTGGCACTGAAGGGCGCTGCCTGGCCCGAGGCCTCCGTGCTGGCGATGCGCGCGGACCACATCGAGTTGCACGCTGATCTGCCGGCGCGAAAATGGTTGAAGATGCTGCGTGTGCTGCCGAAGGTCACTGCAGGGCCGTGCTAGCCAGGGCCGTGCCCCTACCTGTCAGTGCCTCGCCCTCGAACCGCAGCCCTTGAGAAACCCGCCATGTCCGCTGTTGAACGACCCGCCAAACGTCAGACCAGCCAGACCGCACCGGCCGCACAGACTGACATTCCCGTGGAGCCGGTGCCCACCGGCAAGCTGGAATGGCGCCGCTTGCTGGACTGGTTGAGCGATGACGAGCTGATCGAGCGCGAGGACGCCGAGCGCACGATCAAGCGCTTCGGCTCCGCACACAGCGCGCAGCACCCGCTGGTGCGCCTGGGCGCGGCCGGCCTGATTCGCAAGGGCGCCGCAGGCAAGCCGCTGGACACCGAGGCACTGACCGAATGGCTGGCCGGCCGCTGCGGGCTGCCCTACCTGCGCATCGACCCGCTGAAGGTGGACGTGGGCCGTGTCGCCGATGTGATGTCGATCAACTACGCCGAGCGGCGCAGCGCGCTGCCGCTGCAGGTCGGCCTGAACGACGTCACCGTGGCCACCTGCGAGCCCTACGCCATCGACTGGGTGCCCGAGATCGAGGCGCACACCCGCAAGCCGCTGAAGCTGATCGTGGTCAGCCCGCTCGAGCTGCAGAAATACACCACCGAGTTCTACACGCTGTCGCGCTCGGTGCGTGCGGCGATCAAGAGCGGTGAGTCCTCGGCGATCGCGAGCTTCGAGCAACTGGTCGAGCTCGGCCGCAGCAACAAGCAACTCGACGCCAACGACCAGGGCGTGGTGCAGGTCGTCGACTGGTTGTGGCAGTACGCCTTCGACCAGCGGGCGTCAGACATCCACCTGGAGCCGCGGCGCGATTTGAGTGCGATCCGCTTTCGCATCGACGGCGTGATGCATACGGTGTATCAACTTCCCCCCGGCGTGATGAACGCGATGATCGCGCGCGTCAAGTTGCTGGGCCGCATGGACGTCATCGAGAAGCGCCGCCCGCTCGACGGCCGCATCAAAACGCGCAACCCCGACGGCGACGAGGTCGAGATGCGGCTGTCGACGCTGCCCACCGCCTTCGGCGAAAAGATGGTGATGCGCATCTTCGACCCCGACACCACCGTCAAGTCGCTCGACGCGCTGGGCTTCGGCAGCCACGATTCGAAGCGCTGGGAGGCGCTGGTGGCGCGGCCCAACGGCATCATCTTGGTGACCGGGCCGACCGGCTCGGGCAAGACCAGCACGCTGTACTCCACCCTGCGGCGGCTTGCCACCGAGGAGGTCAACGTCTGCACGATCGAGGACCCAATCGAGATGATCCAGCCGGCGTTCAACCAGACCCAGGTGCAGCCGGCGCTGGATTTCGGCTTTTCCGAAGGCGTGCGCGCACTGATGCGGCAGGACCCGGACATCATCATGGTCGGCGAGGTGCGCGATCTGGAGACTGCCGAAATGGCGATCCAGGCTGCGCTGACCGGTCACCTGGTTTTCAGCACGCTGCACACCAACGACGCGGCCTCGGCCATCACCCGGCTGGTCGATCTGGGCGTGGCGCCGTACCTGATCGGTGCCACCGTCATCGGCGTGCTGGCGCAGCGGCTGGTGCGCACGCTGTGCCCGGCCTGCAAACAGCCCGACGAGTCGGTCAGCACCGACGACCTGGCCGAGTTCGTCAAGCCCTGGCGTTTGAGCGGCAAGGCCAAGCCCTGCAAGCCGGTCGGATGCCTGGAATGCCGGATGACCGGTTTCCGCGGCCGCACCGGCCTCTATGAGCTGCTGTCGGTCACCGATGCCGCACGCCAGTGCATCCAGCCGGTGCCTGACGCCCTCAAGCTGCGCCAGCAGGCCCTGCTCGACGGCATGCGGCCGCTGCGGCTGGCCGGCGCGATGAAGGTTGCCGAAGGCCTGACGACGTTGCAGGAAGTGCTGAGCGCGACGCCCGCGTGGGATTGAACCCGCCAGCGCCGCGCGCCTCGGTGGCCACGCTGTGGCCGGGCCTGCTGATGGCCGCGCTGGGGGCCGTGGCCTTCTCAGGCAAGGCCATCATCGCCAAGCTGGCCTACCGCCACGGCGTCGATGCGATCACGCTGATCACGTACCGCATGCTGTTCGCGCTGCCGTTGTTCCTGGTGCTGAGCGCCTGGGCCAGCCGTGGCAAACCGGCGCTGCAGCGGCGCGATGTGTGGGTGGTGTGCGGCCTCGGCTTCAGCGGCTACTACCTGGCCAGCACGCTCGACTTCATGGGCCTGCAGTACATCAGCGCGAGCCTGGAGCGGCTGATCCTGTACCTCAATCCGACACTGGTGCTGGCCCTGGGGGCCGTGCTTTTCAAGCGACGCGTCACGGGTCGCCAGATGTTGGCGCTGGCCGTCAGTTATGGCGGTGTGCTGCTGGTGTTCGGCCAGGAGATCACGCATGTCGGCCCGCATGCGATGCTGGGCGCTGCGCTGGTCTTCGGCAGCGCGCTGAGCTATGCGGTCTATCTGGTGCTCAGCGGCGAAGAGGTGCGGCGGCTCGGCGCACTGCGCCTCACCGGCTTGGCCAGCACCGTGGCGTGCGTGCTGTGCATCGCGCAGTTCGCGGTGCTGCGCCCGGTTTCGGCCATGCTGGTGGCGCCCGAGGTGATCTGGCTGTCGTTGTTGAACGCGGTGCTGTGCACCTTCGCGCCGGTGCTGCTGATGATGCTGGCGATCGAGCGCGTCGGTGCGACGCTGGCGGCGCAGACCGGGATGATCGGCCCGCTGTCGACCATCACGATGAGCGTGCTGCTGCTGGGCGAGCCGTTCACCGCCGGCCTCGCCGCCGGCACGGCGTTGGTGGTCGTCGGCATCTGGCTGCTGGCGACCCGGCGCTGAGCGCAGCTCGCCGCGCGTTTCAGCCGGCAGCAGCTGCAGGCCCGCGCGCAGCAGTTCCAGTGACCGCCTCAGCTGCCGCGCTGATTCACCCGCTGCGACAGTGCCTCGGCGCTTTCCTTGCGCTCGCTGTAGCGGTCGGTCAAATAGCCCGTTGCCTCGCGGGTCAGCAGCGTGAACTTCATCAGCTCTTCCATCACGTCGACCACGCGGTCGTAGTAGGCCGAAGGCTTCATGCGCCCGGCCTCGTCGAATTCAAGGAAGGCTTTGGCGACCGACGACTGGTTCGGGATCGTCAGCATCCGCATCCAGCGGCCGAGCACGCGCAACTGGTTGACCGCATTGAATGATTGCGAACCGCCCGAGACCTGCATCACCGCCAGCGTCTTGCCCTGCGTGGGCCGCACCGCGCCGAGGGTGAGCGGGATCCAATCGATCTGCGCTTTCAAGATGCCGCTCATCGCGCCGTGGCGTTCCGGCGAGCACCACACCATGCCCTCGCACCAGTTCGCCAGCTCGCGCAACTCGACCACCTTGGGGTGCGACTCGGGCGCGCCGTCGGGCAAGGGCAGGTCGGCCGGGTCGAACAGCCGCGTCTGGCCGCCCATCGCCTGCAGCAGCCGCGCGGCTTCCTCGGTCAGCAGGCGGCTGTAGGAGCGCTCGCGCAGTGAGCCGTAGAGCAACAAGAAACGCGGTGCGTGGCGTGATGGCGTCGCAGCGCGCAGCCGCTCAACGGTCGGCACCGAGAACAGCGACGCATCGACGTGCGGCAGCCCATCCAGCGCCTCAGGCATGCTGACTGCCTGCGGCCGGTGCGCCTGCCTTCAACCCGCCTTCGTACCAGCCTTTGCTCTGGTTCACCCAGCGCACCACCAGCAGCATCACCGGCACTTCGATCAGCACGCCAACCACGGTGGCGAGTGCCGCGCCGGACTCGAAGCCGAACAGGCTGATCGCCGCGGCCACCGCCAATTCGAAGAAGTTGCTCGCACCGATCAAGGCCGAGGGACAGGCGACCGCGTGCGATTCGCCGAGGCGCCGGTTCAGCCAGTAGGCGAGGCCGGAGTTGAAGAACACCTGGATCAGGATCGGCACGGCCAGCATCGCGATGATCAGCGGCTGCTCAAGGATCGCCTTGCCCTGAAAGGCGAACAGCAGCACCAGCGTGGCGAGCAGTGCGGTGATCGACCACGGGCCGATCTTGGCGAGCGCCGCATCGAAAGCGGCCTGCCCACGTACCAGCAGTGCCTTGCGCCACAGCTGCGCCAGCACCACCGGGACCACGATGTAAAGCACGACCGAGGTGATGAGCGTCGCCCACGGCACGACGATGGCCGACAGGCCGAGCAGCAGCGCCACGATGGGCGCGAACGCGAACACCATGATGGCGTCGTTCAGCGCCACCTGCGACAGCGTGAACAGCGGGTGGCCGCCGGTGAGCCGGCTCCAGACGAACACCATCGCCGTGCACGGAGCCGCGGCGAGCAGGATCAGGCCGGCGACATAACTGTCAACCTGATCGGCAGGCAGCCAGGGCGCGAACACATGGCGGATGAAAATCCAGGCCAGCAACGCCATCGAGAACGGCTTGACCGCCCAGTTGACGAACAAGGTGACGCCGATGCCGCGCCAGTGCTTGCTGACCTGCGACAGCGATGCGAAATCCACCTTCAGCAGCATCGGGATGATCATCACCCAGATCAGCAGGCCGACCGGCAGGTTGACCTTCGCGATTGCCATTCGGCCGATGGCCTGCACCGGCCCGGGCAGCATCTGGCCGAGCGCGATGCCGACGACGATGCACAGGAACACCCAGACGGTGAGGTAGCGCTCGAAGACGCTCATCGGCGCGGGTGCTGGCGTACTTGCAGGCGTTGGGAGCAGGGTGGG
>JANMXL010000155.1:0-5595 GCA_031380885.1 Burkholderiales bacterium | reverse complement strand
CCACGTTCAAACCACACGGCGGGTTCGCGGCACTTGCCGGTGTACTTCCAGGCGTTGCCCAGCAGGTTTTCCAGCACCATGCGCAACAGCGTGGGGTCGCCCTGCACCTGCATGCCGGGTTCGATGTGCAGCGCGACATGGCGGTCGGGCCACTGCCGGCGCAAGTCGTCGGCCACAAAGCCCGCCAGTTGCGACAGATTCACGGGCTGGCTGGCCAGTGGCCGGGTCGACAACTGAGACAGGGCCAGCAGCGCGTCGATCATGCTGTTCATCCGGGCCGCGGCGCCGAGCACGCGGTCGAGGTGATCGTTGCCGATGCGGTCGAGCTGGCGGCCATAGTCTTCTTTGACAATTTTGGTGAAGCCCTCAACGACGCGGATCGGTGCCCGCAGATCGTGAGACACCGTGTAGCTGAACGAATCTGCATCGTTTCCCATCGGGATGGCCAGGGGCGTCAGCGACGGCATCCGGGCAGGGCGTGCGGCATCGGCATCAGTCTGGGCCGAAGCCGAAGCCGAAGCCGCAGCGGCCGTGCGCGGGCTGGCCGTCGACGAGTCAGCGAGGTTGCATTCGCGCCAGGTGCCGACATGGCCGATGAAGGCGCCACTGTCATCGTGCACCGGCAGCGCACGCAGCACACCGACCTGCAGCGTGTCGTTGGCAGCGCGGTGGCTGACCCAGACATCTTCTGCGGCCTGCTGCGCTTCGATGCGCTGCCGCAGCGCGGCATGCCGGGTCGGACACGGCCCGCCGGTGTCCGGGTCGATGCCGGCGAAATGCACCCACAGGTTGTCGACGCTGTCGGCTGCGCCGTGAGTTCCTGCCGGTTTGGCGCGGCCCATTGGCGCTTCCAGGGCCAGCAGCCGATGGCGTGCGTCCGTGCGCCACTGCCAGACGTCGAGTACCCGGGCCAGCGTTGCCGCGTGAGCCTGCCGCTGCCGCAGCTCACCGACCTCGGTCTCCGCCTGACGCAGTCGCCGCAGCAGCAAGGCCCCGATGGCGAAGCACAGCACGACGAAGCCGATGCCGAACACCAGCGCGAGGGCAGAAGGTGCACTGGCGGTGTTCAAACTCATGTCGGCGGCGCCGGCTGGCGTCGCACCGATAACAGCACAGACGGCCACGCCGCGCGCCAACTGCCGTGGGCACAGGTCGCGACGTCGCTCACGTGCATGCTCAGGCTGGTCGAACCTCCATGTCATAGCGGCGGATTGTAGGCAGCGTGCAACCGTGTGCGCCGCACTGAAAAGAGCAGTGGATGAGGCTTGCTGGCGAGGCACGCCATCGTGGGTATGACGGTGGGTTCAAGTCCTGGCCTGTGTGGCCGATACCACCAGCACAGTTTCTGTCAACCCAACGATGACGGCCTGCCGGGCCCAGCTTCCATGCAAACTTTCAGGCACCAGTGGTGGCGGTTTGCGTGGGTTTCAGTCCGTGGGATGTGACGCCCGTTTCAACAGCGCCTTCGTCTGAGGCACACTCCAGTGTGGGTTAAAAGTTGTTCGTTTCCATGGTTTTGTCGGGGGTCTTGCGATGAGTTCTGCGTCAGTGCATCACGCCACGTCACCCTCACCGGCCCTTGGATCGGTTGACAATGCTGGCGTCGTCGCGGCGCGAGGCGCGCTCAACGCCGAAGCGATCCGCCGACTGCGCGAACTCGATCCGACCGGAGAAAGTCATTTGCTGACACGGGTGTTCCAAGCCTTCGAGACCTCGCTTAACCGACTGCTGCCGCAACTGGAGCAGGCGCGCATCACTGCGGATGCAGCCGGTGTGAAGTTGGTCGCTCACACGCTGAAGTCCTCGTCGGCGACCATAGGCGCTGTGCAACTGTCCAAGGTGTGTGCCGAAGTCGAGGCGCTGGCACAGGAGTCGCGGCTCGATGCCGCCACCTCGGGCATCGCGCTGATCCTGTCGGAGGCACAGGCCGTGCGAGAGGCGCTGCGCAATCTGACCGCCGCAGACTCACGCGCCAGCGCTGCATGAATTCAAACCCGCCCGCCGCCGACGAGGCCACGCTGCAGCCACGTGTGTTGCTGGTCGACGACGACGAAGTCAACCTGCTGCTGACCTCGATCGCGCTGCGTGAGCGCGGCTTCGCGGTCACCGAGGCCGCCAGCGGCGAGCGAGCGCTCGAGCTGCTGCGCGAGGGGCAGCCCGACGTGGTCGTGCTCGACGCATTGATGCCGGGCATGGACGGCTTCGAGACCTGTCGCGAACTGCGTCGGATGGCCGCCTTCGCGTCGCTGCCCGTGCTGATGCTGACGGGCCTCGATGACGAGGCCTCGATCAACCGAGCCTACGAGGCCGGCGCTTCCGACTTCTTCGTCAAGTCCAACCAGTGGAGCCTGCTCGACGGCCGCCTGCGCTACCTGCTGCGCTCTTCGCGCACCCGGCTTGAACTGGAACTGAGTCAGTCCCGGCTGGCCCGCGCGCAAGATCTGGCGCGGATGGGCAGCTTCGAATGGAAGGCGGGCTCGCCGGAGCCGGTGTTCTCGGCCGAAGCCTTGCGTGTTTTCCAGTTCGACCCGGGCACCTCGCTGCCGTTTCGCGATCTGCTGCGGATGATGCCGAAGGAAGAACGACGCGGCAAACGTGCGTTGCTCAGTGAAACGTTGCACAGCCAGGGCAACCTGACCCGCGACATTCCGCTGACGCTGCCCGATGGCCAGTTGCACATCATCCACACCGAAGCTTCGCCGGAAATCAACGAGCAAGGCCAGTTGGTCTGCTACACCGGCATCGTGCAGGACGTGACAGACCGCTGGAACGCCGAGCACAAGATCCGCCAACTGGCGAATTTCGACTCGCTCACCGGCTTGCCCAACCGCAACCAGTTGATCGAACGCACCGAGCGTGCGCTCGATGCGGCGCGTCGCATGGGCCATCAGGTGGGCCTGCTGGTGATCGACCTGGACCGCTTCAAGGTCATCAACGACACGCTGGGGCACGGCGCTGGCGACGAGTTGCTGATCGAGGTAGCGCGTCGCCTGCGCTCCTGCGTGCGGCACTCTGACCAGGTGACCGACAACCTGCTCGACTCGATGGGCGCACGCGCCTTCCGCACGCTGGAGGCAATGTGCCGGCTCGGCGGCGACGAGTTCGTCGCGCTGCTGCCCGAAGTGATCGATGAGCACGACGCCGAGATCGTCGCCGCCCGCGTTCTTGAGCAGATGCGTGCGCCGATCCACGTGGCAGGCCAGGAATGTTTCGTCACGGCGTCGGTCGGCATCGCGCTGTTCCCGCGTGACGGCAACAACGTCGCCGATCTGATCCGCAATTCTGACGTGGCGATGTTCGCCGTCAAGGCGCAGGGCCGCAACGCCGCCACCGTCTACCGGCCGCAACTGGCCGGCAAGGGGCGCGAGAAGCTCGAACTCGAAAGCGCCTTGCACAAGGCCATCGAGCGCAACGAGCTGGTGCTGTACTACCAGCCGAAGATCGATGTGCGCGGCGCCCGCATGGTCGGTGTCGAGGCATTGATGCGCTGGCAGCGCGGCAACGTGCTGGTGCCTCCGGGCGAATTCATTCCACTGGCCGAGGAAAGCGGGCTGATCCGACCGATCAGCGAATGGGCAATCCGCGAAGCGGCCCGCCAGGCGCGGGTCTGGCTCGACGCCTTCGGCTTCACCGATTCGATCGCGGTCAACCTGCCCAGCCGGATGTTCGACCGCGGCGATCTGGTCGAGTTGATCCACGAGGCGGTGGTCACCAACGGCGTGCCGCACCATTCACTGGTGCTCGAGATCACCGAGAACTCGCTGATGAAGGACCTGCAAAGTGTCATCCCGTCGCTGCACCGGTTGAACGAGATTGGCGTCGAAATCTCCATCGACGACTTCGGCACCGGCTACTCGTCGCTGGCCTACCTGACCACCTTGCCGATCAGCGAATTGAAGATCGACCGTGGCTTCATCCGCGACCTCGGCATGACGCCGCAAAGCTCGGCGGTGGTCACCGCGATCATCGCGTTGGCGCGCTCGCTGGGCCTGCGCGTGGTGGCCGAAGGCGTCGAGAACCTGCGCCAGATGGAGGTGCTGCACCGCCTGGGCTGCGGCGTGATGCAAGGCTTCCTGTTCAGCAAGCCGAAGCCGGCAGACGAGATCCAGGCCTGGCTCGAAAGCACCGTGCTGCCCCGGACCGCGTCGTGGGTCGGTCTGGCCACCGACGGGGTGTCCAGCGATCCGTCGCGCGGCACGGCCGCGCGGCCTGCCCGTACGCCCAACAACGCGGGCTGAGCGATGGGCAACGTGACACCGCCGGCCAAGGGCGGCGTTGCCGATGCGCCGCTTTCATCGCCTGCCGACGCAGCCTTCGCGGCCGATGGGCGTCCGATCCAGCTGGCTAAGGCGGCGTTGCGCCGCCTGGCCCAGGACAAGCTCGAACCAACCCCCGACAACTACGCCCGCGCCTATCAGGCCGAGCAGGGCGTCACGCCTGCCGGTGGCGACTCGCTGGCCACGCTGATCGAGAGCATCGTCCGTGGCATCGAGCGCGGCGGCAAGCAATGGACGCTGGCGCGCAAGAAGGACAGTCTGCAGCACGTGCTCAGCGGCAGCCGCGGCGATGCCACCCGGCTGCAGCAGCGCCTGCGCCAGCTGGTCGGCAACTGGGAGTCCGACAGCCACGTCGACGCAGCTGCGACGCCTGAAGCGCCTGAAACCGTGGCCGAAACTGTTGCCGCAGCGCCTGAACCCAGCGCCAACGCGGAGCCTGCCAGCGCTCAATCCAGCACCGCTGTGCCTGCCAGCGCCCCGACCGATGCGTCGCCGCGCGTCGTCGCCGCGCTCAGCCAGACGGTGGTGCGTGCTCTGCCGCTGAAAGACAGCAGCGGTGACCTGGCCGCCGCCATCGCGCAGGCCGCGCAGCGCATTCAGAGCGACGGCGCCAGTGAAGCTGCGGCCAGCGAGGTCGAAGGCCTGTGCGAGCGCGCCGATTGGGTGCTGCAGCACCGCGAACACCTGTTCAAGCAGATCAGCGGCTTGTGCGTCGAATTGGCCTCGAGCCTGACCGACCTGGCCGAAGACGACAGCTGGGCGCAGGGCCAATGCGATGCGATGCGGCTGACCGTCGAGGAAGGGCTGACCGCGCGCGGAGTCAAGTCGGTCAACGAGTTGCTGCGCAACACGCGCGTCAAGCAGGCCGCGCTGCGCAGCGAACGCGACGGCGCGCGCGATGCGCTGAAGCAGCTGATCAACCGCATGCTCAGTGAGCTCGATGCACTGGGCTCGCAGACCGGTCGCTTCCATGAGAGCGTGGGCCGCTATGCCGACGTGATCGAGCGCGCCGACACGCTGGAAAGCCTGGCCGGCGCGGTGCGTGAGATGGTCGAGGAAAGCCGCACCGTTCAGGGCCTGGTCGACCAGACACAGCGCCGTCTGCACGACGAGCACGCTCGTGCCACCGACCTGTCGCAGCGCGTGTGTGAGCTCGAAGGCGAATTGCGCCGCCTGTCCGACGAGGTGTCCACAGATCAATTGACGCAGATTGCCAACCGCCGCGGTTTTCTGAAACCCCGCATAGGCGGCATCATTTATCCGGAAACAGCGCGTAAAGCGGCCTATTTTGTGGAACTCGCGGAACGCCTGGGCACCC
>JANMXL010000141.1:0-6161 GCA_031380885.1 Burkholderiales bacterium | reverse complement strand
TTCGGGCATCGCCACCGGGTCGTAGGCTTTCAGTGTGGCGCCGCGCTTGGCCAATTCAGCGATCACCACGCGGCTCGGTGCGTCGCGCATGTCGTCGGTGTTGGGCTTGAAGGACAGGCCCCAGATGGCGAACTGGCGGCCACTCAGGTCTTCACCGAAGCGCTTGACCACCTTGTCGACCAGCACATGCTTTTGCTTGTCGTTGGCGGCTTCCACCGCGGTCAGCACCTGCAGCGTGACGCCGTTGTCTTTGGCGGTTTTCACCAGCGCCTTCACGTCCTTCGGGAAGCACGATCCGCCGTAGCCGGCGCCGGCATACAGAAAGTGCGTGCCGATGCGCGGGTCGCTGCCGATGCCCTTGCGCACCAGCTCGATGTCGGCGCCCACCTTCTCGGCCAGCAGCGCGAGCTCGTTCATGAAGCTGATGCGGGTGGCCAGCATCGAGTTGGCGGCGTACTTGGTGAACTCGGCGCTCTTGATGTCCATCACCAGCAGCCGGTCGTGGTTGCGCATGAAGGGCGAGTAGATCGAGCGCATCAGCAAAATAGCGCGCTCGTCATCGGCGCCCACCACGATGCGGTCGGGCCGCATGAAGTCTTCAACCGCCGCGCCTTCTTTCAAGAACTCGGGGTTCGAGACGATGGCGAAGTCGACACTCACGCCGCGTTTGGCGAGTTCTTCGGCCACGGCCGCGCGCACCTTTTCGCCAGTGCCCACGGGCACCGTGCTCTTGTCGACGATGACCTTGTAGTCGGTCATGTGGCGGCCCACGTTGCGCGCGGCGGCAACCACATATTGCAGATCGGCCGAGCCGTCTTCATCGGGCGGTGTGCCCACGCCGATGAACTGCAGCGTGCCGTGGTTGACGGCGGCCACCACGTCGGTGGTGAACTGCAGGCGGCCGGCCGCGCGGTTGCGCTTGACGACGTCGAGCAGCCCCGGCTCGTGGATCGGGATGCCGCCGTCTTCAAGGATCTTGATCTTGGCGGCGTCCACGTCGAGGCACATCACGTGGTTGCCCATTTCCGCCAGGCAGGCGCCTGTGACGAGGCCGACATAGCCGGTGCCGATGATGGTGATTTTCATGAAGCGTTACTTTGAGGAAGGGGAGGGAAGTCGGGCGCCAGTTGCGGCCATTGCAGCTCGTCCCAGTCGATTCGGGTGCCGGTCAATACCGTGATATCGGTCTGACCGTCGAGTGTCTGAAGGTGCGACCTTCCGTACAGGCCATCTGCCCCGAGGCGATGCACGGTCAGCACCCGATCGACCGGATGCACCAGCCAGAATTCGGGCACGCCGGCGCGTTCGTAGAGGCGGCGTTTGGTGACGATGTCGTGCGCTGCATTGCTGGGGCTGACGACTTCGAGCACCCAGTCGGGCGCGCCGCGCACGCCGCGTTCGGTGAGTTTGGCGGGGTCGCAGACGACGAGCACATCGGGCTCGACAACGTTGTCGATGAACTCATCGGCTTCGCTGGATCGGGGCAGGCGCACGCCGACCGGGGCGATCAGGGGCAAACATGGCTTGCCTTTGAGTTGCGTCGCCAACTGCGTGTAAATCTGCCCTGCGATCAACTGATGCGTCACCGAATGCGGCGACATCAACATCGGCTGCCCGTCGATCAGTTCATAGCGAACATCGTCTGGCCAGCCCCGGTAGTCGGCGTAGGTGTAGGTGCGTGTGGTTTCGAGAGGAAGTCCCATCGCAGGTCTCCTTAGCGAGTCTGAACCGACACCTTACTTCACCCGTCCGTAGCTGTCTTCGAAGCGCACGATGTCGTCTTCGCCCAGATAGCTGCCCGACTGCACCTCGATGATCTCCAGCGGCACCTTGCCGGGGTTGGCCAGGCGGTGCACCTGGCCGAGCGGGATGTAGGTGCTCTGGTTTTCAGTCAGCAGGATCACCTGCTCGCCGTTGGTGACCTCGGCAGTGCCGCGCACGACGATCCAGTGCTCGGCGCGGTGATGATGTTTCTGCAGGCTCAAGGTGGCACCCGGCTTGACCATGATGCGCTTGACCTGAAAGCGCGAGCCGGAGTCGATGCTGTCATACCAGCCCCAAGGGCGGTGCACTTTGCGGTGCAGCATGTGTTCGGTGCGGCCGTCGCGCTGCAGCTGGCCGACGATCTGCTTGACGTCCTGGCTGCGGCTGCGGTGGGTGACCAGCACCGCGTCGGGCGTTTCGATGACCACCACGTCATCGAGGCCGACCACGCCGACCAGCCGGCTCGTGGCGTGCACCAGCGTGTTGCGGCTGTCGCGCAGCATCGCGTCGCCGTGGCTGGCGTTGCCGGCCGCGTCTTTGGTGCTGACCTCCCACACCGCCTCCCAGGCGCCGAGGTCAGACCAGCCGGCATCCATCGGCACCATGCGAATGTCGAACTCGGCTGACGCCGGACAGCGCTCCATGACAGCGTAGTCGACCGACTCGCCGGGAATGGCTTCGAAGGCCGCGCGATCGGGGCGGGTGAACGGAGCGTCGGTCGTGCGACCGTCCCACGCGGTTCGCGTCGCGCTCGCAATGTCAGGTCGAAACTGCTGCAGTGCCTTCAACCACACCGATGCGCGCACCACGAAGATGCCACTGTTCCAGTAGTACCGGCCATCCGCCACATAGCGCTGCGCAGTGGGCAGGTCGGGTTTTTCCACGAATTCGGCGAGCCGCTGCGCAGCGTTCGCGTCATCGATTTCGGCGGTGGCGCAGCGCAGGTAGCCAAAACCTGTTTCCGGCCCGGTGGGCGCGATGCCGAGCGTCACGATGGCACCGCTTGCCGCCGTGCGCACGGCGGCCTGCAGCGCGCGGGTGCAGCCTTTTTCGTCGACGTAAGCGTGGTCGGCGGCGGTGACGACGAGCACCGGGTCGCGGCCGTCAGCGCTGGCATGCAACGCCGCCAACGTCATCGCCGGTGCGGTATTGCGCCCCACCGGTTCCAGCAACACAGTGGCTGGGGGCAGCTTCAACTCGCGCAACTGGTCAAGCACCAGGAAGCGGTGTTCCTCGTTGCCGATCACCAGCGGTGGCGCAATCGCGATGTCGTCGGTTGCCAAGGTGGCAAGTCGCTGAGCAGCCTGCTGAAACAGGCTTTGATTGCCCTGCAGCACCAAAAATTGCTTTGGATGCTGCGAACGCGACAGCGGCCACAGCCGGGTGCCACTGCCACCGGCCATGATAACGGGATGAACCTGAATGGGTGTTTTGGTCATGGCGTTCAAGGGTTGGTTGCGACGAATTCGGCGTAGGCGCTGCGCAGGCCATCCGACAGTGACGTACTCGCCCTCCAGCCGGTGCCCGACAGCAGGCTCACATCCATCAGCTTGCGCGGCGTGCCATCGGGCTTGTCGCGGTCGTAGACGATCTGGCCTTTGAATCCGGTGGTCTGGCGAACCAATTCGGCCAGTTCGGCAATGGCCACGTCGTGGCCTACGCCAATGTTGACCAGCGGCGGCTCGAAGCGGCCTGTCGCGGACTCATCGCTGCCCAGCAGCGCCTGGTAGCGCTCGTCATTGAGCTTCATCAGGTGCACACACGCATCGGCCATGTCGTCGCTGTAGAGGAACTCGCGCCGCGGCGTGCCGCTGCCCCAAACAGTCACTTGGTCGTCGCCACGAACGACGGCTTCGTGGAACTTGCGCAGCAGCGCCGGGATGACGTGGCTGTGGGTCGGGTGGTAGTTGTCGCCCGGGCCGTAGAGGTTGGTCGGCATGGCGGCCAGGTACTGCGTGCCGTACTGGCGGTTGTAGCTCCAGCACATTTCGATGCCGGCGATCTTGGCCAGCGCATAAGGTCGGTTGGTGGGTTCGAGCGGGCCGGTCAGCAGGTCAACTTCGCGCATCGGCTGCGGTGCCAGCTTGGGGTAGATGCAGCTCGACCCCAGGAACAACAGGCGCTTGGCACCGCTGAGGTGAGCCGAATGGATCACATTGGCCTGGATCACGAGGTTGTCTCGAATGAACTCTGCCGGGAAACTGTTGTTGGCAACGATGCCACCGACCTTGGCGGCAGCGAGAAACACGTAATCAGGTTTCTCTGCGTCGAAAAAAGCCCGGGTGGCGCGTTCATCGGCCAGATCGAGCTCCGCATGGGTGCGGGTCAGCAGTTGCTTGTGGCCGGCTGCCTGCAGGTTGCGCACGATGGCCGAGCCCACCAGGCCGCGGTGGCCGGCCACATAGATTTTGGCGTTGGTGTGCATGGCTCGCCACTCACTCGTTGTAGTCGTAGGCCTGGAAGCCGGCGAGCTTGACGAGGCTGTCGCGCCGTGCGGCGCTGTAGTCGCACTCGACCATTTCCTTGACCAGCTCGGGCAGCGTGATCTTGGGCACCCAGCCGAGCTTTTGCTTGGCTTTGCTTGGGTCGCCGAGCAGGGTTTCGACTTCGGTTGGGCGGTAGTAGCGCGGGTCGACCTTGACGATCACCTCGCCGACCCGGCACTTGGCCTTGACCTCGCCACCGACCGGCTCGACCTTGGTCACGGTGCCGACTTCCTGGTCGCCTTCACCGCTGAACGACAGCGTGATGCCCAACTCCTTGGCTGCGAACTCGACGAACTGCCGAACGCTGTATTGCACACCGGTGGCGATGACGAAGTCTTCGGGCTGCTGCTGCTGCAGCATCAGCCACTGCATCTCGACATAGTCTTTGGCGTGGCCCCAGTCGCGCAGCGCACTCATGTTGCCGAGGTAGAGGCAATCCTGCAGCCCGAGTGCAATGCGGGCGATGGCGCGGGTGATCTTGCGGGTGACGAAGGTCTCGCCGCGCAGCGGGCTTTCGTGGTTGAACAGCACGCCGTTGCAGGCGTACATGCCGTAGGCCTCGCGGTAGTTCACGGTGATCCAGTACGCGTACATCTTCGCCACCGCATACGGGCTGCGCGGGTAGAACGGCGTGGTTTCTTTCTGCGGAATCTCTTGCACCAGGCCGTACAGCTCGGAGGTGCTGGCCTGGTAGAAGCGGGTCTTCTTCGTCAGGCCGAGGATGCGAATCGCTTCCAGCAGGCGCAGTGTGCCGAGGCCGTCGGCGTCGGCGGTGTATTCCGGCTGCTCGAAGCTCACCGCCACGTGGCTCATCGCGCCCAGGTTGTAAATCTCGTCAGGCTGCACCTGTTGCACGATGCGGATCAGGTTGGTGCTGTCGGTGAGGTCGCCGTAGTGCAGCGTGAAGCGCTTGCTGTCGACATGAGGGTCCTGGTACAGGTGATCGACGCGGTCGGTGTTGAACAAGCTGCTGCGGCGCTTGATGCCGTGGACTTCGTAGCCCTTGCCCAGCAGCAGTTCGGCCAGGTAGGCCCCGTCTTGTCCGGTCACGCCGGTGATGAGGGCAACTTTGGTCATGGATTTTCCGGTTTGTTGATCGTTGATAAAGAGTCCGGGCTCGTTGGCTCTGTGTCAGGCGCCATAGCCGGTCGGGTTCGACTGCTGCCAGCGCCAGCTGTCGGCACACATCGCCTCGATGCCACGGGTTGCCTGCCAACCCAGCAACTCCCGGGCCCGGCTGGCATCGGCGTAACAGGCTGCGATATCGCCCGCGCGCCGCGCAACGATGTCATAAGGAATGTGACATCCGCTGGCCTGTTCGAAGGCGCGCACCAGTTCCAGCACGCTGTGGCCGCGGCCGGTGCCGAGATTTGCGGTGAAGGAGCTGCCCGCGGTGTCCGTCAAGTGGCGCAGTGCCGCGACATGGCCTTCGGCCAGATCGCTGACGTGGATGTAGTCGCGCACGCCAGTGCCGTCGACGGTGTCGTAGTCGTTGCCGAACACCTGCAGGCGCTCACGCTTGCCCACGGCCACCTGCGTGATGTAGGGCATCAGGTTGTTGGGCGCGCCGCGCGGGTCTTCGCCGATCAGGCCGCTGTCGTGCGCACCCACCGGGTTGAAGTAGCGCAACAGTGCGATGCGCCAGGCCGGGTCGGCGCGGGCGACATCGGTGAGGAGGTTCTCGCTGATCAGCTTGGTCGCACCGTAGGGGCTGGTGGTGGCGAGGGCTGCGCTCTCCGGAATCGGCAACTGCTCGGGCGCGCCGTAGACGGTCGCGCTGGAGCTGAACACCAGGGTCTTGCAAGCGCTGGCGCTCATCGCCATCGCCTCGGCCACGCTGATCAGCCCGCCGATGTTGTTGCGGTAGTAGGCCAGCGGCTTCGCGCTGCTTTCGCCGACCGCCTTGAAAGC
>JANMXL010000134.1:0-15812 GCA_031380885.1 Burkholderiales bacterium | reverse complement strand
CCAGATCAATGGCCGGCTGGAGCGCTTCTGCAACATCACCAGCTGGTGCGTGCGCCATTCGCACCGCCAGCACAGCACGCGGCTGGCGATGGCCGTGCTGGCCCAGGGCGATGGGACCTACACCGACTTCTCGCCCACCCCCGTGGTGGGCTCGACGCTGCGCTTTCTCAAGTTCACCGAACTCGACGAGCGCCGTGCGGTGATCGCCAACCTGCCTGGCTGGCAGCCTGGCGTTCAGGTGCTGACGCAGGACGAGCAGATTCGCGCCCGCCTGAAGGGCGAGGCACTGCAGGCCTATGAAGACCACTGTGGGCTGCCTTGGCTGTCTCACCTGGTGGTGGGCGGGGCGGACGGCTGGTGCCACGTCGTCACCCGGCGCGCGCAGGTGCGCCAGCTGCCGGCCGCGCTGGTGCTGCACGTCAGCGATCGCGCGGTGTTCGCGCGCTGCTTGCGCAGCGTGACCGCGCACGGCCTGATGCGCGGATGCCTGTTCACCCTGGTGGAGTGCCGCTTCCTCGACCGCACGCCGCCCTGGCCCAGCCATGTGCAGAGCGGTTTCAATCGCAAACTGGTGCGCACCCAGATGCTGGACCCCGCCACCGTCGATTACCTGTACAGCGAGTCGCTGGCCTTCGACTTGGTGCAGTAACGACTCCTCACTTCCAAGGACACATCCGTGCTGGCCGAACTCTTGAAGATGCTCGATGACACGCTGGTGCTCGAAGGCCGCGGCCTGCGCTTGCGCGCCGATTCGCCGCTGGCAGGCACGGTGCCCGAGCTCGACTCGATGGGCGTGATGGCGATCATCAACGCGGCCGAAGAGCGCTGGGGCATCTCGGTGGACGATGAAGAGATCGATGGCGAGGTCTTCGCCACCGTCCGCAGCCTGCAGGCCTTCCTGCAGCGCAAGATCGACGGCGCTTGAACCACCCCCACGCTGCCATGCCCGACGACACCCGACACCACAGCAGCGAGACCGTCAGCCCCTTAGCCGGTGCGGACGCGCGGCCCTTGGTCAGCATCGTCATCCCCAGCTACAACTGCGAGCGCTACATCCGCCAAACGCTGCAAGGCATCGTGGCGCAGACCGTCACCGACTGGGAGGCGATCGTTGTCGATGATGGTTCAACCGACGCCACCGTGGCCATCGCATCGGCCATCGACCCGCGCGTGCGTGTCGTGCAGCAGGCCAATGCGGGCGTCTGTGTGGCGCGCAACCGCGGCTATGCGGAGTCGGCCGGCAGCTACCTGTGCTTCATGGACCACGATGACTACTGGTTCGCGGAGAAGCTGGAACGCCAATTGGGCTGGATGCAGCGCATGCCCGAGCTGGGCGTGGTCTACAGCACCTGCATCCGCTGGCATGCGGCGGGTGGTGTGTTCCCGCCGCCGGAGTCGCTGCGCCCTGCCTCTGACGAAGACACCCTTGACGCCGAGTTCACTGGTTGGGTTTACCACCAGTTCATGCGCGACAGCTGTGCGCTCACCAGCTCCGCACTGATTCGACGTGAAGCCTTGGAGAAATGCGGGCTGTTCGACGTCGATCTGGCCTACAGCGAGGACTGGGACCTGTTCCTGCGCATCTCGCGGCACTACCGCTTCGCCCAGATGCATTGGCCCAGCACGCTGTACCGCCAGCACCTGAACCAGGGCAGCCGGGTGGCCCGGCCACGCGACTTCCGCAGCGACCTGCTGCTGCGGGCCGAGAAGGACTGGGGCCTGATCGGCCCGGACGACAAGGCCATCGACCGCGCCGAGTTCCAACAGCTGGTCGCGCGATACCGGATGGAGTACGGCCGCCAGCACCTGGCCAGCGGCGATCGTCGCGTGGGGGTACAGGCGCTGATCGACGCGTGGTGGCGGCACCCGGCAAAGCTGCGTTACCTGGGGCTGGCCCTGGCCGGGGCGGCTGGCTGGACACCCGCCGCGTGACGGCCGCTGTGTCGCCACACCGGCAGTGGTTGCGAGCGACTGCGACGAGACCGGCCTTCGTGTCGCAATGAAACTCTCAGCAGGGGCGAGCGGGCGCGAAAACAACTTCAACCTCTTGCGGTTGATCGCCTCGCTCGCTGTGCTGGTCAGCCATTGCTTTGTTCTTTTTTCCGGCGATCCTTCGAGCGAGCCCTGGGTCCGTCACATTGGAATGACACCGGGGTCGATCGCCGTTGACGTGTTCTTTGTGACCAGCGGCTTCCTTGTCACCGCCAGTCTGATCAAAAGCCAAAGTGCGCCGGATTTCCTCATCGGACGGCTGTTTCGCATCTTCCCGGGGCTTTGGGTCATGACACTGATTTCGGTGTTCCTGATCGGACTCCACTTCACCGTTATGCCGGCGAGTCAATACCTGCGTGACGAGCAAACACAGACCTTCCTCGTCAAGGACCTGACCGTGATTTGGGGGATCACAGGAACGCTGCCTGGCGTCTTCAATGAGCTGCCTTACAAGGCAGGCGTCAACGGCTCGCTGTGGACCTTGCCGTGGGAAGTCAGGATGTATGCGGGGCTGCTGATGATTTGGTTGGCAACACGTGTCGTGTCGCGAATCCGGAGCATGGCCAACGCCAGGATCCTGCTGGCCGCGGTGGTGCTTGTCACGGCGTTTTCAGCGGGCAAGCACTTCAGCAACTGGTTTTTTCACGATGAAATCGATGAGCGCTTTCGCCTGGCCTACATGTTCTTTTCAGGGGCGCTTTATCAGCTGTTGAAAGACCGAGTGCACCTGCATCCCTGGACGGCAGCATTGGCGATGGCGACAGTTTTTGCGACGGTGACCCAGGGTAAATTGTTCTTCATCGCCTACCACCTGCTGGTTCCGTACGCCGTGCTTTGCCTGGCCTGCCTTCCGAAAGGCCGGATTCTTGAATTCAACCGCCTCGGCGATTACTCCTACGGTTTGTACATCTACGCATTTCCAATTCAGCAGTCGATCCTGGCCCTTGCGCCGACCATTGAGTTTGCGCACTTTGTCGCGGCGTCAACGGCCGCTGCGGGATTGGCGGCGATAGCCTCATGGCATTGGATCGAGCAACCTTCGATCGCCGCCGGAGGCCGCCTGAGAGGCCGCCTGAGAAGCCGGCTGGGTGCGGGCCGCCGTCAACTGGCAAAGGTCGATTGAGCGATGAATTCGCTGGGCAGCAGCCGGCTGGCAAGCGCGGGGGTGCATGCCCTGGTGGCCGCATGACGGCGAGCTACTCGCTGTACCTGGAAATGTTGCGGGTCATCGCGACACTGATCGTCTTCGTCTCACACAGCAGCATGCTGCTCGACCCGCTGTCGAAGAACGCCTGGCTCGACCACTTCGGCCGCGACGGCGTGATCTTCTTCTTCGTGCTGTCGGGCTACGTCATCTCGTGGTGCGCCAACGAGCGAGACCACACCGCCACCACCTACGCCGTCAACCGTGCCTCGCGCATCTATTCGGTGGCCCTGCCTGCCCTGGCGCTGGCTCTGGCGGTCACGCTCGTGCTCTGTGCGATCGGCAGCACGCCTGAACTGGACTATCGACTCAAGAAGCTCTGGCTCTACCTGCCGATCTGGCTCAGCTTCACCGGCAATGTCTGGTACCTGAACGAAACGCCGCCGAACAACTTCCCGTACTGGTCGCTCTATTACGAGGTTTGGTACTACGTGATGTTCGCCGTTTTCTTCTACATGCAAGGCCGCTGGCGCTGGCCGCTGCTGGCGCTGCTGGCGGCGATGGTCGGGCCGTCGATCCTGCAGCTCGGCGTGCTGTGGCTGGCCGGCAGCCTGCTGTACTTCCACGGCCACCGCATCCAGTGGTCACAGCGTATGGCGCGCGTGGTCGGCATGGCCACCGCGGCCGGCTATGTGCTGACCAAGGCCTTGGCCTTCGACGACGTGCTCGACAGCTGCATCGCGCCGGTCTGGCTGTTCCTGTTCGGCTCGACAGAGCACGCGCCCGACCAGCGCTTCGGTGACTACTGGATTGGCCTCTTCGTGGTCGCCAACATGCTGTCAGCCCAGCGTGCGCAGTGGCAGTTCAGAGCTCGCGCCGAGCAAGCGATCCGTACGCTGGCGGCCTACTCGTTCAGCACCTACCTGTATCACATCCCTCTGTACGGGCTGCTGATGTTTGTGCTGCCGGACCGACGCTCCATCGCTCAATCCGTGATCGCGCTGGCGCTGTGCATCGTGGGCATCGTCGTGCTGGGCAGGCTGACCGAGCAACGCAAACGGGGGTGGCGGGCCGTGTTCCAGCGCTTGGCAGATCGGCTGCACAGGCGGGCCGTTGCGCCGCGGCCGCCTCTCGGCTGAATCCCACTCAGGTCGGCGCGGCCATCCGTGCCAACACCTCGGTGCTGAGCAGCTTGCGATCGATCTTGCCATTCGGATTGCGGGGCAGCGGGCCGGTGCGCACCTCGACGGCCGCCGGCACCATGTAGGCCGGCATCTGCACCCGGCATTGCTGCAGCAGCGCCGCCACATCAATCTCGCCGCCGTCACCGGGCGGCGTGGCGATCACATGCACCGCCTGCCCCAGCACCGCGTGCTCGACGCCGAAGGCGACGCACTCACCGACCAGCCGGGTCGCGTACAGCACTTCCTCGATTTCCGTCGGGCTGATCCGGTAACCCGAGGTCTTGATCATCTCGTCGTTGCGCCCGACGAAGTAAAGAAAGCCCTCGGCATCGCGCCGCACCGTGTCGCCCGAGAACACCGCGTACTCGGGCAGCTGCAGCGCGCTGTCGCGGCCCGGCAGCAGCTTGTAGCGCTCGGCCGTCTTCTCGACATCGTTCCAGTAGCCCATGCCGACCAGGGCGCCGCGGTGCACCAGCTCGCCGGGCTCGTCGGTGTCGCATTCGCTGCCGTCGGGCCGCAGCACCAGGATCTCTGCATTCGGGATTGCCTTGCCGATGGAATCGGGGCGGCGATCGACTTCCTCCGGTGGCAGGTAGGTTGAGCGGAACGCCTCGGTGAGCCCGTACATCAGGAAAGGCTTGCTGCGCGGCACGCGGGCGCGCAGTGCTGCCAGCGTCTCGCGTGGCATGCGCCCGCCGGTGTTGGCGAAGTAGCGCAGGTGCTCATCGACACCGGCCGGCCATTCCAGCTGCGTGAGCTGGATGTACAGCGGCGGCACCGCCGTCAGGCCGGTGACGCGGTGCTTGACGACCGCCTTCAGCACGTCGCGTGGCACCAGGTAGTTCAGCAGCACCACGCGAGCACCGCTGTGGAAGGCGGTCGTTAGCTGGCTGAAGCCGGCATCAAAAGACAGTGGCAACGCGGCCAGCAGCGTGTCACCAGCGTGGTTCTCGAGGTACGAGGCCACGCTCTTGGCACCGGCGACCATGTTGCGATGCGACAGCACCACCCCTTTGGGTTTTCCAGTGCTGCCCGAGGTGTAGAGGATCGCAGCCATGTCGGTGTCGATCGAGCGCCCCATGGGCATTGCCCCGGCCGCACCGAGCGTCGCCCATGCATGGACCGTCAACCCCGGCGGAAGTGCCACCGGCTCGCCGAGCGGAGCGGTCAGCACGACGTGCCGCAGGCTCGTGCACGCCGCCAGCACCGGCGCCAACAGGCACAGCCGTTCGGGCGATGTGACGAGCACGCGCACAGTGCAGTTGCCCAGGATGAATCCCACCTGGTCAGCTTTGAGCAACGGGTTCAGCGGCACGAACACGCCGCCCGCGGCGGGTGCTGCAAAGCTGGCGATCACCGTCTCCACGCGCTTGTCGAGGTAGATGGCCACGCGCTCGCCACGCTGCAAGCCCAGGGCTGCCAGCCCACCAGAAAACGCCTGGACTGCGGCATCCAGTTCACCGTAGCTCAGGCTGACGTCGCCATGAACGAGGGCTGGCGCCCCAGGCGAACGCGCAGCCGCCGCGCGGATCAGGTCGGGCAGCAGATAGGAATCGCTCATGTCGTCTGGCCACTCGGCGAACAGTCAAAAAAAAAGTATGTCACAGGATTTGGCGCCGCCGCCTTCGCGATGCGTGACCTTGTGACGGGTCACGGCAGCCGCGGCGCCGCATCTGCTCGGCCCCACCCCACAGCGGCCGCCAGCAGGGGCAACTCTAGAATCCTGCACATGGATGTGACGCAGGAAGTGCTCCAGTTGCTGGACGAGATACTGAACTGGAACGGCCGCGGCGCCGCGTTCACGCGAGACACCGCGCTGCTCGGTGTGATGCCTGACCTGGACTCGATGGCCGTGTTGTCGCTGATCGTCGGGCTGACCGAGCGGTTCGCCATCCCCATCGGAGACGATGAGATCCATGGCGATGTTTTTCAGAACATTGGCAGCTTGGTCGATTTCGTCACTGCCAAGTTCGAACGAATTCGATGACTGCCGGAAGCGCCGCCTTGTCCATGCGGCGCTCACGCCCTACAGTCATCGCATGAAAAACAGTGTTCACACCCTCACGCGAATTCTGGTTCTGGCCCTTTGTGGTGGCGCCTTGTCGGCACAGGCGCAGCTGATTCGGCCCAAGACCGCGGAAGAGCTCGAATGCGGGACGATGGTGGTCGCCAAGCGCGTCGAACCGATGGACTACCGCACGGACCGCAAGTTGCTGTCCACCGTGGAAGGCGGCCATTTCCAGCCGCAGGTCGAAGACCTGATCCAGCCCATGTTCGACTCCTTTGGCGCCGACCTGGATTACACGCTGCACGCGTATCCCAACCACCACCGGGCGCTGTTGACGCTTATCCGGCTGGGCGAACGAGAACGAACCGACGAGCCCAAGGGCTCGCGATACACGATCGACTGCTATCTGCGGCGAGCCATACGCTGGCGGGCCGACGACATGATTGCGCGGATGATCTATGCGCAGTACCTGATCAAGAAAAACCGGCTTCAAGACGCTCGGTCACAGCTCAGCTATGTCGGCACGAAGGCTGGCGACAACCCGTTCACCCATTTCAATCTGGGCCTGAGCTACTTCGACATGAAGGCCTACGACCAGGCCCTTGAACAGGCCCACCTGGCGGCAGCGCTGGGGATGGAGAACGAGAAGCTGAAGAACAAGTTGATCGAGGTCGGCCAGTGGCGCGAGCCGGTGGCGGGACCGGATGGCGCCGCCTCGGCCGCTGCGGCGGAGGGCGCGGCATCTGCGGCCTCGCAGTGAGCCCCCGGGCTTGATGATCAGCGCCGACCTGGCGCGAACGTACAACGCCCTGTTCGCGGCCAAGTCAAAAGCAGTGGAGAACTTCACGCGAGTTGTCCACGACAAGGCCATGTGCCACCAAGACAGGCGATGACCGCAGGGGCCGGTGGCCCACAATTCGCACACTGCGGCTGGTGCCGCACCCGCTCAGGCCACACAACGCAGCAAGCGGGGCTTGGCGCCACAGATCCCACTGAACCTCGATGACATCCCCAATTTTCAAGGGCAGGCCGCGATTTTCGTCGCGGACCCAGACGCCGGACAGCCCGGACACAGCACTCGCAGACGGTTGGCACGCAACCTTGTCTGACAACGATCTGGCGCGAGCCCTCGTGGCAGTCGAAGGCCCGTTTGCCGTGGCCCTGCCAGGCCCCAACGGGAGCATGACGCTGGCAGTCGACCGCTTTGCCATTCACTCCCTGTGCTACCGCATCGATGGCGACCGCATTGCCGTGGCCGAACGGGCCGATGCGCTGGCCGGACCGGCCGCCCCACTCGACCCTCAGGCGATTTACGACTACCTCTACTTCCACGCCATCCCGTCGCCGCGCACGGCCTACCAGGGTGTGTTCAGGCTGCCCCCGGGCCACTATGCGGTGTTCGCCAACGGCCACTTGCGCGTCGCTCCTTACTGGGTGCCGACCTTCGACGACGCCGGCCATGGCGAGAGCTTCGACGTGCTGCGCGACCGGTTCAAGGCGCTGCTGCGCGCGGGCGTGGCCACGCAGCTCGACGGCAGCAAGCCGGCGTGCTACCTGAGCGGCGGCACCGACAGCTCCACGGTGGCGGGCATGATCCGCGAGGCCAGCGGGCAACGTGCGGCCAGCTATTCGATCGGCTTCGACGCCGCTGGCTACGACGAGATGGCCTACGCCCGGCTGGCGGCCCAGCATTTCGACACCGAGCATCACGAGTACTACGTGACGCCGGACGACCTCGTGCGCAGCATCCCCGCGGTGGCGGCCAGTTACGACCAGCCGTTCGGCAACTCGTCGGCCCTGCCCGCCTACTACTGCGCGCGCATGGCCCGCGAGGACGGCGTCAGCCGAATCCTGGCCGGCGATGGCGGCGACGAACTGTTCGGCGGCAACACCCGGTACGCCAAGCAGCGCGTGTTCAACTGGTACGCCCAGGTGCCGGCACCACTGCGCGGCGGACTGATCGAGCCGCTGTCCAGCAGCGTGCGCGGGCTGCCGCTGCTGCGCAAGGCCTGGAGCTATGTCGAGCAGGCGCGGCAGCCGATGCCGGCCCGCATGGAAAGCTACAACCTGCTGCTGCGCCTGGGCGTGGAGCGCGTGCTCAGCCCCGCCTTCAGGCACCAGCTAGACCCTGCGCTCACGCTGCGCGAGCAGCAGGCGGTGTGGTCGGCGGCGCGAACCGACAGCCTGCTCAACCGGCAGTTGGCCTTCGACTGGCGCTACACGCTGGCCGAGAACGACCTGCCCAAGGTCTGCGGCACCAGCCGGCTGGCCGGGCTGGACGTCGGCTTTCCGATGCTCGACACCGGCCTCGTCGACTTCTCGACCGCCCTGCCCGTTGCCTACAAATTGCGGGGCCTGAAACTGCGCTGGTTCTTCAAGGAGGCGCTGCGCGGCTTCCTGCCCGACGCCATCCTCACCAAGAAGAAGCAGGGGTTCGGCCTGCCGTTCGGTGTGTGGGCCCTGCGCCATGACGGCCTGCGCCGACTGGCGCAAGACGCGCTGGGCACGCTCGCAGGGCGGGGCATCGTCGAGCCGGCGTTCCTGCGCGAACTGCTTGATCAGCGCCTGGCAGAACACGCCGGCTATTACGGTGAGATGGTGTGGATCCTGATCATGCTCGAGCACTGGCTGCGGGTTCACGCGCCCGACTACCGGGTCGACTGAGCAACACCGCTGCAGGCAACCCAGCCACCGCCATCAGAAACACAGAGGACAGCAGCATGTGGAGTGGCGTCAAGAAGCGTGCAGGCAAGGCCTGGCTGGAGCTGCGTTGCCGAGGCATCTACGACAGCGCGCCGGTGGTCTGCGACCCGGCCAGTCCGGTGGTCGTCGTCAGTCAGGTCTATCACCCCGACATGACGATGTTCCTGCTGGCGGCCAAGTCCTTCGCGCGCCACGTCACACCGCGCGGCTTTGTGGTGGTTGACGACGGGCTGACCCCCGAAGACCGTGACGTGTTGGTCAAACAGCTGGGGGCAGTGAGCTTCATCGAGCGCCGCGCGGTTGCGACCGACGGCCTGCCCAAGGGCGGCTGCTGGGAGCGGCTGCTGACGCTGGCGGCACAGAACCGCGAGCACTACGCAGTGCAGCTCGATTCCGACACACTGACACTGGCCCGACCGACCGAGGTGTTGGACTGCATCGCGCAGCACCGCAGCTTCACCCTGGGCACCAGCAGCGGCCGAGCAGCCATCCCGCTGCAACAGGCCAGCCGCTATGCCCAGGCGCGGCGTGATGACCATGTGCAAAGCCTGGCGGAGTGCGCGTTGGAGTCGCTCGACACGACAGGGCAGCTTCTCTACGTGCGCGGCTGCGCCGGCTTCACCGGCTTCGCCCCGGGGTATCTGAACGTTGGCCGGATCCGCGACTTTTCGCAACGCATGGAAGCGCTGATCGGCAAGGACAAATGGCACCGCTGGGGGTCAGAGCAGGTCACCTCCAACTTCTTCGCCGCCAATGCGCCCGACAGCTTGGTGCTGCCGGTGGACACGTATCCGTTCTGGGGGCCGGGCGTCGACATCGATCGCGCCGTCTTCGCGCACTTCTTCGGCACCTTCCGGTTCAGCGGAGGGGTGTACGCCCGCAAGGGAGCCGAGGTTGAAGCGCTCTACGCTGGCGGCACGGCCGCGGCACACACCGCCGGCTGAAATCCCTGGACACGAACCTTGTCGCCACCTTGAGCACCATCCCATGAGCCTGGCAGACGCCGGTATCCGCGGCGCTTATTTCACCAGCCTGGCACTGGGTTTTCGCCAAGTCTTTTCGCTGCTGACCACCTTCTATGTGGCAGGCCGGTTGCTGCCCGCCGACATCGGCGTGTTCTCGCTGGTCATGCTGGTCGTGGGCCTGGCGCAGGCGATCGGCGACATCGGCATCTCGGCGGGCCTGGTCCGCACACAGAAAAATTCGGCGGTGACGCTCAGCACCTGCTTCTGGGTCAGCGCAGCCATCGGTGCGGTGCTGTCGATCGCGATGGTCGTGCTGACGCCGGTGGCCAGCTGGTTCTACCAGAAGCCGGCGATCGAGCCCTACCTGCGCGTCGCCGCCGTGGGCCTGTTGCTCAATTTCATGACCCCGGTGCCGATGGCCATCCTCCAGCAGCGCCTGGCCTACCGGGAGATTGCGATCTCTCAAGGCGTGGGCAGCTTGGCGGGTGCCGTGGCCACCATCGGGCTGGTCACCGCGGGGTTCGGCATCTGGGGCCTGGTGTTCCAGCCCATCATCGGCAACCTGTGCATCTGGTGCCTGCTGGTCTTTTACGCCAAGTGGCTGCCCACGCTGCAGTTTCAGCTGGCCTCGGCAAGCGACGTGCTGCTGCACGGTGTGCACCTGCTGGGCTCCGGGATCACCGGCTACCTGCGCAACACGCTCGACATCATCATCATCGGCCGCGCACTGTCGGCCAAGGACCTGGGCGAGTACGGCATGGCACAAACCATCCTCTATTCGCCGATGCACCTGATTTCCAGCACCATTTCGCGCGTGATCTTCCCGCTGCTGGCCAAGGTGCAGAACGACCTCGACAAGGTGCGCAGTGCCGTGCTGAAGGCCACCTCGTGGACCGCGTTGCTGGTGTTTCCGCTGTACTCTGGCCTGGTGGTGCTGGCCGATGAATTCGTGCTGCACGTCTTCGGCCCCAACTGGACCGGCCTCGTCGTGCTGATACGCATCATGGCCATCTCTTTCATCATCCAGAGCGTCGGCAATGTCTCGGGGCCGCTGATGATTGCACTCGGCCGGACCAAGACCGTCTTCAAGCTCAGCGTCGCCGGTGCACTGCTGTACTTCGCCGTGGTGCTGGCGCTGATTCCGCATGGCTTGAAAGCGGTGGCCATCGGCTACGCGGTGGCCAACTCGGTCGTCGGGCTCACCACCCTGGTCGTCGCACTGCGCTGCGCCGAGATGCCGCTCGGCGAATTCCTGATGACCCTGGCGAAACCTGCCTTGTTCGCGCTGCTGATGTGCGTCGCGATCGTGGCGGCGCAGACGGCACTCGACCCCACCCCCGTGCTGAGCTTCGTGGTGCTGCTCACCGTCGGCGCTGCGACTTACGCGGCCTTGATCTACCGCTTCGAGGAATCGGCATGGCGGCAGGTGCTGGGCGCGCTGCTCTCGCGCAAGGCAGCCTAGGGCGTCGCATCGGCCATGGACCGCCAGAGGCCGCCCGTGCGGGCATCGCTGCCGTCGCTGGGCATTGAATCAGCCCGGCTTCTGCTCGCGTTCGAGCGCGCGCGGGCTCCGACTGCGGCCATCGCTGCCCGGCGCTTTCTGCGCGGCCAATGCCACGCCATCGGCCGCGTGCTGAGACTGGGCACGAGTGCCTGCACGCAACTGCTTCAGCTCGAACTCGCCTGCGCCGCAGCGGGACTCGGCTACCAGAGCCAAGGCCAAGCGGCGGCGTACCCGTGGCAGCTGCCCGATGCATGGGTCGATTTGCCGTCGGCCTCCCTGCCCGCCCACCCCTTGATCGATGCCGACTTGCTGACCGCACTGGCCAGCACGGCGCAGGCGAACGGCACCTGCAGCGCCATCGATGCCCTGTCGCGCTTGCTCAAGCCCGACAGCTTTCCCGAGCGATGGCAGGGCATCCCGCGCATCGGGCACGAAGGCGCCCTGCCGCAGGGTACCGCGCGGGTGGCCGTGTGCCTGCATCTGTTCTACCCCGACCTGTGGCCCAGGCTGCACCTGGCGCTGCAATCGATCCCGGAGCCCTGGGATCTCTACGTCACCGTCCCAGAGTTCGCATGCACCCGGGCCTTGGAACGTGTGGCCCGCGAGCATCCCTCAGTGCGCTTTCTGCCGGGCGCGAACCGCGGCCGCGACGTGCTCCCCTTCCTGCGGCTGTTGGAGATGGGCGTGTTCAACCGCTACGACGTCGTCTGCAAGCTTCACAGCAAACGCAGCCCGCACATGCACAGCGGTGACGCGTGGCTGGATCAGGTCCTGCTGGCACTGTTGGGCTCGACTGAAAGCGTCACCACGCTGCTCTCGCGGTTTCGCAACGACCCGCGGCTCGGCCTCATCGGGCCGCAGGCGCTCGCCATACACCCGGGCAATCCGCTGCACCGCGCCACCAACAGCCGGGCCATCGATGCGGTGACCGCGCAGAGTGACATCGGCAGCCTCGCGACATCAGCGCCGTTCTTCGCCGGAACGATGTTCTGGTTTCGACCGAAAGCGATGACCAGCATGCGCAACCTGGGGTTGGTTGCAGAAGATTTTCCACTCGAGATGACACAGACAGACGGCACACTGGCGCATGCCATCGAGCGCTTGGCCGTGCCACTGATCGAGAAGTCCGGATTCACCAGCAACGGCGTCTGACATCAGGCAGACAAGTCGATCGCCTTTGGCCCTTTACTCCTACCTACCCTGAACATGACCAGCAGACACCTTGACCTCGGTTGCGGCAACAACCCTCGCAACCCATACGGACGTGATGCGCTTTTTGGCGTGGACATCTCCGTCTCGGGCGACCGGCCGGGCATCGTGGCCAGCAATCTGTCGCTGCAACCGATTCCATTTCCGGACGACCACTTCGACTCCGTCTCGGCGTACGACTTCTTCGAGCACGTGCCGCGCGTGTTTCCCACTTCAGATTTTCAGGGGACACGCTTCCCATTCATCGAACTGATGAATGAGGTGTGGCGGGTCCTGAAACCGGGGGGCCTTCTCTATGCAAGCACACCGGCATTTCCCCACGAAGACGCTTTCGTCGACCCGACGCATGTCAATGTGATGACCATCCGCTCTCACCTTTACTTCGCCAGGCCGTCTCGCATTGCCTCGATGTACGGATTTCGCGGCGACTTTGCGGCCCGCAGGGTGGAGCTGGCACGGCCTGCGGCGAAGACGCTCTACGTCGGACAGGCGCGCAGCAGGCTGGTCGGCCTCAAACGCCGGATGTGGGCTGCAGCCGGCCAGTACTCGCATGTCATCTGGGAACTGGAAGCGCTGAAGTAAGCCTCCGAGCGCCAGGTACTCTGGCCAGTTCGGCCACACCTGCTGACAGCAACCGCTTGCGGCGGCTGCGCTGCCTGGTTTTGCGGCCAACTGCACGCACGCGAGCGCAGGACGGCAGCACCCCCCGGGGCGATAGCGAATAACCGAACAGTTCCGGTTCGCGCGTTCGAACCATCGGGCGCGACGCCAGCAGACGGTATAAAAACCCTGCACTGATCGCCACATGGTGGCTATATGAGCCCCAGAAACAACAAAGCCTCACCTGGTGAGTGAGGCTAAGTGCTTGATTTATATGGGGTGGCTGATGGGGCTCGAACCCACGACAACAGGAATCACAATCCTGACTTTATATTGTTTGCCTTTGTTGATGCCAGTCGCTAGACTCTATGTAAATCAACACTTTACGCCAATGTCACTGGACAAATATCCAGCCTGACCGTTGATTGAAATGCGCCTAAATGGGGCGTTTCTGGCTACATGGTGGCTACATGAGACGGGAGGCGACATGGCTAGGCGAAAAAAGGACGCGGCAATTCAACTTGCCGACCGGCACGAACTGACGGCCGGATTGATTGAATCCCTGACCTGCCCGACAGGCAAAACGCAGGCATTCCTGCGCGACGCCAACTCCCCTGGCCTGCGGGTTCGAGTCACTGCGGCGGGTGCAAAGTCCTACGTGTTCGAGGGCAAGCTGAACCGGCAAACCATTCGACACACCATCGGCGACGTGCGCACCTGGGCGATTCCTGACGCGCGGGTAGAGGCAAACCGCCTGCGCTCGCTGCTCGATGTGGGCACCGACCCGCGCGAACTGGAACGCGAGAAGCTGGCTGCCGCGACCGCCAAGCGCGACGATGCGAAGCGCCACGCCACCACTGTCGGCGAGGCATGGGCCGCCTACATCGACGAGCGCCGCCCGCACTGGGGCGACCTTCACCACCGCGACCACATCGACAAGGCCAAGCCGGGCGGGCTTCCGTCGGGCCGTCGTGGCGGAGGAAAGACGCTGACCCAGCCCGGCCCGCTGGCTGCATTGATGCCGACGGCCTTGCGCGACCTGGACGCCGTCACCATCGAGGCGTGGGCCGCAAAGGAGGGGCAATCCCGGCCATCATCGGCACGGCTGGCGTGGCGACTGCTGACGGTGTTCCTGACTTGGTGCAGCGAGCAGCCGGCCTACGCATCGCTGCTGCCCGGCAAAAACCCAGGCAAGACCCGCAAGGCGCGCGAATCGTTGGGCAAGCCCGCCACGAAGTCGGACGTGTTGCAGCGCGAACAGTTGGCCGCGTGGTTCACCCACGTTCGCCAGATTCAAAACGCGACCATTGCCGCCGTGCTGCAAGTCATGCTGCTGACGGGTGCCCGACCCGGCGAGGTGCTGGCGATGCGCTGGGAAGACCTCGACACGCAATGGAAGGGCCTGACCATCCGCGACAAGGTGGAGGGGCTGCGCATCATCCCGGCCACGCCGTACGTGCTGCACTTGCTGGCCGCCCTGCCACGTCGCAACGAATGGGTGTTTTCAAGCCCGACCAGCGCCAGCGGCTGCCTGACCGAGCCGAACAACCCGCACACACGGGCCTGCGTCGCGGCGGGCCTGCAAGGTCTGACGCTGCACGGCCTGCGCCGCTCCTTCGCCAGCCTGACGGAGTGGCTGGAAGTCCCGGCCGGTGTAGTGGCACAGATTCAAGGCCACAAGCCCAGCGCGACCGCAGAGAAGCACTACAAAGTGCGCCCGCTCGAACTGCTGCGCGTGCATCACGAACGCATCGAGGCGTGGATTCTGGAACACGCGGGGGTGCCGTTCGATGCAACAGCCACGGCATCGGGAGTGCTGCGCGTGGTAGCTGCCCGTTGATGGGCATTGATAGTCGTATCTCTATGCGATACACTCTGTCGTGATTAAGTCGTTCCGACACAAGGGCCTGAAAGCGTTCTTCGAGCGGGGCAGCATGGCCGGTATTCAGGCTGTCCACGCGCAGCGACTGGCAGCGATGCTGCGTCGTTTGAATGCTGCGACGAAGGCGCAGGACATGAACCTGCCGGGATGGGGCCTGCACCCATTGAAGGGCCGCGACTTGAAGGGACATTTTTCCGTGTGGGTCAGTGGCAATTGGCGCATGACCTTCACATTCGACGGCACTGATGCCGTCCTGGTGGACTATCAGGACTACCACTGAGGCAGGAGCAACAACCATGGCACGCATGTTCAACCCACCCCACCCCGGCCTGACGCTGCGCGATGACGTGTTGCCAGCGCTTCACCTGTCCGTCACGCAAGCTGCGCAGCAACTCGGGGTGTCGCGCGTGGCCTTGTCTCGGGTGTTGAACGGCCGCGCCGCTATCTCGCCTGAAATGGCCTTGCGCATCGAAGCATGGTTAGGTGTTGACCGTGGCGGCGAAGCACGCCTGTGGCTGGCGGAGCAAAACGCCTATGACATGTGGCAGGCAGAGCAACGATTCAAGGCAGCGCCGATGCAGGTTGAACGCGCACCGATTGAGCCGCCAGCAGCACGGGCCT
>JANMXL010000123.1:0-22651 GCA_031380885.1 Burkholderiales bacterium | reverse complement strand
ATGGTCAGATGCTGTACGTCGATGGTGGGCTGATTGCCTCGCTGTGAAAGTGCGGATGCGGTGTGCGCCTACACGCCGGCAGGCCTCGCTCTGACAGGCTGCTGGGCCGCGCAACGCGCGCCGCCTCTAGCATCGTTTCTGGTTTTTCACCTCCCTTCCTCATCCCTCGCCCATGCGACCAGACCGACGCTTCCCGCACCACCCACTCGCGCTCATCGCTGCCTGCTTGCCCGCTTTCGCCACGGTCGCCACAGCGCAAACCGCCAGCCAGGCCGTTCCACCAACCAGCGTGCCGCCCACGATCGAGCACTGCGCCGCGATCGGCGCAGCGGCCGACCGCCTGATCTGCTATGACAAACTCGTCGGCCGCGCGCCCGCACCAACCGAGCCTGTGGCCGAGCAATCCGCTACCGGAGCTGCCGCGGTGCCGACCACCTCGCGGCTGGTGCCAAAGGATGCACCGCTGACCCACAGCGCCAGCCCGCGGCCTGACACCGGCAACCTGTCCAGGTACTGGGAGCTGGAGCCCTCGGACAAGCGCGGCATCTTCAACGTCGTCGGCTACCAGCCCAACTACGTGATGCCGTTCCATCACTCCACCCGCATCAACCGCTCGCCGCGGTCGCCGACGCAGGCGGCCGTGTCCAAGCCCGACTACCGCCACGAAGAAGTCAAGTTCCAGTTCTCGCTGCGCACCAAGGTCGCACAGGATGTGCCGTTGATCGGTGGCGACGTGTGGGTCGCGTTCACGCAGCAGGCGATGTGGCAGGTCTACACCGGTGCCGGTTCCAAGCCCTTCCGCAACATCGACTACCAGCCCGAAGCGATCTATGTGCTGCCCACACCGCAGGGCCTGCGCGAGCTGCCTTTCGGCTGGCGCTGGCGCTACACCCATCTGGGCATTGCGCACCAGTCGAACGGGCAGTCCGACCCGCTCTCGCGCAGCTGGAACCGCGTCTACCTCGGCGCCGGCGTCGAGCGGGGCGACTGGTCGCTGACGGCCAAGGTCAACCAGCGCCTGAAGGAGTCAGGCCACACCGACAACAACCCCGACCTGGTCAGCTACCGCGGCCGTGCGGAGTTCCAGTTGAACTGGTCGCACGGGCTGCACACAGCCTCGCTGCTGTACCGCAGCACGCTGCAGAACACCAAATACGGCGCCGTGCAAGCCGAGTGGTCGTACCCGATCTTCGACGACCACCCGAACGGCTTGCGCTGGTTCGTGCAGGCCTTCAGCGGCTACGGCGAGACGCTGACCGACTACAACTTCCGCCAGACCAGCCTGGGCGTGGGCGTCACCTTTCTGCAGTTCTGAATGGTGCGCGGGCAGCGGCGACGGCGGCCTCGTTACCGCCGACAATTCCATCAAAGGAACCCCCATATGCAACGCCTCCTGCTCACGCTTTTGCTGGCCGCTTGTACTGCACCGCCTATCGCAGCACATGCCGAATCCATAGGCGCGGTGGATACCGCCTTCGTGCTGATCGGGCCTGACCACAAGATCGTGGTCGAGGCCTACGATGACCCGGGCGTGAAAGGCGTGACCTGCTACGTGTCGCGTGCCAAGACCGGTGGCGTCAAGGGCGCGCTCGGCCTGGCCGAGGACAAGTCAGAGGCCTCGATCGCCTGCCGACAGGTCGGCCCGATTTCGATCCCGAAGGCCCTGCCCGAACAGGAAGAGATCTTCAACGAGCGCATCAGCCTCGTCTTCAAGAAACTGCGCATCGTTCGCATGGTCGACAGCAAGCGCCATGCGCTGATCTACCTGACCTATTCGGACCGGTTGATCGATGGCTCGCCGCAGAATGCCGTCACCGCGGTCGCCGTGGACCGGAGCGCAGCCCTCCCGATGAAGTGACGGCGCACCGACCAACGCCACCCGCTCAGCCTCGAACCTCACCATGGTCCACGGATTTGCCCTGCTGCTCGTCTGCCAGTTGATCGGAGAGGTTGCGGTGCAAGCGCTTGCGCTGCCTGTGCCGGGGCCGCTGGTCGGCATGCTGCTGCTGTTCGTCGGCCTGCTGCTGCGCGGTGAGTTGCCTGATGCGGTGCGTGACGCGGCGAACGCGCTGTTGCGCCAACTGATGCTGTTGTTCATCCCGGCCGTTACCGGCGTGATGATGTACTTCGACCGCATCGCGCGGGAGTGGCTGCCGTTCATGGCTGCGTGCATCGGGGGCACGGCGCTGACGATGGTCGCCACGGCCCTGACGCTGCGCTGGATGCTGCGCCTGACGGGCGCGCCCCGCGACCGGGAGTAGCCGATGGCCGATGTCGGGTTGTTCCGGGTCTGGGTGTTTCTGTCGAGTTCGCCGCTGCTGTGGCTGACGGTGACCGTGCTCGTTTACCTGGCCGCTCTGTGGCTGTACACGCGCAGCGGCGGTCACTCGCTGGTCAATCCGATCCTGCTGTCGGTGGCAGGGCTGGTCGGCGTGCTGCACTTCACCGCCACCCCGTACCCGGTCTATTTCGAGGGCGCGAAGTTCGTGCACTTTCTGATCGGACCGGCCACGGTGGCGCTGGCTGTCCCGCTGTACGCGCAGCTCGAACGCTTGAAGTCCATGTGGCTGCCGATCGGCGTGGCGGTCGTCGTCGGCTCAACGGTAGCGATCGTGTCTGCATTGGCCATCGGCCGCGTGCTCGGCGCATCGCACACCACGCTGATGTCGCTGGCGCCGAAGTCATCCACCTTGCCGATCGCGATGAGCATGGCCGAGCGGATCGGCGGTGTGCCAGCGCTCGCAGCGATGGCGGTCGCGGTCACCGGCATCAGCGGCGCCATGATGGCGCGGCCTTTGCTGAACCTGCTGCGCATCGAAGACCCCGCAGTGCGCGGCTTCGCAGTCGGTATCGCGGCGCACGCCGCCGGCACCGCGCGCGCACTGCAGGTCGGCACCGTCAACGGCGCCTTTGCCGCGCTGGCGCTGGCGCTGAACAGCGTGGCCACGGCGTTCCTCATTCCCGTGCTGGTCAGCGCGCTGCGGCCGTTGCTGTGACGGGTCTCAGCCGACGAGGCGCATCAACTGGCGCCCGCAGGTTGTAGCGCGTTGCCTTAGGGATTGCCTTGCCGGTGGGTGCCACCGACAGTCCGCGCTGCTGACATGCTATGGCCACGATGGCCCCCAAGGAGGACTCCCGAATGACAACGACCAAGCTCCCAAAGCCGACCCAAACCAAGGCGATGGCCTTGAACATCGGCCTGAACGCCGTCAGTGCCGCGGCCTACGCGGGATGGGACGGCCCGCTGGCCGCGTGCGAGGCAGACGCGCACGACATGGCGGCCATCGCCAGATCCAAAGGCATGAAAACCACCACGCTGCTGACCAAGAAAGCAACGCGGGCCCACGTGCTGGCGGCCCTGCGCAGCGCGGCAAAGGCGCTGAAGGGCGACGACCTTTTCTTTCTCAGCTATTCGGGGCACGGCGGCCAGGTGCGCGACATCGACAACGAAGAAGCCGATCGCAAGGACGAAACCTGGTGCCTGTTTGACGGGCAGTTGATCGACGACGAGCTGTACTTCGAGCTCAGCAAGTTCGCCAGAGGCGTGCGCATTTTGGTGCTGTCCGACAGCTGCCACAGCGGCACCGTCACGCGTGCGCTGCCGCCGCCCATACCGGCGGGCTTTCGCAGCAAGGCCATGCCTGATGCGGTGGCGAGGCGCGTCTATGACGCTCACCAGGATTTCTACGACCAGCTTCAGAAGGATGTCGTGACGGCCGCCGGCGGGCGCATCGTCGACCCCGATGCCGCGCTGTCGCAGGTGGGCGGCGCGGGGCAGGCTGCCACGGTGGTGGCCAAATTTGCTGCGTCGGTGATCTTGATTTCGGGCTGCCAGGACAACCAGACCTCGATGGACGGCGAGCACAACGGCGCGTTCACCGAGCAGCTGTTGAAAGTGTGGAATCACGGCGTCTACAGCGGCACCTACGGAAAATTCCACGCGCGCATCCGGGCCGCGCTGCCGGCCAGTCAGTCACCGAACCTGTTCGTTCTGGGCGATGCGACCCGTTTCCTGGCGCAAACCCCTTTCACGGTGTGAGCTGGCGGCCCGCATCGACGCACCCGCAGGCACCGGGGCTTTCGTCAGGTCGGCGCTGTTGCTGAGGGGCTTTCCGCCGATCCCCACCGCGCCTGCCCCTGGCTGAGGTCGTTGATGCGATGCACGAAGTCGGCAGCAAGCGACTCGGCCACGCTGATGGCCATTTCAACGTTGTCACCATGCCCGATGTCCTGCAGCGTGTGGCCGGCCGTCTGGATCTCGCGGCGCAGCAGTCCTTCCATGGAATAGGGCACGCTGCACTGCAGGGTTTTGCGCCGCAGCAGCGGCACCTTCTCGGCACCGATCAGCGCCTGCGCGACCGCCCCGTTGTAGGCACGAACCAGGCCGCCTGCGCCCAGCTTGATGCCGCCGAAGTAGCGCACCACCGTGGCGAGCACGCCTTCCAGCCCTTGATGGCGCAGCACCTCCATCATCGGGCGGCCGGCGGTGCCGCCGGGTTCACCGTCATCGACCGCCGCTGACTCGCCGCCCGCCATCAGGGCCCAGCAGACATGCCTCGCTTCCGGGTGCAAGGCCCACAGATCGGCCACGATTTTCAGGGCCTCGGCGCGGCCCGCCACGGGTTGCACGCAGGTGAGAAACCGGCTTTTCTTGATCAGCAATTCGCCGTAGACCGGCGCTTTCAGGGTGTAGGTGAGAGGAGTCATCGGGTGCAAGCGTACCTGCAGTTGTTGGCCTGCCGACCTGCACGGCCGCACCGACGTCGAAGCGACGACAATCGTGCCCGCGCCTCGCGAGGCTGTCAGGCCAGACAGGACCTTGCGGCAGGCGAAGTGTCATGTGCTGGGAGAGCCGACTTGAATCTGATGGTGCCGATCACGCTGTTCGATGAATTGACCGAGTCGATCATCAAGTCCACTGGAACGCTGGACCTGGCCAGTGGCGAAATTCGTTCGATCCAGTACGACGATCACGACATCGACCTGCAGGGCCTGCCCGCCGACGACAAAGACTACGAGTTCACCTCGGGCATGCTGTCGCACCGCGGCAAGGAGATCGAGTTCCGTGTCGATGTCGATGTGCTGACCGGCAAGTACTCGGTGACACCGAGCGAGCTGCTCGAACTGAAGGGCCGAGCTGCGAAGCTCTTCACCGCACCGCCTTGAAGCCAGCTGCGTTGTGAACGTGGCGCGGCGGAAGGTCGTGTTGGCGGTGCTGCCGTCGCACACCAAGGCATTCCAAACCCCAGAACGCCTCCGTGGTTGTTGAAGCGCTGCGGTGGGCCGCTGTGTGGAGCGAGGTAAAGGAGGAGGGCCTGTCTTTTCAGGCCCGGGGGACACGAGCGCAATACAGCGGCCCACCACAGCGCTAACGAACACATCTCACCCCCTCACCAATCTTCCTTCACCGCCAGCGCCATGTCGCGGCCCGCAGCGCGGCGTGCGGCGAGGCCGGCCGTCAGCGTGCCCGCGGCGATCACCGCCGCGCACAGCGCAGCCAATCGGGCCCAGGGCAACAGCAGGTCCATCGTCCAGTGGAAGCTCTGCGGGTTGACGACCTTCACCAGCACCACGCTGACCGCGATGCCGAGCGCCAAGCCGAGCAGCGCACCGGCGGCGGTCCACACCGCGCCCTCAGCGGTCACCACGGTGAGTACCTGGCGCCGCGTCAGCCCCAGATGCGCAAGCAGGCCGAATTCCTTGCGGCGCGCCAGCACCTGGGCTGAAAAACTGGCCGCGATGCCGAACAGACCGATCGCGATCGCTACGCCTTGCAGCCAGTAGGTGACGGCGAAACTGCGGTCGAAGATGCGCAGCGAGATCGCGCGAATCTCGCCGGCCGATGCGAACTCGATCAGCTCGCCGTCCATGCCGTGTCGCGCTGCTAACGCACGCAGCTGCCGCTGCACGGCCATCGCGTCCGCGCCAGGTTGCAGCCACAGCGCCAGGTCGTTGATGCGGGTGTCGCCGGTGAGCCGTTGCCAGTCGTCGGTCGCCAGCACGACCGCGCCGTGCTGGCGTGCATAGTCGCGCCACACGCCGCGCACGAACACAGTTGCTTTTTCACCGGTAGGCAAGGGCAGCGACAGCCGCGTGCCGGACGCTGCGCCGTACAGCGTCACCATCGCCTCGCTGACGTAAGCCGCCGTCTCACCCGCGGGCAGCGCGGCCAGCTCGCCGACCAGCGGCAGCGAGCGCGCCGCATCGACCAGCGGCCGCGCGATCAGCGCCACCGCCGGCTGCGCCGGATCGATCTGCACCGACGACACCCGCAGCGTCTCGATGCGCGCGACGCCGTCGACGCGGGCGGCGTCCGCCACCCAGCCGGGCGCCAGCGTGATCAGGTCGCTGCCGCCAGTCGAGGCGCCGGCGCGCGCATACAGGTCGGCCGGCAGCACGGTGTCGAGCCAGCGGGTGATCGAGTCGCGAAAGCTGGCCACCATCACCGTCAGCGCGACTGAGAGTGCCAAGCTCGCGACCACGCCGGCCACCGCGACGGTGGCGGTGCGGCGCTGGTGTCGTGCGCGCTCGACGGCCAGCAGTGCGAGCGCCTGCTGTGGCGGCGCGATCGCGCGCAGCAGCAGGCCGACACCTCCTGGCACGCAGACGATGCCGCCCAGCAGCAGCAGCGCGACCGAGAGGTAGGCCGCGAGCGGCATGTCGAAGACCGGTGGCACCCACAGCAGCGCGAGGGCGGCGGCGATCAACACCGGCCCGAGCCACCGCGCTTTGTCTTCTGTTGCGTCGTCCCCCAGACCCTTCAGCGCCTGTGCCGGCGCCAGCCGCTGCGCCTCGCGTGCCGGCAACCAGCCGCCGACCAGCGCCGCCGCCACGCCAAGCGCGCCATACGCCAGCGCGGCCGGCAGGCTGAAATGCAGCGTCGGTGCGACGCCAGGAAAGTAGCCACCACCGAGGTCGCCCGCCAGCAAGCGCAAGGCGGCCGCGGCCAGGCCGGTGCCGAGTGCCAGCCCCAACACGCTGCCCGCCACACCGAGCAGCGCCGATTCGGCCAGCACCAGCCGCAGCCGCTGCGCTGCACCGAGGCCCAGCACGCCGAGCAGTGCAAACTGCGGCTGCCGTTGCGCGACCGACAGCGACAGGATCGAGAACACCAGGAAGGCGCCGGTGAACAGCGCCACCAGCGCCAGCACCGTCAGGTTGACGCGGTAGGCGCGCGACACGTTCGACACCCGTTGGGCCGCGTCGTCCGGCGTCGTGGCGCGCACGCCTTGCGCGGCGAAGTCCTGCAGCGCCAGCGAGGCGACAACTTTCTCGCGGTCAGCCCCCGGCTTCAGGCGCACGTCGATTCGGCTCAGCTGGCCCAGCATGCCGAACTGGGCCTGCGCACCAGCGATGTCCATCACCGCCAGCGGTGGCCCGCTGGCGGCGACGCTGCCGTGCACGCGCAGCGCAGCGATGCCGGTTGGTGTCTGCAGCCGCAGGGTGTCGACAGCACCGAGCCGCAGCCGCGCTGATGCGTTCAAGGCCACGGCGTCGGGGTCGAACAGGCTGAGGCGATCGGGCTCGTTCGCTTTGTCGGCGCTGGACAGCATCGGCCACAGCGCTGGCGACATCGGCGCGGCGACCAGCGCGTCGATGCCCAGCACGCGCAGCGGCACCCGCTTCGCCACGCCCTGATCGTCTTTCGTCAGCACCTGCGTCTCGACCTCGACCACCGGGCTGGCCAGCGCGATGTCGGGATGCTGTGCGACGCGTGCGTACAGCGCCTCGTCGAACCCCCCGCGCTGGCCGCGCAATTCGAAATCCGGCTGGCCGTTGATCGAGCGCACTGCCGCGCTGAATTCGCCGAGCGCGGACTGGTTGATCAGCTGCACCGAGAACGCCAGCGCCACGCCCAGTGTCACCGCCAGCAGCGCTGCGGCCTGGCGCCAAGGGTGGTGCCGCCATTCGGGCCAGGTCAGGTGTGTCAGCAGAGAGAGCATGGCGTCAGCCTGCTGTCGGGCCGTCGAGTGTCACCATGCCGTGGGCGGTCAGTGTCAGCACCCGATCGGCCCGCGCCGCTGCGGCGCGTGAATGCGTGACCAGCACGCAGGCCGCGCCGTGCTGGCGCACCTGGGTTGACAGCAGATCCATCACCTTGTCGGCGGTGGCCGGGTCGAGGTTGCCGGTCGGCTCGTCGGCCAGGATCAGCGCCGGCCGGTGCACCAGCGCGCGGGCGATCGCCACACGCTGCAGCTGCCCGCCCGACAGCGTCTGCGGCAGCCGCGCGGCCAGCGCATCGATGCCGACGGCCTCCAGCACCTCGTGCACCCGCGCCGCATCGGGTTGGTTTTGCAGCAGCAGCGGCAGCCCGACGTTGTGCGCGACGCTCAGGTGCGGCAGCACATGGAAGGCCTGGAACACGAAGCCCAGGTGCGCGCGGCGAAACAGCGCCTGCGCCGCTTCACCGAGCGCAGTGATGTCGGTGCCTGCGATCTGCACCGAGCCGGCCTGCACCGTGTCGAGCCCAGCGATGCAGTTCAGCAGCGTCGATTTGCCGACGCCCGACTCACCGAGGATCGCGACGAACTCGCCGCGCTGCACCCGCAGGTCGACGTTGGCGAACACCGGCTCGCCGCCGTACCGTTTGGTCAGCGCGCGGACATCGAGCAAGGGCAGGGCTGGCGAGGTGGACGACATGGTGAGCGGGCGGCGCGATTGTCGGTGCAGCGATCGTCGCTGGCGCAGCGGCGCTCGCATGTCCCTGGAACGGCCGCGGCGCTGTTACGCCTTGTCGCTATCGCGATGCGGGTCACGGCAGCCTGCGCGATAGAGTGACTTGCATGAACCGTGAACCATCGACTGTCGGGGCTGGACGTGAGCGCCAGTTGCGCACCCAATGCCTGCGCTGGGTGGGCCGCATCGCCTCGATCGGCCTCGTCGTCCTGCTCGGCGCCTGCGCCGGTCCGTCCACGCGCTCTACGGGCAGTGCTCAAGCGCCCAAGCCCACGCTGGCGCAGGAGCGCGAGCGGCTGGCCGGGCTGTTCGACGGCACGCCGGTGGTGCTGGCGCTCGACCGCGATGGCAGCCTGCGCGCCGAAGTGCCGCTGCGCTTTTGCTTCGAGCCGGCCCGCGCGGTGGTCAAGCCGCCGCTGGCGGCCTTGCTCGATCGGCTGGCCGGCAGCCGGGCGACACAGGGCGCCACGTGGTCGGTCGCAGCGCCTGGCGATCCAACGAGCAAGGGCACGGCGCTGGCGGCCGAGCGCGCCGCGAGCGTGCGCGACTACCTCGTCGGCCATGGCGCCGATGCCTTGCGTGTGGCGGTGTCGACGCTGAGCACGTCTGGCACCCCGACCGCAGTGGTCAGGGTCGTGGTTGTGGTGCCGAGCGGGAAGGCGCCAGCGCGTTGAGACCGGAAGTCCGTTCGCTCAGGCCGACGCTGGAAACAGCGTGTCGGCAAACTGTAACGCGATGGCCACCACCTGCGCCTGCGCATCGGGCGCATTGCAGGCCACCACGGTGCGCTGCGGCATGCTGCGCAGCCAGGTCAGTTGGCGCTTCGCCAGCTGCCGTGTCGCCGCGATGCCGCGTTCGGGCAGCTCGCTCAGATCGTCGGCTTCGAGTGCCTCCCAGGTCTGCCGGTAGCCGACGCAGCGCATCGAGGGCAGGTCGGCGTGCAGGTCACTGCGCTGCATCAGCGCATGCACCTCGTCGACCAGCCCGGCATCGAGCATCTGCGCGAATCGCGCTTCGATGCGCTGGTGCAGCCAGGCACGGTCGGCGGGCTCCAGCGAGATCAGCGGCGGTGGCTCGACCGCAGCCTTCTGTTGATGGAATGACGACAAGGGCAGGCCGCTGACGCGGTGCACTTCGAGCGCGCGCTGGATGCGCTGCCGGTCGCCCGGCGGCAAGCGCGCCGCGGTGACCGGGTCGACGCGCTTGAGCTCGCGGTACAGCGCATGCAGCCCTTCGCGTTCGCATTGCTCGTCGAGCGCGGCGCGCACCGTGCGGTCGGCCGCGGGCATCGCGTCCAGGCCCTCGAACAGCGCCTTGAAGTACAGCATCGTGCCGCCGACCAGCAACGGCAGGTGGCCGCGCGCGCGGATCTCGCCGATCAGCCGCTGCGCATCGCCCACGAAGCGCGCAGCCGAGTAGGCCTCGCTGGGTTCGATGATGTCGATCAGGTGGTGCGGTATGGCTGCGCGCTCGGCGGCAGAGGGCTTGGCAGTGCCGATGTCCATGCCGCGGTAGACCAGCGCTGAATCGACGCTGATGACCTCGACCCGGCGCGGTGGCTGCTGGTCGGCCAGCGCCTGCGCAATGGCGAGCGCCGCTGCCGTCTTGCCGCAGGCGGTGGCACCGGCCAAGCACAGCACGTCTGTGAGTCGGGGAAGTGGGGTGGCGGGCATCGGGGTTTCAGGGGATTTGCGCGGCACGAGTATGGATTGAAGCAGGCGGCAGTCGAACGGCACCCCAAAAACGTGATCGGTAATACGAATCAGTGCTATTGCGTTTATAGTTTCATCATCGGAAGGGCAGCGGTTCTTTCATCGTGCAGGAAAAGGGCAACATGAAAAGAAGAGATTTCGTGAGGTGGAGCGTGCGAGCCGCCGGTGGCCTGGTCAGCGTTCCGTTGCTGCAGGCCTGCGGCGGTGGGTCAAAGGGCGACACGGTCGTGCCGCCGCTCGCCATACGGAACGCGTACCGGCGTGTCGATCTGGTGGCCAGCAAGGCCTCATACGGTGCGCCGTTCACCATCCCGGGTTTCGTCAATGCCTGGGGCATCGCGATCCGTCCGGCAGGTGCTGGCGGGCATTTCTGGATCGGTGCGGGCGGGGCTTCATACGAGTTCGTCGGCGATGTGTCGGCGTCTGCCGATCCCGCACTGCGCACGCTCTTTCAAGACGCGCTGGCCGAAGTGGGGGTGCCTGGCGCCGACGCTTTGAGCACCAGCGGGAGCGTCGGCAAGACGACCGGTGTGGCGTTCAACGGCGCGCCGATCAACTCGAACCTGTTTCGGGTGACGACGCAGTCGGCCGTCGTCGACGGCGTCAGCGTGACCTTCAACGGCTCGGCCCGTTTCATCTTCGTCACCGATTCGGGCAAGTTGTCGGCCTGGACCGACCGCACCGCCAGCGGCACCACGGTGCGCCGCAATGGTCCAGCGCAGTGGGTGTACGACGGCACGCCGCTCGGCATGTCCCTGTTCGGTGTGGCGGTCAACACCGCCACCTGGGACACGCTGTGGGCTGCCGATTTCGGCACCACACCGCAGATTCGGCAATTCGACGGCGCGTGGAATCTGGTGCCGACGCAGGGATTCGCCAACCCCTTCGCGACCGGCGACCTGCTAGCCGCCGCCAACCCGTCACAGGGGAATGCGGCGCGGCCCGGCGAGCCGGTGCCGTTCAACATCCAGGTGATCGGCAATCGCGTCTTCGTGATGTATTGCATCAGCCAGGTGCTGCGCGATGCGAGTGGTTTCATCATCGATGCCAGCAAGACCTTGCCGAGCGAGGAAGACTCGCTCGATGCGGATGCGGAAGACCGCGCTGACGGCATGCCTGATCGTGGCAAGGTCGTCGAGTACACGCTGTCGGGCGTGCCGGTCAGGGTCTACGACGACGCCGGTCGTCTCAATGCGCCGTGGGGCGTGGCGCTGGCACCTGCCCACTTCGGTTTGCTATCGAACGCGCTGCTGATCGGCAATTTCGGCGGCGCCGGGAAGATCGCTGCATTCAACCAGACCACTGGACGCTTCATCGACTACCTGCGCGACGAGTCCGGCAATGTCATCGGCCTCGATGGCACCTGGGGCCTCGTGTTCGGCAATGGCGTGAGCCTCGGTGACTCGAACGCGCTGTACTTCGCTGCCGGCACCGAAGGCGAAGCTGCCGGTGTCCTCGGCTCCTTGCGCTACGCCGACTGAGTTCAAACCGCCCGGGCCGTGTGTTGCCCGCGACCGCACATCGGCATCTTCACAGCTCATCCTCCATCACCACATCATTTGGAACCTACCGTGCAGAAAAAAAGCGCCCTTCATCTCTTGTCACTCAGCGCCCTGGCATTGAGTCTGACCCTTGTCTTCGGCCCCGCTCGCGCACAAACCACGCAAGCCGATCTGGTCAAAAAGCTCGATGCGCTCGCCGCGGAAATTGACAGGCTGAAGGCCGAGTTGCAGCAGCTCAAGGTCAAGCAGGACGAAACACCGGCTGCCATCGCCGCTTCAACCAAGGCGGCCACTACCGCCGCAACCAGCGCCGCGACCAGCGCCGCCACCAGTGCAGCCACGGCCGCGGCCACGGCAGCCGTTGCCAGCGGCGGCAATGGCTTGTCGGCCACACGGCTGACTGGCTACGGTGAAATCGCTTACACCCGCCCGCGGCGCGAAAGCAAGGATTCACAGGCCGATGTCGGCCGGTTCGTGATCGGCTTTCAGCACCGCTTCGACGACAGGACCAAGGTGGTTGGCGAGCTTGAAGTCGAACACGCGGTCACGTCCTCAGGTGACGACGGCGAAGTGGCCGTCGAGCAGGTGTATGTCGAGCACAAGATCAACAACACCTTCGGCGGGCGCGCCGGGCTGTTTCTGATCCCGATCGGGCTCATCAACCAGAACCATGAGCCGACGGCCTACTACGGAAATTTCCGTCCGATGGTCGAGACCGCGATCATCCCGTCGACCCTGCGTGAGATTGGGCTGCAGGCCTTCGGCGAGCACGACAACGGCATCTCGTGGAGTGCCGGGCTGTCCACCGGCCCCGACCTGACGAAGTGGGATCCGTTGGCCTCTGAAGGTGTGGAATCGCCATTGCGCTCGGTGCACCAGGAAGGGCAGCTCGCGAAGGCGCGCAACCTGTCGGTGTTCGGTGCGATCGATTGGCGCGGCATCCCTGGCTTGCGCGTCGGCGCGGCCGTGATCACCGGCAAAACGGGTCAAGGACAATCGGACTTTGCGGCGCGCAGCGCGCGCTACACCTTGTGGGACGTGCACACCAACTGGACCCCCGGGGCATGGGATTTGACCGCGCTGTACGCGCGCGGCACGATCACCGGCGCCAGCAAGCTCAACGCCACCTTCGGCCCTGGCACGACGCTGGTGCCCAGCCTGTTCGATGGCTTCTATGCCCAAGCCGCCTACAAGTTCAGGCTGGTCGACGACTACACGCTGTCGCCGTTCGTGCGCTACGACATCATCAACACCGGTCGAGACTTCGACGGTGTGGACGTCCAGCGCTACCGAACCGAGGGCATTGCCACCGTCGGTGTGAACTTCAATATCTCGCCGTCGATCGTCTTCAAGGCCGATTACCAGCGCCATCGCGTGGTCAAGGACAACGACCGGTTCAGCCTCGGTGTGGGCTACTCGTTCTGAGCTCCCGATGAGTCGTATCCACTGGCTGGCGGCTCCAGCATGGGCGGCAGTGGGCGTCAGCGCCTTTGCCAGCTTGTATGCCACCCCTGAGCAGGCTGCCCAGCGCAGCTTTCCTGAAGCCACGCAGTTCAAGGACAGCACCGCACAACTGACGCCCGAAGAGATGCAGGCCGTTGCTGCCGCCTCGGGCCTGCCAGCGCGGTCTGCGGCGTGGCATGTGCAGACCGCGATGAAGGGCGACACCGTGCTGGGCGTCGTCGTCTTCGACAGCGTGATCGGCAAGTTCGAGCTGATCGACTATGCGGTGGGCATCGCCAGTGACGGCAAGATCAGCAATGTCGAAATCCTCACCTACCGCGAAAGCCACGGCTACGAGGTGCGATTGATCGGCTGGCGTCGGCAGTTCATCGGCAAGGGCGCCGAATCTGCACTGCGGGTCAGTGATGACATCGCCAACATCAGCGGCGCGACGATGAGCAGCACCCACCTGACCGATGGCGTACGGCGCATCGTCGCAGTGGTCGCGGCGTTGAAACGCCACGGCAAATTGTGAGCCCGCTGTGGCGCCGTCGCGCCAAGCCTCTGTTGGGAACGCAGGTCGACATCACGATCCTTACGGATGACGAGCGCGAGCTGACACGCGTCACCGATGCGGCGTTTTCGCGCATCGCCGACATCCACCGCGCGATGAGTTTTCATGAGGCCGCGAGCGACGTGCGCGCGCTGGCGCGTGCGCCCAGCGGCGCGCTGCTGAAGCTGTCCGCCGACACCTTGAATGTGCTGCGCATCGCGCTCGATCTCGAAGTGGAAAGTGGCGGTGTGTTCAACGTGGCAGTCGCCCCGTTGCTGGTGGCTTTGGGCTTGTTGCCCGAGCCCGATGCCGTGCAGCCGCCGCAGGCCCGCAGCCTCGCGTCGGGCCTCGAATGGATCGGCGACGACACGCTGCGTGTGCTGGCACCGCTGTGGGTTGATCTCGGCGGTATCGCCAAGGGGTACGCGGTCGACTGCGCCGTTGAAGCCTTGCGTGCATGCGGCGTGCAGGCCGGTCTGGTGAATGCGGGCGGCGACATGCGGGCGTTCGGCTCGCATGCGCATGTGGTGCATCTGCGCTTTGCCCAGGGTGTGAAGGCCGTCGCATCCTTGCGCGATGGCGCGCTGGCCTCGTCTTGCCACGCGCACCTTTCGATCGACGACACCGCGTCCGCTGCGGCGATCCCGCATGTCGATGCACGAAGCGGCCGTTGCATACGGTCGCCGAACACGGTGGTCGTGCAGGCGTCAACGGCCGTGCATGCCGATGCACTGACCAAGGTGGCACTCGCCTGCGCGCTGACCGCCGATCGCGTTTGCCGGAGCCGAGACGCACAATGGCGAGCGTTCGATTACTTCAGCACCTGATGACCTGTCGGTTGGTGATCGAGCTTTCGAGCCGACCTCTCACGCTCCACTTTTTCGATCAACCGCCTTCGATGCACCGCCACCACCATCGACTCGTTCCCTGGCAGCGGCGCGTTTTGTACGTCAGCGGCGCGGTGTTGATCCTGACCGGCGCGGGCTGGCTCGCGATGCACTACAGCGTGGGAGCCGGCGTCGGCGAGCTGCCGCATCCGTCCGAGGCCTGGCTGATGCGCCTGCACGGCATGGCGATGTTCGTGTGGCTGTTTTCGCAGGGCACGCTGGCCGCAGCGCATGTACCGCAAGGCTGGCGATTGACCAGCAGGCACCGCTGGGCGGGTCAGCGCAACTCCGGGGTGATGCTTTGCGTTGCCAGCGGCTCGCTCGCCGTCACCGGCTATCTGCTGTACTACTTCGCCCCCGACAGCGTGCGCCCGGCGCTGGGCTGGGCGCACACGGCTGTGGGCTTGGTGATGGCGGGGTTGGTGCTCAGCCATCGGCGCCGCACGCCGCAGCACCTGCCGAAAACGCCGGCCGCAGCGCCTCTCGATCGGCTGTGATTCACAGCCGATGGCAACGCATCGAGGCAGTGGTGGGTTGCTGCGCAGGTGCGTGTCAGCCTGTTTTGCCCAGCGTCAGCCGCATGATGCCCAGTGCTGCTGCGGCCTCGGCCAGGTCTTTCGACTGCGCCACCAGGCTGTCGATTGTTTTCTGAATGCGCAACCGTCCCGGTGCGTCGCGAGCGCCGATGATTTCGCGGTCGAACGGGGCTTGGATCAAGCGCGCCGCCGCCACCGACTCCGTGATGTGCTGCGTCGTGCGTTCGGCCACGGTCGGGTCTGTTGCGGCCACCAGATTGCGCAGCGAGGCGCCCTGCAAGGTGCTGCCGTCGAGCTTCAAATAACGGCCTAGCCAGACGTTTTCGATGCCGAGCGCGTTGTTGACGATGTCGCGGTGCGTGTTGTCCGAGAAGCAGGAGTGTTCGTCTTCCTGGTCCTGTGAATTCAGCGCCACTTCCATGCGTTGTCCGGCCAGCTCGCCGCGCGACATCGAGCCCAGTCCGATGATGATCTTGCGGATCGATTCCAGCGCACCACGCTCGAAGCGCTCGCGGTAGTTGTGCTTGGTAGGCGCCCAGGCGGCGATCAGGTACCGCAGGTCGTCGAGCAACAGTTCGGTCACGGTGGACAGGTACAGGCGCCGCCGGTCGGCGTTCGGTGTTCGGCCGTCGACATAGTCCTCGAATGGCCGGTTGCCAGGCCCGTCGGGGTTGAAGTCCGAGCCCCATAGCAAGAACTCGATCGCATGCCAGCCGGTGGCGATGTTTTGTTCGCCGCCGCGCTCGTTCAAGCGCGCGAGGCCGGTCTTGGTGATGGGCACCTTGCGGGCGTTGATGAACCCGGATGTGGCGCTGCCCTTCACATAGTCGACATAGGACTCGTCCATCGGCCATGAATTGAGCCGGCCTTCAGGGCCTTTCTCGTCGTCGATTGGGCCGCCGTAGAAGCGAAACGCCTCGGTTTGGCCGTACCACTCGCGCGCTGCCAGCCAGGCCGTGCGGGCACCGTCCAGCGTGGCCTGAGACGGGTGAGCAGTCAGCGCTTGCACGGTCTTTTGCAGCTCAACGGCGCTGCTCAGCGTGTCGCTGTAATTCGCATGCGCCAGCGTCGCGTGGTCGCGTGCCACCGCGGCCGCATCGATGGATTGAGCGCGCAGTGACGGAACGCCGACGACCAGTGCGGTCGATGACGCCGCGCGAAGGAACTGGCGTTTGTTCATGGTGAAGTTTTCCCGGACGTGACCACAGAGGGAGCCGGACTGCTGACCGTGCGCAGACCAGGATGTCGACAAGGTCGACTTCGAATACATGATAATAAGAATCATTCTTAAATTTCCGCAATGAAGTCAAGCTTGGTCAATAAATTTGGGCTTGTGGGCGTGTTGGCATCGGGCTTGATGGCCATCGGCCTGCATGCTGCTGCGTCGTCCGATTCAAGCAGCGAGGCGCCGGGCGACAAGCCGGGCGGCGAGACCACGGTGTTTGCCGATGGGCAGAACGCGTTTTCCTTTCCCGCAGCCAACACCACCGATGAGGAGCGCACGCGCTTCGTCATCGGCAACTCATTCTTGCGGCGCAACTGGGTCCAGGCGCCGTCGTCGACCACCGCGCGCGACGGCCTCGGCCCGCATTTCATCGCACGCAGTTGCGGCGGCTGCCATGTGCGCGATGGCCGTGGCGCGCCGCCGCCAACCTCCGTGCACGGGCAGTCCGAGCAGCCGGTGGCCCTGCTGATGCGTTTGTCGGTTCCCGGCCCTGCCGATACGACGCTGGGCGTCAAACCCGAACCGGTCTATGGCGACCAGTTCGACAACGCAGCCGTGCAGGGCGTGCAACCCGAAGGCGAGGTGACGATTCGCCATCAGCCGGTGTACGGCCGCTACGCCGATGGCACTGCCTACACCCTGAGCCAGCCGGTCTACGGCTTTCGCAAGCTCGCCTACGGACCGATGGCCCTTGACGTGATGGTGAGCCCGCGCATCGCACCGCAGCTCATCGGGGTGGGGCTGATCGAGGCCATTCCGGAAGCCGAGATCGTGCGCAATGCGGCAGATCAGGCGGCTCACGGTGGGCCAGTGCATGGCGTGCCGAACCGCGTCTGGGACGCCTTCGCGGGCCAACCCTTGATCGGCCGTTTCGGCTGGAAGGCCAATGCGGGGAGCGTCGCGCACCAGACCGCAGCGGCGTTTCGCGGCGACATCGGCATCACCTCCTCGTACTTCCCAAACGAGAACTGCACGCCGACGCAGGCCGATTGTCTGGCCGCACCGCACGGCAACGCGGGCCAGGCGCCGGAGATCGACGACAAGACCCTCGGTGACGTCATTTTTTACCAGGCGGTGCTGGCACCGCCTGCGCACCGCAACCCCGCTGACCCGCAGGCACTGCAGGGGCAAAAGCTGTTTGCGCAGGCGCAGTGCTCGGTGTGTCACCGGCCCTCATATGTCACCGGCAAAGGCCCCTTTGCGGCCCTGACCAGCACCGCGCTGGAGGGGCAAACGATCTGGCCCTACACCGATTTGCTGCTGCACGACATGGGAGCGGGCCTGGCCGATGGCCGCCCCGATTTCGGCGCCACTGGCCGCCAATGGAAAACACCGCCGCTGTGGGGCATCGGCCTCATCTACGGGGTCAACGGGCACACTCAGCTGCTGCACGATGGCCGGGCCCGCGGCGTGATGGAGGCGATCCTGTGGCATGGTGGCGAAGCGGCGAACAGTCAACGGAAGGTCATCAAGATGAATGCGCAACAGCGTGCGGCCCTGGTCAAATTCGTGGAGTCGTTGTGAGGCGGCTGCTGCCCATGATCGTTGCCGTGTTCGCCGTCGGCACGGCACAGGCACAGAGCCACTGGGCCAAAGTGCCGGTGCCGGTCTACAACCCGACGCATTTCGCGCAGGGTGTCTACCGACATTGGGCGCTGCCGCAAGCGCTTGAGTTCTCGGCCCACAGCGCTGCACTGACCGTGTCGGTGCAGGCACTGTGCGATGCGCCTGCCGCCGCTGTGGCAAAGCGCCTGGACGCGGCGCGCCTCGCCTGGCGTGCCAGCGTGCTCAGTTGGGATGGCCTGTCGGCCGTGGCGATCGGCCCCTTGATCGAGCGCCGCTCGCAGCGGCAGATCGACTTCAACCCGACCCGTCCCGCGCTGATCGCCAAAGCCATTGAGGCCGCCCCTGCCGACGACCTGGCGATGGAGCGCGTGGGCACGCCGGCCAAGGGCCTGCCTGCACTCGAATGGTTGTTGTGGCAACAACCGCTGCCACCGGGCTCGACGGCATGCGCCTATGCGGCGCAGGTGGCGGCAGACATCGCTCGCGAGGCGGCTGCGCTGTCGGCTGCCTTCCGGCAGGCCGCCGACCGCGACTGGGACGATGAGCCGGCGGCGGCCGCTGCGATGGGCGAGATCGTCAACCAGTGGATCGGCGGAATCGAGCGGCTGCGCTGGGCGCAGCTCGAAAAGCCGCTGAAAAGCGCCAGTGCCCAGCGCCCGGTCTACGCGCGCGCCCTGTCTGCCGGCAGCGCGGCAAGCTGGTGTGCGCAATGGCAGTCGCTGCGCCGCTTGGGTGTGTTCAGCGCTGACGCTGTACCGTCCCCTGGAGCCGCCTTGGTGCCGCTGGAGAGCTACCTGCGCGGAAAGGGCCGCAACACGGTGGCCGATGCGCTGGTGCGCACCAGCGGGCGCGTCGATGCGGCTTTCAAGGTCTTGCAGGGGGCCGCACGCCGACCGCCGACCGCGGCCCATGTGCAGGGGGCAAGCACCCAACTCGCCGCGCTCAAGCGCGTCGCCGAAAGCGAAATGGCCCCGGCATTGCAAGTCAGCATCGGCTTTTCTGACGCCGACGGCGATTGAGCCAGCGCCGATGGGTTCATCATCGCGGTTGTGACCCCACGGAGTCGTTGATGAGCGTGCGCGAAATTCTGAAGATGGGCGACCCGCGGCTGTGGCGGGTCGCGCAACCGGTGACGGCCTTCAACACGCGCGAGCTCGACGCGCTGGTCACCGACCTGTTCGACACCATGCACGCGGCCGACGGGGCCGGGTTGGCCGCGCCACAGATCGGTGTCGATCTGGCGGTGGTGATCTTCGGCTTCGAGAACAACGCGCGCTACCCCGATGCCGAGTCGGTGCCGCAGACGGTGCTGATCAACCCGAAGATCGTGCACCTCGGTGACGCCGAGGAGGAGGGCTGGGAGGGCTGCCTGTCGGTCCCCGGCCTGCGTGGCGTGGTGCCCCGGGTGGCGCACATCCGCTACAGCGGCTTCGGTCCGCGCGGCGAGCCGATCGAGCGCGAAGCGACCGGCTTCCACGCGCGGGTCGTTCAGCATGAGTGTGACCATCTGGTGGGCGTTTTGTACCCGATGCGCATGCGCGACTTCAGGCGCTTTGGCTACACCAGTGAGCTGTTTCCCGATCGGGCAGACATCGGTGATGACTGACAGCCGCGCACGCAAGGTGTAAAGCTGTGTTGCCGCAGCGCGTCCGTGTCGGCGCGGGCGCTTGACGGGGCGTTGAGTGGCACATGAACCTCCACCCTTCGACGTCCCTAGATGGCGCCAAGCCACGCGCGGTGTTTTTGGTGATCTCTGTGCTGTGCGCGGCGTTGGTCGCCACGTCGGCGCCGGTCGCTGCCCAACCCGTCGGCCCTGGTGATGGCTACAGCGTGTCGACACAAGACAACAACACCAGCGTTGCGCCCGGCCGTGCCGGCCGCCTGTCCGACGTCACTGGGCAGGTCTGGCTGTCCAACCCCGAGCAGCGCGAGTGGGTCACGGCCGAGCGCAACCGGCCCTTGACCAGCGGCGATCGCCTGGCCACCGACCGCTCCGCCCATGCCGAGGTTCGCGTCGGCTCGACCGTGGTGCGGCTCGACGTCGACACCGAGCTCGAAGTGTTGCGCCTCGACGATGACCGCCTGCAATTGCAGCTGCACCGTGGCGCGACCCAGGTGCAACTGCGTGATGGCGAACTGGCGCAGCAGTTCGAACTGGTGACTGCCGAAGGGCGCTTTCATACCGACCGCCCGGGCACGTACCGCTTCGACCGGATCGGCAGCCGGACCCAGGCCACTGCGTTGAACGGACAACTCTTCTACGACGGCCAGCAGCAGGCGCTGACGATCCAGAGCGGCCAGCGCGCCGAGTTTCTGTTTGACGGCAACGGCCGCGCGCAGTACGCCATCATCGAGCCCAAGCGCGATGCCTTTGCGTCTTGGAACAACGAACGTGATCGAGTCTCGCGCGAGGCCTCGATCTCGCAGCGTTATGTGTCGCCCGAGATGACCGGTGCCGAAGAGCTCGACGGCTACGGCCGCTGGGACGAAGACCCCGAATACGGCCCGCTGTGGATGCCGAGCGGCGTGGCGCCGGGCTGGGCGCCGTACACCACCGGCCGCTGGGCCTGGGTGCAGCCCTGGGGCTGGACCTGGGTCGATGTCTCGCCCTGGGGCTTCGCGCCGTTCCACTACGGCCGCTGGGTGCAGCGCGGCCCGTTCTGGGCCTGGTCGCCCGGGCGCTACGTGGCACGGCCGGTCTACGCGCCGGCGCTGGTCGGCTGGGTCGGCGGGCCGCCGATCTATCGGCCTGGCGTCAACATCAACATCTCGATCGGTGTGGGCGGTTCGCGCAGCTGGTATCCGCTGACCCCGCGTGATCGCTATGAGCCGACCTACCGCAGCCACTCCCATCACGAGCGGGAATGGAGTCGGCCGTCGGTTTCGAATCGGGACCACTGGCGGAATCGCGACGACCGCCCGTCGTATTCACAGCCGCGCCCGCGCATCGATCGGAGCGAGCCTGATCGCGGCGCCAACCTGCCGCCGCGCTTCGAAGGCCGGCCGGACGATGCGCGACCGGACCGCCGGGATCGTGGGCGACCGGACCATCGCAGCGACAGGCGGCGCGATGGCAACGAGGCGCCGCCCCCAGCCACACCGTTCACGGCGCCGCCGCTCGATCAGCCTGGCCGCCGGGATCGCGAACGCGACGTTCGTCCCGCCGCGCCTCCAGCAGCCCCTGCTGTTGTGCCCGCACCCGCACCGATACCAGCGCCGGCACCCGCCGTACGGCCAGACGACCGACGAGGTCGCATGAACGAGGAGGTACGTCAGCAGGTGGAGCGCTCGGTCGGCGGGCGCTATGGCGGCGGCGCTCGCAATGCCGAGGGCGACCGGCCGGATCGCCAAGGTCGGGACGGCCGGGACAACAACCGCGGTGACCGCCCCGATCCACGCAACGGAAACTAGCGTTCCCGCCCGCGCCCTCAGACCGGCGCGGTGTCGATCTGCTGGTAGGCGTCGCGCAGCCACATCTTCAGGCGCTGGCGATCCATCATGCCCAGGCCGGTGCGTGACTTGTCGGCATCGTGCTGCGCCGCCCAGAAGCTGCTGCTCGACGCATCGATCTTCTGGATGATGGCGTCGCTCAGGTGCTTGATCGTGACCACATGGGCGCCGAATCCGAGGGCCCGGTCCTGTTCGCCCGACTGCTCCAGCATGCCGAAGTCATCGCCGCGCATCTGGTTGCGCACCAGCACGTAGTTGAGCCGCGCGCCGAAGCGGTCGAGCAGCTTCTTCAGCAGGTCGACCGAGTCGCGGCCCGAATCCATCACATGCCAGTAGGTGATCGTGAAGCCCGATTCGCCGGCCATGTCGAGCACGCCCGATTCGTCCATCCACTGGACCAGCGGGTCGTGCGTCTGCGCGGCCAGATCGACCAGGATGCGGCGATCGGGCTGTTCGACGGCGGCCTCGATGATCGAGTCGAGGGCCTCGTAGCGGTCGATCAGCACCGGCGAGGCAAAGCCCGAGTAGAAGCGCAGCAGCGCGCCGTGCGAGCGGTCGGTGTCGAAGCCAAGAAAGGGCAATTCCTTGTCGATCAGGTACTGCGCGACGAGGCGCGACACCAGCGACTTGCCGACGCCACCTTTTTCGCCGCCGATGAAATGAATGTTGGCCATGCCGGGTCCTTGAATGAAGAGGGAGAGACAGAAAAAGAAATGGGCTGCGACACCGTCGCAGCCCAGTCGATGAAGCCCGGCAGCGTCAGACCGCGAGGCGTTGTTCGATGCGTGCCATCGTGGCCGACAGTTCCTGCGGCAGATGGTATTCGAGCTGCTTGAACAGTTCTGCATGCAAGACCAGTTCCTGCTTCCAGGCGGCCTTGTCGATGTCGGTGACGCTGGCGAATTGCTCGCGGTTGAACGGCAGGCCGTCCCAGCGCAGGTCGTCGTAGCGTGGGCTGATGCCGAAGACGTTGTCGTCGCCACCGGCAGTGCCCTCGACGCGGCCCAGCATCCATTCGAGCGCGCGCATGTTGTCGCCGTAGCCCGGCCAGACAAACTTGCCATCGGCGCCCTTGCGGAACCAGTTGACGCAGAAGATCTG
>JANMXL010000007.1:0-11547 GCA_031380885.1 Burkholderiales bacterium | reverse complement strand
GCCGGGCTGATGGACAAGCTGCCGTCACAGATGACCGCCAAGGCGGGTGCGGTGGACATGGACAAGGCCGAACGCGACGTGCGCCGCATGGAAGGCATGATCTGCTCAATGACGCCGCTGGAGCGCCGCAAGCCCGAGCTGCTGAAAGCGACCCGCAAACGCCGCATCGCGGCCGGTGCCGGCGTTCAGGTGCAGGAGGTCAACCGCATGCTCAACCAGTTCGAGCAGATGCGCGACATGATGAAAAAGATGAGGGGCGGCGGCATGATGAAGATGATGAAGCGGATGGGGGCGATGAAGGGCATGGGCGGCATGGGCGGGCCACGCTGATCGAGCTGCCCGCCGGCTTCGGTCAGCCGTGGTTGCCGCAAACAACCCACTGGAACGAACGCTTAGACCGATGCATCCCGAAACGCGCGCAGAACCGTATTGATGCGAGTTTGGTATCCAGGGCCTTGCGCCTTGAACCACTCCAACACATCGTTATCGACCCGCAGAGAGATTGACGCCTTGGCGGCCAGCGGCCGCAACCCGCGGCGAACCATGCCGCGGACGATGTGCTTTACATCCACCTCAGGATGCTCCGCTGTAGGTTGGGCCGGCGCACCCTTGGACCGCAGGCTGGACCAATCAGTCTTGGACTTCACTGAAATAGGTTTGTGCTTCACGATGAGTGGCTTTGCGGAAGGAGATGACGCGGATTTCATGATCGTTTTCCGTATGGGCGATTGAGACCGGAATGCCGGCGAGCAACCCGAGCGTGATGAAGCGCTGCTCGCCGTAGGAGAAGCGGTCGTCTTCGAACGTGTACGTCAGCCCTTCGAACACGCTCGCTGCGTCGACGAAGTCGAGCCGATGTTCCTTCAGATTGGCGACACGCTTCCGATCCGACCAAGTGAACTCCATGCAGCCAATGTATATACGCCTTGTATTGGCGTCAACAAGCGGCGGCTTGACGGTTCAACGTTTGGGCGCAGCGTAAGGGGTCAGGCCAAACGCTTGGCGATGCCTAGACCATGGCCGCCAACTGGCTCTGTCTCGAAACGCTCGCCGAAGCCAGCAATGATTGGCCTTGCCTTCGTGATTGCCGCTTGAACCGAAGGTAGCAACAGCGATGCTTTGTGCCCGTCTTGGCTTTCCCAAGCTTCCGTGATCCACAGTGAATCTGGATCGGTGGGATCTTTGGCTACGACATAACTGAGGCAACCTGGCATTCCCGAGACTCCTTCAAGCAAGATAGCAATCAGGGAGTCTCGCTGGCCTGGTGTGCACTTCATCTTTCCAATGAGACCGTACATTGGTTGCTTCTCCATGTTGACTTTGGTAGCCAGAGCCGCCGTCGCGATAACGGCGCTTATGGCGCGCCGAAGACGGTAGACCTCCGAGCGAGTGGCAACTGCGGGGCCCATCATTTATGCACCGCAATGCTGCCGCGTATCGCCGCTGCGTAAAAAACGGCAACTGCTGCGTATCCGAAGATTGATCAGGGCGCAACGGCAGGCGTCATCAGCGCTTTTGTTATGGATCCCCGCCTGCGCGGGGATGACAGCGTCGCTGGGCCGGACAGCAGTTAACCAAGAAGCGCAGTTGCAAACTCCCGCGCATCGAAGGTTTCCAGATCTTCCAATTTCTCGCCGACCCCGATGAAGTAGACCGGCACCGGCCCGGTGGCGCCGCCCTCTCTTGCGCCATTTCCCCCGGCACCGCGTCCCCGTTCTCGCGCCCACAGCGCGATCGCCGCCAGCACACCGCCCTTGGCGGTGCCGTCGAGCTTGGTGACGATCAAGCCCGTCAGCTGCAAGGTGTCGTCGAACGCCTTCACCTGAGCCAACGCGTTCTGCCCGGTGTTGCCGTCCACCACCAGCAGCACCTCGTGCGGCGCACCGGCCTGCGCTTTCGCAATCACGCGCTTGACCTTGCGCAGCTCCTCCATCAGGTGCAGCTGCGTCGGCAGCCGGCCGGCGGTGTCGGCGATCACCACATCGCAGCCGCGCGCCTTGCCGGCGGTGACCGCATCGAAGGTCACCGACGACGGGTCGCCACCCTCCTGGCTGACGATCTCGACGCCGTTGCGCCCGGCCCACACCGCAAGCTGTTCCTTCGCGGCGGCGCGGAAGGTGTCGGCCGCGGCCAGCAGCACCTTCTGTCCGCTCTCGGCGAGGTGGCAGGTCAGCTTGCCGATGGTCGTCGTCTTGCCGGCGCCGTTGACACCGACGACCATGATCACTGTCGGTGTGTGCTCGCCCACGGTGAGCGGGCGCTGAAGCGGGCGCAGCAGGTCGGTGACGGCATCGGCCAGCAAGGCCTTGACGGCAGACGGATCGGTGGCGCGGGCGTCCTTGACGCGGCGCTTCAGATCGGCAAGCAGATACTCAGTGGCCTTGACGCCCGCATCGGCCATGAGCAGCGCCGACTCCAGGTCTTCGTAGAGCGCATCGTCGATCTGCGTGCCGGTGAACACCTGCGCAATGCCGGAACCCGTTTTGCGCAGCCCGGTGCGCAGCTTGTCGAGCCAACTGCGTCGCTCCGGCACCGCGACGGCTTCAGGCGCCTCCGGCGGGAGATCAGGCAATGCCGAGGCGGGTGACGGGGCAGCCACAGCGGCGGGCGCCACCGGAGGCGTCTTCTTCTTGAAAAAGCTGAACATGCGGTGCAGGGTTGACGAGCGCAAAAGGGTACCGGCACAACGAAGCCGGGCAGTGGCCGGAGCGGCTCACCGCCCGCTATAATCGTGGGCTTGAGGCGCTTTAGCTCAGTCGGTTAGAGCGACGGAATCATAATCCGCAGGTCCGGGGTTCGAATCCCTGAAGCGCCACCAGATTCCCGTCCGGCTCCGCGTCTTCACGACCCGGAGCCGTTTTTGCTTCTGCGGTCTTGCGGCAAGCCCGGACCCGAGATCAGCGCCGAGTTTTCTCACCGCCACTGGAACCTGCCATGGACCGCTGTCGCGCCTTGTTCATAGCTTTGACGATCTCCATCGCTGCGCCGACGTGGGCGCAGGAATTGGCACGCGAGTTTCCGCTGACGGCGCTGCGCGGGGTGGTGGCTTTCAACGGGCCGCCCGTGGTGGAACTCAATGGCGCCCCCGCGCTGCTGGCGCCCGGTGCTCGGCTACACGGCACCGACAACCTGCTGGTGCTGCCGACCACGCTGACCGGCAGCAAGCACATCGTCCACTACACGATTGAAGACTCCACCGGCATGATCAAGGAGCTGTGGATGCTGCGTCCGGAAGAGCGAGCGATCAAACCGTGGCCGAAGACGATCGAAGAACGCCAGGCCTGGAACTTCAACCCCGCCACGCAAACCTGGAGCAAGCCGTGAGCGCGCCCGCCGTCGCCAAGAAGGTCTTCATCAAGACCTTCGGCTGCCAGATGAACGAGTACGACTCGGGCAAGATGGTCGATGTGCTGCGCGAGGCGCAAGGCTACGAGCCGACGACGGACGTCGAGCAGGCCGACCTGATCCTGTTCAACACCTGCTCGGTGCGCGAGAAGGCACAAGAGAAAGTGTTTAGCGACCTCGGCCGCGTCAAGCACCTGAAGGCCAAGGGCGTGCTGATCGGCGTGGGCGGCTGCGTGGCCAGCCAGGAAGGCGCAGCCATCATCGAGCGCGCGCCGTATGTGGACGTGGTGTTCGGGCCGCAGACGCTGCACCGCCTGCCGGAGTTGCTGAACCGGCGCGCCGACCAGCAGCGCGCACAGGTCGACATCAGCTTTCCGGAGATCGAGAAGTTCGACCACCTGCCGCCGGCGCGCGTCGACGGTGGCAGCGCCTATGTGTCGATCATGGAAGGCTGCTCGAAGTACTGCAGCTACTGCGTCGTGCCATACACCCGCGGCGAAGAGGTCTCGCGGCCGTTCGACGATGTGCTGGTCGAAGTGGCGGGCCTGGTGGACCAGGGCGTCAAGGAGATCACGCTGCTGGGCCAGAACGTCAATGCCTACCGGGGCGCGATGGGCACGAGCGCAGAGATCGCCGACTTTGCGCTGCTGATCGAATACGTGGCCGAGATCCCTGGGATCGAGCGCATCCGCTACACCACCAGCCACCCGAATGAATTCACGCAGCGGCTGATTGACGTGTATGCCAAGGTGCCGCAGCTCGTCGATCACCTGCACCTGCCGGTGCAGCACGGCAGCGACCGCATCCTGATGGCAATGAAGCGCGGCTACACGGCGATGGAATACAAGAGCACGGTGCGCAAGCTGCGCGCGGTGCGGCCGCGCTTGAGCTTGTCCAGCGACTTCATCGTCGGCTTCCCGGGCGAGACCGAAGACGACTTCGCGAAGATGATGAAGCTGATCGATGACATCGACTTCGACACCAGCTTCAGCTTTGTCTACAGCCCGCGGCCCGGAACGCCGGCGGCGAACCTGCAAGACGACACGCCGCAAACCGTCAAGCTGCAACGGCTGCAGCACCTGCAGGCGACGATCGAGGCCAACGCGCAGCGCATTAGCCAGGCGATGGTCGGCAGCCGCCAGCGCATCCTGGTCGAAGGCCCGTCGCGCAAGGACCCGGACGAGCTGATGGGCCGCACCGTGTGCAACCGAAAGGTCAACTTCAAGGGCGCGGCGCGGCTGGTCGGCCACATGATCGACGTGACGGTGACGCAGGCGAATCCGAATTCATTGCGCGGCGACGTGGTCGTCGCCTGACCTGCGATGGAGGGCCGATCAACGACCGCGGGTGCGCCACCACAGGCTGGCAGCGCAGGCGAGCACCATGGCGGCATAGGTCACCATCTTGCCGTCACGCCCGGTGATGACGAGGCCCGCCAGGCACGCCAGCAAACCCGCAGCCGCCGCTTGCCCGCTCAATCGATGCCAGGGCGTGGCGCGCAGCGCGCCGCGCCACAGCAGCTTGGCAGCGGCCGCGCTGGTCGCACCGAGCAACAGGGCGGGTGCCGCAAAATTGACGGTGTGCCAGGCGAGATCGAGGAAATTCATGGTGCGGTGCCGCCACCTCGGCACAGCGGGGCGCGTCGGGGCTTACGGGCTGGGCGTGGGTTGCGAATTGCTGTAAATTTTGCCTGACAGATATGAGCGTCTTCACCCTCGGACTGAACCACGCCACCGCGCCGCTCGATCTGCGCGGCAGGTTCGCATTTTCGGCCGAACAACTGGCGCCGACACTGCGTGCTTTCCGCCAGAAGCTGCAGCGCTCGCCAGAGGCCGCGCTGGTGTCGACCTGCAATCGCACCGAGCTGTATGTTGGCGCCGATGCAGGCCTGGTCGCGCCGGCCTTCGACTGGTTGGCCGAAGTCGGTGGCATGTCAGGCGCGGCGCTGCGCGAACACGCTTACGTGCTGGAAAACGAGGCGGCGGCACGCCACGCCTTCCGCGTCGCCAGCGGGCTCGATTCGATGGTGCTGGGCGAGCCGCAGATCCTGGGCCAGATGAAGCAAGCCGTGCGCGAAGCGGACACTGCCGGTACGCTGGGCACCACCTTGCACCAGATGTTCCAGCGCTCGTTCGCGGTCGCCAAGGAAGTGCGCACCTCGACCGAGATCGGCTCGCATTCGATCAGCATGGCGGCCGCGTCGGTGCGGCTGGCGTCACAGCTGTTCGAGGACATGAGCGAGTTGAAGGTGCTGTTCGTCGGCGCGGGCGAGATGATCGAATTGGTCGCCACCCATTTCGCCGCGAAGAAGCCGCGTGCGATGGCGCTGGCCAACCGCACGCGCGAGCGCGGCGAAAAGCTCGCCAGCAAATTCAACGCCGAAGTGCTGCCGCTGGCCGATCTGCCGCAGCGCCTCGGGGAATTCGACGTGGTGATCTCCTGCACCGCCAGCACGCTGCCGATCATCGGCCTGGGTGCCGTCGAACGCGCGCTGAAAGCACGCAAGCGCCGGCCGCTGTTCATGGTCGACCTGGCGGTGCCGCGCGACATCGAGCCCGAAGTCAGCCGTCTTTCCGATGTGTACCTGTACACCGTCGACGACCTGTCGTCGCTGGTGCAGATCGCCGGTGAGAAGCGTCAGGCGGCGGTGCAGCAGGCCGAAGCCATCATCGAGACCGGCGTGCAGGGCTTCGTCAACTGGCTGGGCCAGCGCGGCACGGTGCCGTTGATCCAGGCGCTGAATGCGCAGGCCGACGAATGGCGCACCAGCGAGATCGCACGTGCCCGCAAGCTGATCGCCAAGGGCGAGAGCATCGATACGGTGCTCGAATCGATGTCGCGCGGGCTCACGCAGAAAATGCTGCATGGCGCGATGGTCGAGCTGAACGCCACCGCCAGCGAGCACCGCGCCGAGTTGACGCACACGGTGTCGCGGCTGTTCCTGCGCAACGGCCCTGCGGCCAGCAAAGTCGAGCCAACGGCATCCGCGCCCGGCCCCGGCGCTGACTCGTTTCTGTAGCTGCGCATCGCCACGTCGCGCGATGCGCAGCGCGTGTCCCGGCGCGGGATGTGGCGCTCGCGATCGCCGCCGATCGGCATCACCCCGGACTCCCGATGAAAGCCTCCCTTCGACAGCAGCTCGAACGCCTGACCTTGCGACTCAGTGAGTTGCAAGCCACGCTGAACGACCCGGCGCTGTCGAACGACATGAACCGCTTTCGGGCGGTGAACCGCGAGTACGCCGAGGTCGGTGGTGTCGTCGAGTTGTTTCGACAGTACGAGGCCCGCGAACACGACGCCGCAGCGGCGCAGGGCATCCTTGAACTCGCCGACGACGACCCCGAAATGGCCGGGTTCGCGCGGGAAGAGCTCGCCACCGCCACGGCCGAGATCGATCGCCTGCACCAGTCGCTGCAGACTGCGCTGCTGCCCCGCGACCCTGACGACACGCGCAATGCCTTCGTCGAAGTTCGCGCGGGCACCGGTGGCGATGAGTCGGCGCTGTTCGCTGCCGACATCGCCCGCATGTACCTGCGCCACGCCGAGCGCCAGGGCTGGCGCACCGAAGTGATGTCGGAGAGCGTGTCCGACCTCGGCGGCTACAAGGAGGTGGTGATCCGCATCGAGGGCGACAGCGTGTACGCGCGCCTGAAGTTCGAGTCAGGCGGGCACCGGGTGCAGCGCGTGCCGGTCACCGAAACCCAGGGCCGCATCCACACCAGCGCCTGCACAGTGGCGGTGCTGCCCGAGCCCGACGAGGTCGAGGAGATCACGCTGAATCCGGCCGACCTGCGCATCGACACCTTCCGCGCCAGCGGCGCCGGGGGTCAGCACGTCAACAAGACCGACAGTGCGATTCGCATCACCCACCTGCCGACCGGGCTGGTGGCTGAATGCCAGGACGACCGCTCGCAGCATCGCAACAAGGCCAAGGCGATGGCGGTGCTGGCCGCACGCCTGCGCGACAAGGACCGCCACGAGCGCGCCGAAAAAGACGCTGCCACACGCAAGGGCCTGATCGGCAGCGGTGACCGCAGCGACCGCATCCGCACCTACAACTTCCCGCAGGGGCGGCTGACCGATCACCGCATCAACCTGACGCTGTACAAACTGCAATCGATCGTCGATGGTGATCTTGACGAAGTCATCGCGGCCTTGCAGGCGGCCAGCGCGGCGGAGCAGCTGGCGTTGCTGGAAAGCGGCGGCGTGTGAACACGCCACCCGCACCCGTGATTCCCGTGGGTGCCGGCATGACCGTCGCTCACGCGCTAGGTGCCGCTCGCGCTGCTGGCGTGGACCGGCTGGACGCGCAGCTGATGCTGGCCCATCTGCTGCAGCAGCCGCGAAGCTGGCTGATCGCCCACGACGACGTGGCGCTGAGCGCCTTGCAAGCGACCCAGTACGCGAAGTGGCTGGAGAGACGCCGCGCCGGCGAGCCGCTGGCCTACGTGCTCGGGCAAACGGAGTTCTGCGGGCGGGTGCTGCAGGTCGGGCCGCAGGTGCTGATCCCGCGGCCGGAAACCGAATTGCTGGTCGAGTGGGGGCTGGAAGTGCTGGCCGCTCGATTTCCGTCAGTGAACACGCCAAGCGTCGTCGATCTGGGCTGCGGCAGTGGCGCGATCGCGCTGGCGATCAGGCACCGGTGCCCGGCCACCATGGTGACCGCGATTGATGCCAGCGCAGCGGCGCTGGGCATCGCACGCCGCAATTCCGAAGCGCTCGATCTGCCGATCACGCTGACCCAAGGCGATTGGTGGTCAGCGGTGGCGGGACAGCGCTTTCACCTCGCCCTGTCCAACCCGCCGTATGTGGCGCCCGGCGACCCGCACCTGGCCGCGCTGCATCACGAGCCACGCAGCGCGCTGGTCGCCGCTGACCACGGCCTCGCGGACCTGCATCGGCTGATCGATGGCGCGCCCGCGTCGCTGCACCCGGGTGGCTGGCTGCTGCTGGAGCATGGCCACGACCAAGGCGCGGCGGTGCGTTTGCGCCTCCAGCAGGCGAGCTTCAGCGAGGTGGCAACACGCTGCGACCTGGCGGGGCTGGCGCGCTGCACCGGTGGTCGCTTCGGGTGAAACCGGCCCTGCGCTGAGGCCAGCGTCGCGAAGGCACAACGGTCAATGGCGACCGTTGGCCCACCAACGCGCTGCCCCTGAGGGATTGCGCAACAGAGGCCGACAGGGAGACCGCGCAAGTCGTAGGATGCATCGGAAGCTTTCCATTTCGCCGACTTTGGGAGCACGGTCATGCGCATCCGATACGGTCACATCGTCATCGCAGCCTTGATGGGCGCAGGCGGCCCCGCCTGGTCGGCCGATGGCACGGGGTTGCAAGCCAACGATTCGAGCTGGTTCCACGGCCGCTGGCAGGCCCGCATCGAGCTGAGCCAGGGAGCGAGTGGGCGCCTCCACACCAACCCCTACCACCTCGCCGCCGGCGCCACCCGCAGCTCGCTGCGCGGACTCGCCGTGCTGCGCGACTACTACTTCGATGGGGGTGACCCTCCCGAACTGAGGCTGGCAGCCGCTGGCGGATTGCGCGCCACTGGTGGGCTGGTGGTCGCGCCGCGCAGCGCAGTGGCAACCGCATCGTCCCGCCGCGCGAGCGCCTACCGGGCTTCGTCGCAAGGACTGACAGGCCATGCCCTCGCTGGCGGCGGGTCCAACCCGAACGGTGACGTCATGCCGGTGCCCTATGTTGGGCTGGGCTACACCGATCGGCCCAGCCGCACCGGCTGGGGCTTCCGCGCCGATTTCGGGCTGATGGCCCTCCGCCCGCAGTCGGCCGTCAAGTTCGGCAGCGCGCTGTCGGGGGCCCAGGGCATCGACGATCTGCTGCGCGACATCCGGCTGTCGCCACTGATTCAGATCGGGGTGTCGTACTCGTTCTGACGGCAGAGCGAACGCCCGAGCCTGGACGACCGATCCGCTTTCTCGTGTAATCTCGCCGCTTCATGAATGAGCCTTTGAGGAGTGACACCGTGAGCGACGTTAACCAACGAATCGACGACATCGTCAAGGGGAACGACGTGGTTCTGTTCATGAAGGGAACCGCTCAATTCCCGATGTGCGGCTTCTCGGGGCGCGCGATACAGATCTTGAAGGCGTGCGGCGCCAGCAGCGTGAAGACCGTCAACGTGCTGGAAGACGAAGAGATTCGCCAGGGCATCAAGGGCTACGCCAACTGGCCGACGATCCCGCAGCTGTACGTCAAGGGCGAATTCGTTGGCGGCTCCGACATCATGGCCGAAATGTTTGAATCCGGCGAACTGGCACCCTTGTTGAAGGGCTGACCACTGACCACCACGCCACGCGCGTTGCCCCCATGATCGCGACCGCAGGTCAGCGGCCTCGATTAGTGATCGGCGTCTCCGGCGCCACGGGCGCTGTCTACGCCGTGCGCCTGCTTGAACGCTGCCGGGATGTGGGCTGTGAGACCCACCTGGTCGTGACGCCTGCGGGCGTGTTGAACGTTCACCATGAGACCGGGCTGGACCGCAAGGCGCTGGAGCGTCTGGCCGATGTGGCCTACAGCCCCGCCGATGTCGGCGCCGCCATCGCCAGTGGATCGTTCGCCACCCAGGCGATGGTCGTCACGCCCTGCTCGATGAAGACGCTGGCCGCGGTGGCCCATGGTTTGTCCGACAACCTGCTGACCCGCGCAGCCGATGTCACGCTGAAAGAACGGCGGCGGCTGGTGTTGATGGTGCGCGAAACCCCGTTCAACCTGGCGCACCTGCGCAACATGACGGCAGTGACGGAGATGGGCGGCATCATCTTCCCGCCGCTGCCGTCCTTCTACCTGAAGCCCAAAAGCATAGCCGAGCTGGTCGACGACACCGTCGAGCGCGTGCTGGCGTTAATCGGCATCGATGCCGCTGTGCCGCGGGCCTGGGTCGGCCTGTAATCAAGCCCGATCAGGCCAAGCGCACATCCCACTGCCTGCGGGCGCCGAACACCATGTTGGGGTACTCGGCTCGGCCGCGGCTGCCGTTGTAGCGACCGAGGGCCAGGAACTGATCGCCGCGTTCGGTGTTGAGGTAATGCCGCAGGATCACGCAGCCGAAGCGCAGGTTGGTCTGCATGTGGAACAGTCGGCTGACATCGCCGTCACCAATCAGGCGCGCCCAAAACGGCATCACCTGCATGTAGCCGCGCGCACCGACGGGGCTGACCGCGTACTTGCGAAAACCGCTTTCGACCTGGATCAGTGCCAGCACCAGTGAAGGGTCCAGCCCCTTGCGCTTGCTTTCGTACCAGACGGTCTGCAGGAACTCGATGCGGGCGTCGTCATGCGGCGTGCGCACCTTCAGACGGTCGCTCGCCGCGCTCAGCCAGCGCAGGTAGGCCAGCCGCTGTTCCGTGGTCTCGAACGACGGCGTTGGGGGCGCCGCATCGCGCACCGCGGCGGACAACGCCGAGCGCACGGCATCCGCCAAAGGCTCCTCGACCTGCCCACCGGCATGCGCCGCAGGCCACGAGACGGCGCCAGCCAAGCCCGCGAGCAGGACGTGGCGGCGCCCGAGTGTCATGACGACAGCTTGCCTTGCAGCACAGCGAGTACCTCATCGACAGGCACGGCAGTGGACGTTGTGTCTTGCCGACCCTGGTACTCGACCTGGCCCTCTTTCAGGCTGCGCTCACCAATCGCCACCCGGTGCGGCACACCGATCAGTTCCCAGTCGGCAAACATCGCACCGGGGCGTTCACCGCGGTCGTCGAGGATGACGTCGATTCCCGCCTGCATCAGCGCCGCGTACAAACCATCCGCGGCCGCCTTCACCTCGGGGAACCGTTCGTAGCCCACCGGGCAGATCACCACCGCGAACGGTGCGATGGCGGCCGGCCAGATCATCCCGCGTTCGTCGTGGCGCTGCTCGACCGCCGCCCCCAGGATGCGGGTGACGCCGATGCCGTAGCAGCCCATCTCCATCAGCCGGGGCTTGCCAGTTTCATCGAGGTAGGTCGCCTTCATCGCCTCGCTGTACTTGGTGCCGAGGAAGAACACATGGCCGACCTCGATGCCGCGCTGGATCGACAGCACGCCCTGCCCGTCTGGCGACGGGTCACCCGCAACGACATTTCGCAAATCGGCTACTAGATACGGCTCGGGCAGGTCGCGGCCCCAGTTGACACCGGTGAGGTGGAAATCTTCCTCGTTGGCGCCGCAGACGAAATCGCTCATCGCCGCCACCGTGCGGTC
>JANMXL010000034.1:0-2882 GCA_031380885.1 Burkholderiales bacterium | reverse complement strand
TGGTGCGCAGGCTCTGCGGCCACCCCGCCACCGGCCCGAGCGAACTCTGCGACCAGTCCATCGACCGGATCAAGCGGCCCATCTCGCCACCCCCGACCAGAAAGGCGAACGGCCCCGAACCGGCCTGTGGCGTGTCGCTTTGGTTCATGGCGCAGTGTAGGTCGGGGTCAGCGACGCAGCAGCACCGAGGCCCACTTCGGCTCGGTCATGGTCGACAACACCGGCGCAGTTGGTGGACACAGCCGAGCGGTGATGTTGACTCCCCCTGGAAGAGGCACCCTTTTCGATTCGCTCTCTTGTTGAGAGAGGGCCAGGGTGAGGGCGCAGCGGTGGAACGGGGCCGTCGGTGCCTCACCACCCCGCCGTCACCCCTGGAGAGGGTTCCACCCGTCCACATGCACCAACTCCGCCAGCGGCCTGCCGTGTCGCCAGCCGGTCTGTTCGAGCATGGGCACGTTGTAGAAGGCAGGCACCGGGCCGATGCACAGCAGCGCCATCGGCTGAGCGCCTTCGGGAAGATGGAGAAGCCCGGCGAGGGCATCGGGATCGAACATCGAGACCCAGCCCAGGCCCAGGTTCTCGGCCCTTGCAGCGAGCCACAGGTTTTGCACCGCGCAGGCCAGTGAGCACAGCGCCATGTCGCGCGGCATGGTGCGGCGGCCGAAGACGGTGCCGTCGTCGGGGGCCAGCACCGCCACGATCAGTTCAGCGCAGTCGCGAACGCCTTCGACCTTCAATTGCAGGAACTCGCCGCCACGCTCGCCGAGCGCCGCGGCAGTGACCAGCCGTTCAGCGTCGACCAACGCGGCAATGCGCTCCCGAAGCGCTGCGTTGCACACACGCACGAAACGCCACGACTGCATCAACCCCACCGAAGGTGCCTCGTGAGCCGCCTGCAGGATGCGCTGCAACACCGCCGGATCGACCGATGCGCCGGGCGCGAAATGCCGCATGTCGCGGCGTGCCGCCAGCACGCGGTAGAACGCGGTGCGATCGGCGTCGGTGAAGCTGTCGTCGGTCTCGGTCATCACGTCGACTCGGTGCTCGCGAGCACGGTAACCGTTTCGTGGCGGGCGGGGGCGGGCGGGACAGCGCGCTGCCATTGAATCGGTTGGCCCCGCGCCGCCAACGCGGCTGACCCCGCCGCCTGCCGCGCGCGCAGCTGACCGCAGCCGCCGTCGATGTCCTGCCCGGCCGACTGCCTCAGCTTGGTCAGCACGCCGCGGCGGTGCAGGGTTTGCGCGATCTCGCGGGCGCGCTCGGGCGACGGCCGCTGGAAGGCCAGGCCATCGACCGCGTTGTACGGGATCATGTTCAGGATCACCCGCTTGCCGGCCAGCAGGCGCACGATGCCGTCGAGCTCGTCGTCGCCGTCGTTGATGCCGGCCAGCAGCGTCCACTGCACCTGCACCGGGTGGCCGCAGGAGCGCGCATAGCGCTCGCCGAGGTCGATCAGTTCTCCGGGGTCGATGGCGGGTGCGCGCGGCAGCAACTGCGCCCGCAGCGCGGCTTTGGTGGTGTGCAGCGACAAGGCCAGCGCGGGCTTGACCCGGCCTTGAGTCGGGTCCATCAGGCGCTCGAACACCCGCCGATCGCCCACGGTCGAGAACACCAGGTTCTTGTGGCCGATGCCGCCCTCAACGCCCAGCAACTCGATCGCGTCCATCACGTTGTCAAGGTTGTGCGCCGGCTCGCCCATGCCCATGAAAACCACTTTCTTCACCGTGCGGAGGCTGCGCGCCAGCGCCACCTGCGCCACGATCTCGGCGCTGCCCAACTGGCGCAACAGCCCGCCCTGCCCCGTCATGCAGAACACGCAGCCGACCGCGCAGCCGACCTGCGTAGACACGCACACGCCGTCGCGCGGCAGCAGCACCGCCTCCACCGTTTGCCCGTCGTGCAGCCCGACCAGCAGGCGCGCCGAACCATCTTCGGCCGGGTGCTCCGACAGCAATCGCGCCAGCCCCGCCAGATCGGCCTCGATGGCCGACAACTCGGCGCGCACGCCCAGCGGCAGAAAGTCCTGCGGCTTGCGCTTGCCGCTGTTTTGCGACAGCGCGTTCGACCACAGCCGCAACACGCGGTGCTCGTGGCAAGGCAAGGCGCCGTGGGCGCGCAGGCGGTGTCGGATGTGGTCGATCTGCATTGGGGACGAAAGGGTGTCGAGTAAGTGATTAGCGTCACGCAGCCGCTGATTGTCTGTCTGCACACAATGCGCCATGCACATCCTGATTTCCTGTGTCGGCAGCGCCGGTGATGTGCACCCGTTCATCGCGATTGGGCAAGTGCTGGCGCGGCGCGGGCACGCGGTCGAGCTGATCACCTCGCCGCATTTCGCTTCGCGCATTGAGGCCGCCGGATTGACCTGCACGCCGCTGGGCACCGAGGCCGATTTCGACCACGTGGTGCACCACGCCAACCTGTGGAACCCGCGCACCTGCTTCCCGGTGCTGTGGCAGGCGATTGCGCAACGGCTGGTCGAAGCGCACCGTTTGTTGATTTCCCGCGCGCAGCCGGGCCGCACGGTGCTGGTGGGCAGCACGCTGGCGATGCCGGTGCGGCTGGCGCAGGAAACCCACGGGCTGTCGGCGGCGATGGTGCACTTGTCGCCGGTGTGCATCTGGTCGGCGCAGGCGCCGGCGGTGCTGCCCGGGCTGGGCGACCTGAGCGGCTGGCCACCGGCCCTGGTGCGGCTGATCCAGGCGGCGATCGAGCGCGGCTTCATCGACCGCGTGGTGGCGCCCGGCTTCGACCGCATCCGCCGCGACCTGGGCTTGCCACCGGTGCGCCGCCTGCTGAGCCACTGGATCAACAGCCCAGAGCGCGTGGTGTGCGCCTGGCCGGAGTGGTTTGCACCGAAACAAGATGACTGGCCACCGCAG
>JANMXL010000268.1:0-4199 GCA_031380885.1 Burkholderiales bacterium | reverse complement strand
GAGTGAGAACGGCTGGGCACACGACGCGCTCGTGGGCAGCGGCTTCGATCACGTGCTGGCGTCGCTGGGCCTGATCTCTGCACCCGGCCAGCTGATGAACACGCCGTTCTCGCTGGTGCTGGGCATGACCTACACCTACCTCCCGTTCATGATCCTGCCGCTGTACGCCAACCTGTCGAAGATGGACCTGCGCCTGCTCGAAGCGGCAGATGATCTGGGCGCCACGCCCTGGGTTGCGTTCTGGAAGATCACTGTGCCGCTGTCGAAGGCCGGGATCATCGCCGGCTCGATGCTCGTTTTCATTCCCTGCGTCGGCGAGTTCGTCATTCCCGAGCTGCTGGGCGGGCCGCAGACACTGATGATCGGCCGCGTGCTGTGGGACGAATTCTTCAGCAACAACGACTGGCCGATGGCGTCATCGGTCGCCGTGGTGATGGTGCTGTTGATCATCGTGCCGCTGGCGATCTTCAACAAGTACCAGGCCGAAGCCACGGAGGTCCGCAAGTGAACGCGGCCGCTTTCAACCGCTGGTTCGGCAAGGGCTGGCTGGCGATGGGCTTCGCGTTCCTGTACCTGCCGATCGTCGCGCTGGTCGTCTTTTCGTTCAATGACTCGCCCGTGCCCAACTCGTGGCGCGGCTTCACGCTGAAGTGGTACCACGCGCTGGCGGCCGACAACGAGATGATCACCGCGTTCGTGCTATCGATGAAGATCGCGTTCTTCACCGCGTGCGCGTCGGTCATCCTCGGCACGCTGGCGGCGTTCGCACTGGTCAAGTACAAGCGCTTCACCGGCCGAACGCTGTTCTCGGGCATGGTCAATGCGCCGCTGGTGATGCCTGAGGTGATCGTCGGCCTGTCGCTGCTGCTGATGCTGGTGTCGGTGCAGCGCGCGCTGGGCTTCCCCGAGCGCGGCTCGCTGACCATCTGGATGGGCCATCTGCTGCTCGGCATGTCTTACGCCACCGTGGTGATTCAGGCGAGATTGCAGGACCTGAACCCGCAACTCGAAGAAGCCGCGCTGGACCTGGGTGCGCGGCCCTGGCAGGTGTTCACGCTGGTCACGCTGCCGATGATCGCGCAGTCGCTGCTGTCGGCCTGGCTGTTGACCTTCACGCTGTCGCTCGACGACGTGGTGCTGTCGGCCTTCCTGTCCGGCCCCGGCTCGACCACCATGCCGCTGGTCATCTTCTCACGTGCCCGGCTGGGTCTGAACCCGACGGTGAATGCGGTGGCGACTGTGATCGTGGTCGTCGTCGCGATCGGCGTCGTCGTCGCCAGCTACCTGATCGCGCGCGCCGAGCGCAACCGCTCGCTTGAGGTTACAGCCGCCAACCGCGCCACCTGAAAACGCTTCGAGTCCTTTCCCCCTTCGATTCACCGACCGAGGATCCACCATGAAACTCTGGCAACCCACCCTGCTGACCCTGGCCCTCGCTGCGGCGCACCCCCTGCCGGCGGCTGCCCACACCAACGATGAGTTGCTCAAAGAGCTGCGGGCGCTGCGTGACCGCGTGCAGCAGCTCGAAGACAAATTGAAAGCCGCAACGCCGACCAAAGCACCGGCTGCCGCGCCCGCGCCGGTCACCGCGGTCGCCCCGGCGCTGGCTCCCGCCCCTGTCGCGGTCGGCATGACGCCCGACCAGGCGCGTGAAATGGCCCGCCTGGCGCTGAAGGTCGACACACTCGAAGAGGAAAAGGAAAACTCCTTCGCCAAGGGCCTGACGATCAACGGCAGCATCGACCCGACCTTCATCTACAACCGCGCGCAGAACCGGGCGGGCTTTCAGCTGCTGAACTCAGCGCAGATCGGCCCTTACGCCTACGACAACTCGTTCTTCGGCACCGCCACGCTGGACATCCAGAAGGCACTGGAAGGCGGCACCAAGTTCCGCGTGACCATCATGCCCGACCGCGGCGTCGGCTCTCACATCAACTTCGCGTCGATCGTTCATGAAGCCAGCGTGTCGATCCCGATCGATGGCGATGAGACCCGCCTGTTCGCGGGGCAGATTCCGGACTGGTCCGGCTATGAGTTGGTGCCTTCGAAGGACAACAAGCTGGTCACCCACAACCTGCTGTTCGACCTGATCGCGCCGCTGGCCTACACCGGCGTCGGTCTGGAGTTGACGCGCGGTGACTGGGTGCTCAAGGGCATCGTCGGCAACTTCAATTCGACGAAGCGGGAGCCGAACGAAAAATCACCGGTATTTGCATACCGCGGCGACTACTCGATCAACGAGTACTCGGGCATCGGGTTCTCGGGCGTCCACGGCAAGGCGGCCAACTTCGTGAACGGCAGAGGGGCTAATCCCTTAGATGGCACTGGCGACACCGGCCTGAACTTGTTCGAGATCGACGGCTATTACACGCGTGGCGACTGGACCGGCCAGGGGCAGATCAGCTACGGGCAGCAGGCCAAGGCGGCCATTGCCACGAAAAACGACGACGGCGTCAGCTTCCAGACCGCTCGCTGGATCGGGTTGTCGGGCTTGGCGGCTTACAAGTTCACGCCGCGCCTGGAAGGCGTCGTCAGAGCTGACTACATCCACAACCGCCAGCATGGCGGCGGCTTGCTGGGCTTTGGTGCCGACTCGCTCAACGGCATCGGACCGGGCTTCGACGGCACCTTGGATGCCGACGACAACCTGGTCCCGATCGGTGGCCAACGCGGCGCCAACCGCTATGCACTCAGCGTGGGCGGCAATTTCCACTTCAACGAGTACACGATCTTCAAGCTGGAATACCGCTTCGACGGCGCCACCAAACGCGTCTTCGAGTACGTCGACAGCGGCAACTTCAAGAAAACCAACCATCTGTTTGGAGCGCAGATGGTCGTGAGCTTCTGATGAACAGCCCCGCGGCGTCCCGCGATTGGCATGCGCTGGCCGCGGCGTGCCGGCCCGACGGCCGCATGCTGATCGGTGGCGTGCGGCAGGCGGCGGCGGCGGGCGAAACCTTCGCCTGCATCTCGCCGATCGACGGGCGCACGATCGCGCAGGTGGCACGCGGGCAGGCGGCGGACATCGACGCGGCGGTGATGTCGGCACGGCGTGCCTTCGACGACGGCCGCTGGGCCCACAAGCCACCGGCAGTGCGCAAGAAGGTGCTGCTGCGCTTCGCCGAAAAAATCCTTGCGGCCAAAGACGAACTGGCGCTGCTCGAAACGCTGGACGTCGGCAAGCCGATCCAGCACAGCCTGGGCGTCGATGTGGCGTCTGCCGCGCGCTGCATCGCCTGGTACGGCGAAGCGGTCGACAAGGTCTACGACGAGATTGCGCCGACCGCGCGCAGCGCACTCGCGCTGATCACCCGCGAGCCGATGGGTGTGGTCGGCGCCATCGTGCCCTGGAACTACCCGATGATCATGTCGGCCTGGAAGCTCGGGCCGGCACTCGCCGCAGGCAACAGCGTGGTGCTCAAGCCCAGCGAAAAGTCACCGCTGACGGCCCTGCGTCTGGCTGAGCTGGCGATCGAGGCCGGCCTGCCCGAAGGCGTGTTCAACGTCGTGCCGGGCTACGGCCACGAGGCCGGCGAAGCACTGGCGCTGCACATGGAAGTCGATGCCATCGGCTTCACCGGCAGCACCCGCGTCGGCCGCAAGATGCTCGAATACGCCGGCCGCAGCAACCTTAAGCGCGTCTACAACGAGCTGGGCGGGAAGTCAGCGTTTTTGGTGTTCGACGAGTTCAACGACATCGCGCGCGCCGCCTGCACCGTGGCCGGCAGCATGTTTTTCAACCAGGGCGAAAACTGCAATGCGCCATCGCGCGTGCTGGTGCACGAGAGCGTCGCCGACGAGTTCATCGCCACCGTCGCCGCCGAAGCGCCGAAGTACCAGCCTGGCGACCCGCTCAGCGGCGCCGCACCGATGGGCGCACTGGTCGACGATGGTCAGCTGCGCACCGTGCTCGGCTACATCGACGCCGGCCACAGCGATGGCGCGAGGCTGGTCGCCGGTGGCCGCCAGGCGCGTGCCGAGACCGGCGGCTACTTCGTCGAGCCCACGGTGTTCGACGGCGTGACCAACCAGATGCGAATAGCCCGCGAGGAGATCTTCGGCCCGGTGATGTCGGTGATCCGTTTCAAGACCGAAGCCGAGGCGATCGCGATCGCCAATGACTCGCCGTATGGGCTGCAAGCGAGTGTGTGGAGCCACCAGATCGACCGCGCCCACCGCGTCGCCCGCGCCCTGCGCGC
>JANMXL010000261.1:0-8338 GCA_031380885.1 Burkholderiales bacterium | reverse complement strand
GCACCGATGTCGATTCGATCCACAACCACCACGAGCGTGCGGTGTTCGACGCGGCGCTGAGCGATGCGTCTAGACGCTGATGCCGCGCGTCTTCGGCTTCTTGCCTGCGCGCGCCCCGCGCATCAGCACCGTCGGGAAACTGACGGGCAGGGCATACGGGTAGTCGCGGCTGTAGTGCAGCCCGCGGCTCTCGTGGCGCATCAGCGCCGAACGGACGATCAGCTCGGCGCAATCGACCAGGTTGCGCAACTCCAGCAGGTCGCGGTTGACGCGGAAGCTGCCGTAGTAGTCGTCGATCTCGCTGCGCAGCAGCTTGATGCGGTGCAGCGCGCGCTCCAGCCGCTTGGTCGTGCGCACGATGCCGACGTAGTTCCACATCAGCAGCCGCAACTCGTCCCAGTTATGCGCGATGACCACCTGCTCATCGGCGTTCTCGACCTGGCTTTCGTCCCACACCGGCAGCACGGGCTCGCTGCGCGCGGGCTGCGCCTCGATGTCCAGCGCGCAGGTGCGGCCCAGCACCACGCATTCGAGCAGCGAGTTGCTGGCCAGCCGATTCGCGCCATGCAGGCCGGTGTAGGTCGTTTCGCCCACCGCGTACAGCCCCGGCACATCAGTGCGGCCGTGCAGGTCGGTGACGACGCCGCCGCAGGTGTAGTGCGCTGCCGGCACCACCGGAATCGGCTGCCGCGCGATGTCGATGCCGAGCGCCAGGCAGCGCGCATGGATGGTCGGGAAATGTTCCTTCAGGAACGCCTCACCCAGGTGTGTGGCATCGAGCCACACATGGTCGAGGCCATGCCGCTTCATCTCGAAGTCGATCGCGCGGGCGACGATGTCGCGTGGTGCCAGCTCCATGCGCTCGTCATGCGCGGCCATGAAACGTTGGCCACCCGGATCGCCCGGCCCCAAGCTCGGCAGCGTCAGGTGCGCGCCCTCGCCGCGCAGCGCCTCGGTGATCAGGAAGCTGCGCTCCTGCGGGTGGTACAGGCAGGTCGGGTGGAACTGGATGAACTCCATGTTGCCGATGCGGCAGCCGGCGCGCCAGGCCATCGCGATGCCGTCGCCGGTCGCGGTGTCGGGGTTGCTCGTGTACCGATAAACCTTGCCGACGCCGCCTGTGGCCAGTACCACCGCACGCGCCGGCAGCGTCTCGACGCGCTGGCTGTCGATGTCGAGCGCGTAGACGCCGTAGCAGCGCGGCGGCTCGTCGCGCTTGAGTTGGCGCGAGGTGATCACGTCGACCGCCATCCAGCGTTCGCGCATGTCGATGTTCGGGTGGCGCTTGACTTCGGCCAGCAGCACGTCGTGGATCGCCTTGCCGGTCGCATCGGCCGCGTGCGCAATGCGGCGCACCGCGTGGCCGCCTTCGCGCGTCAGGTGCAGGCCCAGCGGCCCATCGGGGTCGGCCGAGAACGGCACGCCACGCGCCACCAGCCATTCGATTGCGGCGGCGCTGTGCTGGGCGATGAAACGCGCGGTGTGCTCGTCGACCAGGCCGGCACCGGCGTCCTGCGTGTCGCGCACATGCGAATCGATGCTGTCGTCATCGCCCAGCACGCCGACGATGCCGCCCTGCGCCCAGGCCGTCGCCGCCTCGTCGAGGTTGCGCTTGGCCAGCACGATGACCGGGTGCTCGGCCGCCAGGTGCAGCGCCACCGTCAGGCCGGCCAGACCGGCACCGATGATGACCACCGGCAGGTCTTCGCGCACCGAATCAGGCGGCAACATGGCGGGCGACGGCATGGCGTCGGCGGTGCGAATGACGGCTTGATGACATCGGTCAATTCTATCGACGCACCTGCCGCCCGCCGCAGGGGTCGCCCCCGTGGCGTCGAGGGGATGGCTTCCAGCGCACGACTGTGCCAGCATCAGCGACTGCGTATTTCGTGGCTCGTGCAGCGCCGCCCCGAGCACCCGCCTCACCCACCCATCACCTTTGTGACGAGGGCCCCATGAGCATCTACAGCAGCCGCACCGGCACCCCCGACGCCGACTACCGCGACACCGCGCCGATGGCAAACGATGGATGGGAATCGACCCGCGCGCAGACCGCGCTGGCGACCCAAGTGATGAACCACGAAGACCTGGAGCGCGCTGCCGCGCAGCAGGACATCGGCCGATCGGTCGACAACCATGTGCGCGAGCTGTTCGTGTCATGTGCGCCCGGCGAGGCGCTGCAACAGCAGTTCGAACACCTGCACCCCGAGTTCATCGCGATCCACGACCTGGGCACGCGCTCGTCGCGGCAGCTGCTGCGCGGCATTGCGGCCGCCTGCAGTCGGCCGGTGCACAAATTGATGCTGCGCCGGCAGGGCCACGGCACGCCGCTGGCGTCGATCGACTACGTCGACGTGCCGATCGCGGCGCAGAAGGTGCTGCGGCTGTATTCCACCGACGTGTCCGACACGGCTGACGTGGCCGCCAGCCAGGGCGTGGCGCGCACGCTGCTGGCCTTCAGCCAGCTCGGCGTGATGATGGTCGGCTCGCTGCCAGCCGCCACGCTGAACACCACGCTGAGGCCTTGGCATGAGGAGGTGATCCGCAGCCCGTGGCACAACCGCCAGCTGCTGCTGCTGCCGCTGACCAACAACGCCACGCTGGTGACGCAAGGGCAGGAGATGGTGCGCGGCTCCGCGATCACGCTGCGCACAACGCCAGTGGTGACCCGCCCGGCCGATGCCTGGAATTTCATCCACGGCACCTGGAACCGCATGAACGGCACGGGCACCGCGCCGCCACGCACCACCGCTGCGGCATCGGCGCCTGCGTCGGCAGCCACCCGGGCAACGGCGATGCAGGACACCCTGCCGATGGGCATCGATAGCACCGGCTACGCGCCCACCAACATGCTGCCGCTGAGGCCAATGCCCGATGTCTCGGCCAGGCCCGAGCCGATGCACGACGAAGTGCTCGATGTCTATGTGCACCAGGTCTGCGAACTGAATGGCGTGGTCGGCTGCTGCGTGTTCGACATCGGCTCCGGTCTGCCGGTCGCCAGTTCAGGCTCCGGCGCACCGCCCGCCGAGCTGGCTCGCCACGGCCGCACGCTGCTGTCGGCGATGGGCACCAGCAGCCGGGCCCTCGGCCTCGGCCACACGCTGCCCGATGCCGCGATCACACTGGGCTCGCACCACCTGCTGCTGCGCTCGGTGGACAAGCACAGCGGCATGGCCTTGATCACCGTGCTCGACCGGACGAACGCCAACCTGACGCTCGCCCGGCTGCAGATTGAGCGGCTCGACCCCTTGCTGGACCGCTGAGCCGCCCGTTCTTTTTTCAGTGCACGTCAGTGCACCACGCGGTCGAAGACGAACTCCCCATCTTCGACACCGACCGGGATCACATCCTTCGGCCCGAACTTGCCCTCGAGGATCAGCTTCGCGACCGGGTTCTCGATGCGCTGCTGGATCGCCCGCTTCAACGGCCGCGCGCCGAACACCGGGTCGAAGCCGGCCTTCGCCAGATCGGCCAGCGCCTGCGCCGACACATCGAGCTTCATGTCCATCTTTTCGAGGCGCGTCTCCAGCACCTTCAACTGGATCTTCGCGATCGCGGCGATGTTGGAGTGGTCGAGCGCATGAAACACCACGACCTCGTCGATGCGGTTCAGGAATTCCGGGCGGAAATGCTGCTTCACCTCGACCCACACCGCGTCGCGGATGTCTTCGGTCGACTGCCCGGCCATCTGCATGATCTGGTGTGAGCCCAGGTTGCTGGTCATCACGATCACGCAGTTCTTGAAGTCCACCGTGCGGCCCTGGCCGTCGGTCAGCCGGCCGTCGTCGAGCACCTGCAGCAGCACGTTGAACACGTCCGGATGCGCCTTCTCGACCTCGTCGAGCAGCAGCACCGCATAGGGCTTGCGGCGCACCGCCTCGGTGAGGTAGCCGCCCTCGTCGTAGCCCACGTAGCCGGGCGGCGCCCCGATCAGGCGGCTGACCGAGTGCTTCTCCATGTACTCGCTCATGTCGATGCGAATCAGGTGCTCTTCGCTGTCGAACAGGAAGCCCGCCAGCGCCTTGCACAGCTCGGTCTTGCCGACACCGGTCGGGCCCAGGAACAGGAAGGAGCCGGTCGGCCGGTTCGGATCGCTCAGGCCCGAGCGGGAACGGCGGATCGCATTCGCCACGGCGGTGATCGCTTCGTGCTGGCCGATCACGCGCTCGTGCAGGCGGTCTTCCATCTGCAGCAGCTTCTCGCGCTCGCCCTGCATCAGTTTCGATACCGGAATGCCGGTGGCGCGCGCCACGACTTCGGCGATTTCCTCGGTGCCGACCACGGTGCGCAACAGCTGCGGCCGTCCGGAGCTGAGTCCCTTGGACTCCTTGGCTTGTGCTTCCTTCAGCCTCTTTTCGAGACCTGGCAGCTTGTCGTATTGCAGTTCGGCCAGTCGGTTGAAGTCGCCCTTGCGCTTGAAATCTTCGATCTGCGTGCGCATCCGATCGATCTCCTCCAAGATCAGCGCAGAACCCTGCGCAGCGGCTTTCTCGGCTTTCCAGATCTCATCGAAGTCGGCGACTTCCCGCTGGAGCTTGGCAATCTCGTCTGCAATCAACCCGAAGCGTTTTTGCGAGCCTTCGTCTTTCTCACGGCGCACCGCCTCGCGCTCGATCTGCAACTGGATCAATCGACGATCGAGCTTGTCCATGACCTCCGGCTTCGAGTCCATCTCGATCTTCACCTTGGCTGCGGCTTCGTCGATCAAATCGATTGCCTTGTCAGGCAGAAAGCGGTCGGTGATGTAGCGGTGACTGAGTTCGGCTGCGGCAATGATCGCCGGGTCGGTGATCTGAACACCGTGGTGGACTTCGTACTTCTCCTGCAGGCCCCGCAGGATCGCAATCGTCGCTTCGACCGTCGGCTCGCCGACCAGTATCTTTTGAAAACGCCGCTCCAGCGCCGCGTCCTTCTCGACGTATTTGCGGTACTCGTTCAGCGTCGTCGCGCCGATGCAGTGCAACTCGCCACGCGCCAGTGCGGGCTTGAGCATGTTGCCGGCATCCATCGCGCCTTCGGCCTTGCCGGCGCCGACCATCGTGTGGATCTCGTCGATGAAGACGATGGTCTGGCCTTCGTCCTGTGCCACTTCCTTCAGCACGCTCTTGAGCCGTTCCTCGAACTCGCCGCGGAACTTGGCGCCGGCCAGCAGCAAGGCCATGTCGAGCACCAGCACGCGCTTGTTCTTCAGCGACTCGGGCACTTCACCAGCCACAATGCGCTGCGCCAGCCCTTCGACGATGGCCGTCTTGCCGACACCCGGCTCGCCGATCAGCACCGGGTTGTTCTTGGTGCGACGCTGCAGCACCTGGATCGCGCGGCGAATCTCGTCGTCGCGGCCGATCACCGGGTCGAGCTTGCCCAGGCGGGCGCGCTCGGTCAGGTCGATCGTGTACTTCTTCAGCGCCTCGCGCTGGCCCTCGCCTTCGGCACTGTCCATCTTCTGGCCACCGCGCACCGCGTCGATCGCGGCTTCGAGTGCCTTGCGGGTCACGCCGTGCTCCTTCAGCAGCGGGCCGATCGCCGATTTGCTGTCGGCCGCAGCCAGCAAAAACATTTCGCTGGCGATGAACTGGTCGCCGCGCTTGGTGGCTTCCTTCTCGGCCGCCTGCAGCAGGCCGACGAGTTCGCGGCCTGGCTGCACCTGTTCGCCGCCCTGCACCTGCGGCAGCTTGTTCAGGGTCGCATCGAGCGTTGCCTGCAGCTTTGCGGTGTTGACGCCGGCACGAGACAGCAAGGCCTTCGGCCCGTCGGCCTGCGCGAGCATTGCGGTGAGCAGGTGAGCCGGCTCCACATAGGGGTTGTCACGACCGTTCGCCGCACTCTGCGCGTCGGACAGCGCTTCCTGGAACGTGGTGGTGAATTTGTCGAGACGCATGGCCAAGTCCTCCAATGGTCCTTAGTTTGAGTAGATGATCGGCCATTTCAAGACGCCCACCGGTATCAGGCCCCGCTTGTGCGTGCGCCCAATTGGCGAGCCGCTCGGGTCCGTCGTTGCAGGATGACAGCGATAAAGGAATTTCTGAACAATCGACACCCGGTGCGAATCCCTAGTCGGTCGCGTCCATCGAATACATTAACGAACAGGTTTCAACCAGGGTTCTTTTGCATGATCTCCACTACATATATAAGCCAAGCATCTGAAAGTTTCTCTGACGAGGATCTTCTCAAACTGTTGGCGCAATGCCATCGCAACAATACGGCAAACGGTGTCACCGGGATGCTCCTGTTCGGCAACACCACGTTCGTCCAATGCCTCGAGGGCGAGCAGGCCAATGTCGATGAGCTCCTTGTGAAGATCGGCGCAGATCCGCGCCACACGGGGATAAAGGTTTTGCGCCGCGTCCCTATCGCCGCTCGAAATTTCTCTGAATGGAGCATGGGTTTCGAGCAGGTCACCAAGGGGGCTCTCGCCGAGGTCCCGGGCCTGTGCAATTTCGGGCTCGGCGATTTCAATCCTGAGTACCTCGAAAGCAACCCCGAAATGGTTGACACCCTGCTGCGCTGGGGCCGCCGAGCCTAGGAAAACGCCGACCAATAGGCCGCATCAGGCGTGGTTCATGCATGCGTGAAGGCATCTGAAACTGCAGTCTCAGGACCATGAGCTAACGCAGCTTTGCAAGCGCCGCGTACGCGATAAAAAAGAAGCGCCCGCGGCGAGAAAAGCTGTTCGGTGGTGTTGGCGGTCTGGACCTCATCGGTGGACAACCCTTGCCCGCCACCGATCCCGGAACCCGAGACCTCCGCGTTGATGCTCGGCGGGTTGGCCCTGATCGGGGCCGTCACCCGCCGCAGAAAGCAGCAAGCGGCAGGCACCTGACGCTCAGTTATCGCCAGCGCTTAGACCGAGGGCGCGGCCCGCTGGGAACTGGCTGATTCAAACGAGCAGCACCTTCGCGATGCGGAAACCGATCGCGCAGCAGGCCAAGGCGCCCAGCAGGTGCGCCGCGCTGTGCGCCAGCGCCCAGCCGACGTCACCGCGCTGCAGCAGCGTCAGCGATTCACCGGTGAAGGCCGAGAAGGTGGTCAGCCCGCCCAGGAAACCGGTGGCCAGCAGCAGCCGCAACAGCTCGTTCGGCGTGCGCGCGAACCAGGCCAGCGCCATGCCGATCAACAAACCGCCCACGCAGTTGACCAGCAGTGTGCCCAGCGGAAATCCCGCCCAGCGCGCGTTCAGCCCCAGCTGCACCGCCCAGCGCAGCACGCCGCCTGCGGCCGAGCCGAGTGCGACGGCCAGCAGTTGCGCCCAGGGAAACGCAGCGTTCATGGGGCATCCCAATCGGCTGCGGCGTCGGAGAACAAGGCCATCGCTGTTTTCATCGGCAGGAAATAGCTGTGGCCGCGACTGACCAGTGGTTTGAACTGGTGATTTCTGTAGAACGCTGCCGCAGCGTCATCGATGGCGTCGGCACAGAGGGCGTGGGCGCCAACACCCGAGTGCGCCAGCCTGTGGATGGCATCAGCCAACAGCAGCGTGCCCACTTGTTGTCCGCGATGCTCGACCGACCGGCCCAACCAACCGATCAACACGGCCGACACGCTGGGAAAGCGAGGCAGTTTTTTCGCGACGTCAGCAGGAACGTCGGTCAGCGGTATCGCGTGAGCAGACAGCGTGTAGAAACCGGCGATGCGGCGGGTGGCTCGCTCCACCAGCACGTAGCAGGCTGCGTATTTGCGCTTGATGTCCTGGCTGACGATTTGGCGGAAGTACATGTCGATGCGGTCGTTGCCGCTCGTGAAGGCCGACCGGTCGTGCTGGACGAGCAGCTCCGAAAAAAATCGCGTCACCGGACCTCGACGTGCGCGCGGTGCTGGCGCATCGCCCGCTTCAATGCAGCGCCCGGTGCGGGCGGCTTGATCAGCGCATCGGCGAAGCGCTGCTGGTCTTCGGACGACAGCCGGATGATTCCTTCTTCCTCGATCGCACGGCGGGCCGCATCGTGCGCGGCGGTGACGACGAAGTCGCTCAAGCTGCGCCCCTTGAGCTTGGCCGCCTGCTTTAGCGTTTCGTACACGCTGGTGGGCAGCCGGGCTTCAAGGCGAGAGATTTGTTCGGTGGTCATGGCAGGTTCCTCAGACACCAATTTACGGCAACTTGCCGTAAATATCAACCCGCCGCTGTACCAGGAATTTGCCAGCGCGCCATTGCCACGTCGTCGCTCACCCGCGCATCGACCCAGCGGGCGCCCTCAGGCGTGGTTTCTTTTTTCCAGAACGGCGCCTGCGTCTTCAGGTAGTCCATCAGGAATTCACAGGCCTGGAACGCTGCGCCGCGGTGCCCCGCGCTCACCGCCACCAGCACGATCTGGTCTTGCGGCTTCAGCAAGCCCACGCGGTG
>JANMXL010000239.1:0-7869 GCA_031380885.1 Burkholderiales bacterium | reverse complement strand
GTCGGTGATCTCGCCGCGCATCGCCGCCTCGGTGATCGCCGCCACCTCGGCCTTGCGGCCGGCCGCATCAGCGATCTCGTCGACGCACTCGATGTTGATCAGCGTCGAGTCCATGTCGAACGCGATCAGCTTGAAGTCGGCCAGATGCAGCGGTGGATCGAAGCGACGGGTGACCAGGCCGGTCCGGGTCGTGGGGGTGGTCAAAGCGGTCTCCGTGTTCGATGGCCTGAATGGGCGAACACGAGCTTAACGGCAGTTCGCGTGGCCGCCTCTTGCTGCCGATGCCGCGCGGGTCTCAAACGCCGTGCTGGCGTGCCAGCGCGGCCAGATGCTGCGCCAGCAGCGGGCCCAGCGGGCCTCTGCCGAACCCCTGTCCATAGGCGCGCTGAGGAAACATCACGTCCGGGCTGCTGTTCCCCTCCAGCAGGACCGCACCTTCCGCGGTGACGGCGATGTCCCAGCCCACGAGGATCCGATGGGGAAAAGCCTGGTGGGCCGAAACGGCCAGGGCCTTGACGAGCGGCCAGGTGCTCAAGACGCGGTCACTGACCGGTCGCCCCGTGACCGGGTGATGGGTGTAGCGCAGGCTGCACTGGGCCAATCGGTCACTGACCATCAGCCCGAGGCGGCCGCTGTCCATGTCGATCGGGCAGGCGTACTCGTCCTTGCGTTTCCAGCCGGGTTCCAGTTTGGACAGGATGCGCAGCAGTCCATGTGTCGCCACCGGTCGGCCCGCGGCGTCGAGACACGTCAACACGCGCAGCGTCACCAGCGATTGCTCGGCCAGGTCGGCGATCTCGGCATGGTTGATCAACCTCGGCTGTACGATCATCGGCAGGCTGCCGCCGATGATCCGCAGGCGTTCGAGCAGGGTGTCGAGATCGACTGCTGTGCCGTCGGCGGCCCGATAGCGCTCGGGCGCCACGCGCAGGAACATCAGCGCACCGCGGGCGCCGCGACCGCGGATCGGCTTGCAGAACAGGTCGCAGTCCAGCGCATTCCGAGTGACCAGCATGCGGAGTTGCGCGTTCTCGCACACCAGCAGCGTCGGCACCGCGGCCAAGCCTTCCTGCCGGCAGCGGGTGGCGAACACCAGCTTGTCTCCCATCTCGGTGGCAACCGCAGGTTGCGGCTTCATGCGGTTTAGAACGCCGAGCAGGCCGTTCTTCGTTTCGTGCCGGGTGAGATAGAACGCGGCCTCCTGGCGTCCCCCAGCCCGGTAGAGCTCCTGCAGGTAGTACGCCAGCGGATCGAAACCGTCGCGCAAGGCCAGCACCAGCAGGTCGCTGAGCTGGCCGAGCAAGGGTCTTTTCGACGACCGGCGAACGCCTGGCCCGACCCCGACCACCAGCAAGAGGCAGACGCCGACGATCAGCAGGGGCCGCAGCCCCGGAACGAAGGCCAGGCGCGTGCGCGGATAGCACGGATTACGGAACAGATGCGCCTCTTCGTAGATGCGCCTGGCCTCGGCGCCCAAGGCCAATGGCCGGCCGATCGGTCGAGCCGAGCCCGGCAACTCGGCGGTCCCGAGCAGCACCAGCGCGACCACATAAGCCTCGATGCTCAGCAACTCGCTCCATTCGCCCAGCGAGGCGATGTCCGTTGCCGTGGGCATCGAGGCGACTGTCAGGTGACTCCAGCACAGGTGGAGGACCACGAACGCGCACTGCACCACCGACCCGACCCACCACAGGCGCCAGACCCAGGGTCGCGGCTGCCGACTGCTGATCGCGGCGCCGACCAGGGCGCTCACGGCGGCCCACATGGGCATGCCGAGCAGCCAGGCGTTGTCGATGACGCCGCTGCTGAAAAACTGGTCGTTGAACTGCATGGCGCCGAACACCAGCATCGCCCCGATGGCGGCCACCCATCGCCCTGTCGCGCGGCTCTGCGCGCCCCGAATCGTGATCTGGAGCCACGACCATCCGAAGCCGAAAACGACGGCAGCGTCGGTTGCCAGCTGGACGGCGGAGTCGGCTTCTGACACCGGCGTTTTGCCCAGGTACTGCCCCATGCATGTCAAGGCCAAGAAGGCCGCGACCCAGACCATGACGGTCAGTGGGCTGACCGTCAACGTGTCGAAGTGTCTGATCCGAGGGTGCATGCGGGAAGGCTCTTGCATGGATCAAGAGCAGGTTGGGGCCTGGGGTCCACGTCGTTCGCTGCACCGAGACGGTCGAGCAAATCCAGCGCAGCGCACCAGCGGAAACTACGTCAGGAGTCTTAGCGGCAACTGAAGGCGCAGCGAGTGGCTGCGGATGCCACTGCGTCGTCAGGCGCTGGATACTTCCGACAGCCGCTGGCGCGGGGACTTGCCGCGCCTGGTCGAGACGTTGGCCAAGCGGCCGGTGCTGACGCTGCAGTCGCCCGACAAGGAAGCCGAGCCGCCCAAGGGCAAGAAGGAAATGTGGGTCGGCATCGTGGTTGGCGTGCTGGCGCTGACCGAGATTTCGACCTCTGTGCCGAACACTGCCAACACCAACACCGACGCGCCGCCCATCAGTCCACCGGTGCCGCCCGAAGTGCCGGTGACACCGGCTCGGCCTGTGCAACCGATTCAGCCGGTGGAGACGGCTCCTTCAGTGCCCGAGAGCGCCAACGGACAGTTTCCGGCGCAGATGTTCCGCTGAAACCGCGCTGCACCTGGCAGCGGTTCAATGTGGTCAGTGGCAGTCGTCTTCGCGTTGATGACGTACGGCCAGAACGGTCACGGTGTCCTCGCCTTCGATCTCGAACAGCGCCACGTAACCCGAAGCGCCGAAGCCGATCACCAGTTCGCGAAGGAACGGGTTGTCCGTTGCCACCTTGCGGCAGCCGAAAGGCGACAACTCCAGGCTGCGAATGCCGGTCTTGATCGCGTCCAGAGCTCGGTCGGCTGCGGCCCAATCGCCGTCGGAACGATCGATGGCAAACTCGTATAAGCGCAGCAGGTCGTCTTCAGCCTCGATGGTGAAGCGGACACGAAAAATCATGCACGCGCCCGGCCCTTCGGTGCAGACAGCGACTTGGCGCGTGCCAGTTTGTCTTCGAGATGTGCGATGACCTCGGTGGCTGTCACGTAGTGGCCTGAGATTCGAGCTTCATCGCGCGAGGCCAGACCCCGTGCGATGAAGGCCTGTTGCGCTTGACGGCGCGCAATTGCATCGCGAATCGAGCGCTCGGCAAAGCCGGACAGGCTTTCGCCATCGAGCAACACGGCTTCCGCCGCTGCGCGCAGTTCAGGATCCACACGCAGCGACGGAAAACTGGCAGTTTTCATCGGGCACTCCTTGCGTTGCATTTGCAGCGCATTGTGCCGCAAGCTCAGGCTGGGACGGCGGTCGGCGTGCCCAGCGCGCGCAGCACCTCGCGGATCGTCTGCGCGCGGTCTTTGGCCTCGGGCATCGCGCGCTCGATGCGCAGCTTGTCGTTGCCGGCGAGCTTGATGTGGCGGTTCTTTTGCACCAGCTCGATGATCTTCATCGCGTCGATCGGCGGGTTGGGGCGGAAGCTGATCACCATTAGGTTAGGCGCCGCATCGATCTTGCTGACGCCGAAGGGCTTGGCCAGCACGCGCAGCCGGTGCACGTCGAACAGCGTCTGGCCCTGCGGTGGCAGCTTGCCGAAGCGGTCGGTGATCTCCTCCAACATCGCGTCGATCTGCTCGTTCTTGCTGGCCGAGGCCAACCTTTTGTACAGGCTCAAGCGCGTGTGCACATCGCCGCAGTAGTCGGTGGTCAGCAGCGCGGGCGCATGCAGGTTGATCTCGGTCGTCACGGCGAGTGGCGACAGCAGGTCGGGTTCCTTGCCCGCCTTCAACGATCGCACCGCTTCGGCCAGCATCTCGTTGTAGAGCTGGAAGCCGACTTCCATCATGTTGCCGCTCTGGTTCTCGCCCAGCACCTCGCCGGCACCGCGAATTTCCAGGTCGTGCATCGCGAGGTAGAAGCCGGAGCCGAGTTCTTCCATGTCCTGGATCGCCTGCAAGCGCTGCTGCGCCTGCTTGGTCAGGCCTTCGACATCGGGCACCAGAAGGTAGGCATAGGCCTGGTGGTGCGAACGGCCGACGCGGCCGCGCAGCTGGTGCAATTGCGCCAGGCCGAACTTGTCAGCGCGGCTCATGATGATGGTGTTGGCGCTCGGCACGTCGATGCCGGTTTCGATGATGGTCGAGCACAGCAGCACGTTGTGGCGCTGTGCGACGAAATCGCGCATCACTTTTTCGAGTTCGCGCTCGGGCATCTGGCCGTGGGCGATCGCGATGCGCGCCTCCGGCACGAGTTCTTCCAATTTGCTGCGCCGGTTCTCGATCGTCTCGACCTCGTTGTGCAGGAAGTACACCTGCCCACCGCGCTTCAGCTCGCGCAGCACCGCTTCGCGGATCGTGCCGCTGGACTCGCTGCGAACGAAGGTCTTGATCGACAACCGCCGCTGTGGCGCGGTCGCGATCACGCTCAGGTCGCGCAGGCCTTCGAGCGCCATGCCCAGGGTGCGCGGGATCGGCGTCGCGGTCAGCGTCAGCACGTCGACCTCGGCACGCAACGCTTTCATCGCCTCCTTGTGGCGCACGCCGAAGCGGTGCTCTTCGTCGATCACTAGCAGGCCAAGCCGCTTGAATTTCGTGTTCTGGCTCAGCAGTTTGTGGGTGCCAACGACGATGTCGATCGTGCCGTCTTCCAGCCCTTCGAGTGCCTGTTTGATTTCCTTCGTCGAGCGGAAGCGCGACATCTCGGCGACCTTGATCGGCCACTTGCCGAAGCGGTCGGAGATGTTCTGATAGTGCTGTTCGGCCAGCAGCGTGGTCGGCGCCAGAATCGCGACCTGCTTGCCGCCGGTGACCGCAACGAAGGCGGCGCGCAGCGCCACCTCGGTCTTGCCGAAGCCGACATCGCCGCAGACCAGCCGATCCATCGGCTTCGGGCTCACCATGTCCTGGATCACCGCGTGGATCGCGGCCTTCTGGTCGGGTGTTTCCTCGAAGCCGAAGCTGGCGGCGAAGGCCTCGTAATCGTGCGCCGAGAAGCGGAACGCATAGCCCTCGCGCGCGGCGCGGCGGGCGTACAGGTTCAGCAATTCCGCGGCGGTGTCACGCACCTGCTCGGCGGCCTTGCGCTTGGCCTTCTCCCATTGGCCCGAGCCGAGGCGATGCAGCGGTGCCTCCTCGGCGCTGACGCCGGTGTAGCGGCCGATCAAATGCAGCTGCGCCACCGGCACGTAGAGCGTCGCCTTGTCGGCGTATTCGAGGTGCAGGAACTCGCTGTCGCCATCGCCGATATCAATGTTGCGCAAGCCCACGTAGCGGCCGATGCCGTGGTTGATGTGCACCACCGGGTCGCCGACCTTCAGCTCCGACAGGTCCTTGATCAGCGCGTTGACGTCGCTGACCTGCTCTTGCTTGCGGCGTCGGCGTGCGGTGGGCGAGGTGGCGAACAGTTCGGTTTCGGTGACGAACTCGATCGCGGCGTTCTCGTCGGCATCGGTCCAGAAGAAGCCTTCGGCCAGCGGCGCGACCGCAATCGCGAAGCGCTCGTCGCCGGCCTGGAATTCGGCCAGCGAGGCGACGCTCGGCGGCTCGATGCGGCTGTCGCGCAGCAACTCAAGCAGGCTCTCGCGGCGGCCCTGCGTTTCGGCAACGATCAGCACGCGGTGCGATGTCGTGCCGACATGCACTTGCAGCTTCTTCAGCGGCTCAGGCGCGCCCCGGTCGACACCGAGGTCGGGCAGCGGCCGCGCCCAGGCGGTGTCGGCGGCCCCCTCGGCGCTGCGACCGCGCAGGCTCAGGGTCGCGCGCGCGCCAGCCAGTGTGAAGAACTCGTCCGACTTCAGGAACAGGTCTTCCGGCGGCAGGATCGGCCGCTCGCGGTCGTGCTGCAGGAAGCGGTGCCGCTCGCGGGTGTCGGTCCAGAAGCGCTTCAAGGACTCGTCGACCTCGCCGTGCAGCACCAGGGCGGCCGCTTGGTCGGTGCCTGCCTTGGTGTCGCCCGCAAGGTAATCGAAGATGGTCGCGGTCTGCTCGAAGAACAGTGGCAGGTAGTACTCGATGCCGGCGGTGGCGATGCCTGTGGCGATGTCCTTGTAAAGCCGCACCTTGGTCGGGTCGCCCTCGACGCGTTCGCGCCAGCGGGCGCGGAAGGCGGTGCGCGCCTCCTCGTCCATCGGGAACTCGCGGCCGGGCAGCAGCCGCACCTCGGGCACGGGGTACAGGCTGCGCTGGCTGTCGGGGTCGAAGGTGCGGATCGAGTCGACCTCGTCGCCGAACAGGTCGACCCGGTACGGCACCAGCGAGCCCATCGGGAACAGGTCGATCAGCCCGCCGCGCACCGCGTATTCACCGGGCGACACCACCTGGCTGACATGCTGATACCCGGCCAGCGTCAACTGCGATTTCAGCGCCGTCTCGTTGAGCTTTTCCTTCTGCTTGAAGTGGAAGGTGTAGGCGGCCAGGAAGCTCGGTGGCGCGAGCCGCACCAGCGCGGTCGAGGCGGGCATCAGCACCACGTCGAGCGCGCCGTCCTTGTGCGACTGCAGCAGCCGCCACAGCGTGGCCAGCCGCTCGGAGATCAGGTCCTGGTGCGGCGAGAAGGTGTCGTAGGGCAGCGTTTCCCAGTCGGGGAACACGGCGATGCGCAACTCGGGCGCGAAGAAGGCCAATTCGCCTTCGAGGCGTTGCGTGTCAGCCGGCTCGGCGGTGACGATGGCCGTCAGCCGCTTCTGCGCGGTCTGCGCCTGGGCATGGCGGGCCAGCAGCAGCGCATCGGCGGAGCCGAGCGGGCGGGGCAGGGTGTGGCGTTTGCCGGGGGCGATCGAGGGTGTCTGCACGAGGTGCGTGGCGCAAAAAGCAAAGCGCCCCGGGAGACGATACCCACGGGGCGATGCAGACCTGAATTATAGAATTCGCGCTGTTGCCAAGTCCGTGATGCCACACACCGAACCCGCCATCGAACCACAGCGCCTGTCGCCCCGCCTTTACGGCCTGGTGCCATGCGCCGGCCACGGTGAACGGGCTGGCACGGCCGGCCCGAAGCAATACGAAGCGCTGGCCGGCAGCACGGTGGTCGGGCACACGCTGTCGGCATTGCAAAAAGTGGCCCGCCTGCATCGGGTGCTGGTGGTGTTGAGCCCGGCCGATGCGCTGTTCGAGTCTCGCGTTCCGCAGTTCGATGGCTGGGTTGCCCACACCGGTGGCGCGACGCGCGCCGACAGCGTCGCCGCAGGTCTACGTGACCTGACGGAACGCGGCGCGCAGTCCACTGATTGGGTATTGGTGCACGATGCCGCTCGCTGCCTGATCCGCCCCGAATGGGTCGATGCGCTGATCGATGCTTGCCTGGGCGACGACATCGGCGGGCTGCTGGCGCTGCCGGTGGCTGACACCTTGAAGCGCGAACACGCAGGCCGCGTCGCCGCCACCGTCGATCGCGCGCAGATGTGGCAGGCGCAGACACCGCAGATGTTCCGCCTCGGGCTGCTGCGCGACGCGCTCGCGTCAGCCGCGCAGCGCGGCAGCACCGTCACCGACGAAGCCAGCGCCATCGAAGCGATGGGCCATGCGCCGCGCCTGGTGCGTGGCGACGCTGGTAATTTCAAGCTGACCTGGCCGCCCGATTTTGCGTTGGCGGCGCAGCAACTGGCGTTGCGGCACGAAAGCGATTCGGCTCGCAGTCGTTCCGCCATCGGTCGGATACTCGGACGCCATGACGACGCACCAGAACTGTCGGCCGCAGCGCTCGACAAAGCCCGTAAGGCCCATCGACCTTGAGGCTGCGATTGACGCCCCATTGAATTGACCCGCATGAACATCGCCAAGCCCGCACTCAAAACACCCGTATTCCGCATCGGCGAAGGCTGGGACACGCATGCGCTGGTGGCTGGGCGCCCCTTGATCCTCGG
>JANMXL010000236.1:0-12090 GCA_031380885.1 Burkholderiales bacterium | reverse complement strand
GTCGGCCGCCATTGCCAACGTCACACCACCCAACACCTGGATGCGCTCAGCGACGATGTCGACCAGCTCGGCCTGCGCTTCATAGTGCTTGTCGAACAGCAGGTGCAGCTGGTCGAAGGTCGGGCCGACCACCTGCCAATGGTGTTTTTTGTACAGATCGCGCAAGGTCATCGTGTCGGCCAGCGTCTGGTTCAGCAGCGCGACGCTCTTGGTGCACACCGATTCCGACAGGCCGTTCGGCAGCTTGACGATGGTGCCGTACTCCTGCGTGACGACGCCTTGCTGGTGCAACTGCGGCGCCGCACTGTCGGAGGCGCTGCGCGAATCGGTTTGTGATTTGGCCATGAAATGCTCCTGAAAAAGTGTGCGCTCAGTGTGCGCAGCGGCGTGGAGAGGTGGGCATCGGAGGCAGCCGCGATGCACCATCGGCGCCGTCCTACAGACCTAAACTCGGGTGCAGGTGGGCAAAGCGCACGGTGCGCGGCGCCGCACCGAGTTCCGGAGGCCTTCCGTGCGCCATCATTGCCTTTCCTTGCTCGTCGCCGCCAGCCTGCTCGTCGGCTGTGCAACCGTTCGCAACCCCGTCACCGGCTTGCAGGAGCGCACGGTGATGAGCCTGGCGAGCGAGATCGCCGAAGGGAAGAAGGGGCACGCGCAGGTGCTGCAAGAGTACGGCGCCTACCCCGATGCGAAGCTGCAGGCCTATGTGAATGACCTCGGCCAGCGCCTGGCCAGCCAGTCTGAGCGCGCCGAACTGGAATGGCATTTCACCGTGCTCGACAGCCCGGAGATCAACGCCTTCGCGCTGCCCGGTGGCTATGTCTACGTGACGCGCGGCATCATGGCCTTCATGGACAGCGAGGCCGACCTGGCCGGCGTCATCGGCCATGAGATCGGGCACGTCACCGCCCGCCACGGGTCGCAGCGTGCAACGCGCCAGCAGACAGCCGGGTTGAGCGTGCTGGCAGCCACCTTGCTCGGCGTGGCCTTGGAGGGCGCGGGCGTGCCGGGCGCCGGTCGCGTTTTGGGGCAGGTGTCGCAAGGCGTGGCCGCGGGCTACATCGCCAGCTACAGCCGCGACCAGGAATTGCAGGCCGACCAGCTCGGCGCGGACTACCTGTCGCGCAGCCATTACGACCCGCGCAACATGGTCGATGTGATCAAGGTGCTGAAGAACCAGGAGCGTTTCGCCGACGACACCGCACGCGCCGAAGGCCGCACGCCGCCGCCTCACAACAACTGGCTGGCCTCGCACCCCAGCAACGACCAGCGTCTGCAAGAGATCACGCAGATCGCCGATGGCTACCAGGGCACCTACCTCGACGACAGCCGCAGCCGCTACCTGCAGGCCATCAACGGCATGACCTACGGCGAAAGCCGCGAGCAGGGGCTGACCCGGGGCCAAAATTTTTACCACGAGACACTCGGTATCGCGCTGACCGCGCCAGCGGGCTGGAAGATCCAGAACAGCATGCAAGCGATCACGCTCGTCAACGGCGAAGGCACCGCCGGGCTGGTGGTCAAGCTGGTGCCGGCGAAGGCGGGCAGCTCACACGATGAGATCGCTCGCAATGTGCTGGCGCCGATCAGCGGCCGCGCCGAACCGCTGACGTTGAACGGTTGGTCGGCGACGCATTACGTGGGCGTGCGCAACAACCAGAACGGCGAGGCGCAGCCCTTCGAAGCCACCATCGTCAGCGGCCCAGGGGCACAGAACTACCTGCTCGGCTATGCCGCGATGGACGCCCAAACCCTGCAGCGCGCTCATCGGCAGATGCGGGAAGCCGAAGGCTCGTTTCGCGCCCTGACCGCGGCCGACCGCACGGCCGCACGGCCCTGGGTGGTGAAAACCGTGCCCTATCCCGCAGGGAATCCGGCAGGTGCTCCCGCAGGCGCCAGCGGCGGTTTCGCATTGCTGGCGAAAAAGTCACCGCTGGCGCAAGCGCCAGAGCAGCAGCTTCGGTTGCTCAATGGGGTGTACGCCGACGGCGAGCCGAAGGTGGGGCAACTGGTGAAGGTGGTGGAGTGAGGGATGCGATGAGTCACTGGATTTGCCCCGATTTCACGGACGGGTGAGGGCTGCTGCCGGGGTCAAGCCAGCGTGCTCAGCAGCACGGCTTGCAGCACGAAGCGGCGCTTGTCGAGCGCCGGGCTGTCGCCGCCCAGCAGCGCATCAAGCTGGGCGGTCGGGTGGCGCTGCGATGCGACGGCATCAAAGACCGGCACGCCGGCGTCGATGCCCAACTGGTGCACAAGGTCCGCAGCCATGCCCTGGCACTCCACGGCGTCGTACAAGCGGCCCAGCAGGCGCGCGGTGTGCTGCACTTCGAGCGCAGTGCTCAACCCGGTCAGGCTCGGGCGGATGTGCGCAACGTGCGCCCCCAACTCCACGGCCGCGCGGCGGAACAGTGCTGCATCGCGGGCGCTGTCACTGGCGTTGTGGTGGTCAGCGTCGTTGTCCATCTCGCACATCAGGCCGAACTTCCGCCCGCGCAGCAAAGCCTGCGCGCCGCCGGCCCATGCAGCGAGCTGAAGGGCGCGCGCGTTGTCGAGCACGAAAGCCACATCGCGTGGCGCAATCGGGTCGAAGGCCAGCGGGCCGTGATGGCTGAGGGTGGTGTGCATGTGGGCGGGGCATGCAGCGCACATCGGCGCCAGCACGGTGAAACCAGTCTAGGCAGACCACCCGTCGGGACGTTGATGTGGGTCAACTCGGGCTGCGCTGTTTTTCATCAAGCGGCGCCTTGCTTGGCTGCTACGCGCCGGACACAAACCGTTCACGCAACGTCACTGAGCGACACGCGCTGTTGGCACGGCGTTGCCAGTCACTCTCCAGCATTCCCTTCTGCGCCAACGCGACTTGAACCCAGCAGGAGACTCCCATGCTGAACACCGCTGCCTCGACCGCCTCCACCCTCCCGTCGCCTGTCCTTTTCAGCGCCACACCGGGCTTCGCCTGCGCCCCTGTCGAGCGCGAGGCCACGGTGCCTGCATCAGGTGCGGGTCACGCCGGGCCGGTCGCCGACATGCTTGCGATGCTCAACGACACGCTCGCGCCACAGCGGCGTGTGGTGCATGTCGGCGACTTGGTGTGTCGCAGCGGCGGACGCCTCGAATGCCTCCACATCCTGAATGCCGGCCTCTTCAAGATCGTCAAGCAGTCTTCCGACGGGCGGGAGCAGGTGGTTGGGTTCAAGTTCCGCGGCGACTGGCTCGGCTTCGATGGCATTGCCCGCGGCCACTATGCCTTTGATGCGATGGCGATGGACACCAGCGAAGTCTGGGCCATTCCGTATGCCGAGTTGATGGCTGCCTGCATCAATCAGCCATCACTGCTGACGGCGTTGCACGAGGCCATGAGCCGCGAGATTGCGCCCGACCGCGACCCGCTGATGTCGGTTTGCACCCTGCCCAGCGACGCACGGGTGGCCGACTTCCTGTGCTACTGGGCCGAGTCGCTTGCCCACCGTGGCCTGCGCACCGACCAGTTCACGCTGCGCATGACGCGCGCCGAGATCGGCAACTACCTCGGCATGACGTTAGAGACCGTGAGCCGGGCGCTGTCGAAGCTGGCGCGTGACAAGGTCATTGCCTTCACCGAGAAGGGCCGCCGCGACGTGAGCATTCCCGATGTGAAAGCCCTCTCGGCTTTTGTTCAGCGTTGTCTGGAACCCGCGCCGACGCTGCAGTGACGAGCCGCGACCCGGGGTGACCGGCCGTCACCCGACGCGATTCGACATCTAGCGCGATCCGACGACCAGCGCAATGGCATGCGCGAGTTCGTCGCGGGAACAGGGCTTGCGCAACAGTTCCCAGGTCGGCGGCGAGGCACGGTCTGCCTCCAGCAGCTCTGTCGAGAAACCCGACATCAGCAGCACCGCCGTCTGCGGGCACTTTTTCTGCACCAGCGCGGCGAGTTGCGTGCCGCGCATCCCCGCGCCCAAGGCAATGTCAGTGAGTACCAGGTCGAACGCTGCGTCCGGCCCGAGCGCGAGCAGGGCCTGCTCACCGCTCGATGCAGCGGTGACCACACACCCTAGCGTGTCGAGAAACGTGGACACGACGGCGCGCACTTCGGACTCGTCTTCGACCAGCAATACCTTCAGGCCTTGCGGCACCACCTGGCTGGCGCGCACAACGCCCATGGCAATCAAGTCGGCAGTCAGAGGCTGGGGGATGTAGAGCGTGAGTGTGGTGCCGTGTCCGGGCACGCTGTCGATGGCGATGGCGCCCTTGGATTGTTTGACGAATCCGTACACCGTGCTCAAGCCCAGCCCGGTGCCGCGCCCGGCGTCCTTGGTCGTGAAGAAGGGCTCGAAGGCGCGTTCCTTCACTTCCTCGGGCATGCCCGCGCCGGTGTCGGTGATCGAGATCGCCACGAAGCCGTTGTACAGCTCCCTTTGTGGGCCGGGTTCATCGCGCATGTCGCTCGGCAATTCGGCGCAGGGCTCGACGCGAAAACGCAGGCTGCCGCCATCGGGCATGGCATCCCGCGCATTGATGGCGATGTTCAAAAGCGCCGACTCCAGCTGCCCCGGGTCGGCCAAGACGGGCGGGCAGGCCGGTGCAAGTTCGACATCAATCTCGATACGCTGGTCCAGCGTGCGCCGCAGCATGTCGGCGAGCGAGTTCAGCAGCGCGCCCACGTCCACCGGCGTCGGCTGCAAGACCTGGCGACGCGAAAACGCGAGCAGCTTGCCGGTGAGTTCTGCGCCGCGTTTGGTGGCCCGCGTCGCAGCGTCCAGCAAATGCTGGCCCCAGACGTGGCCAGCCAGTTCGGGCAGCTCTTCGAGCACCTGCAGGTTGCCCTGAATGATGGTCAGCAGGTTGTTGAAATCGTGCGCGATGCCGCCTGTCAACTGGCCCACGCTTTCCAGCCGCTGCGCGTGGTTGAGCGCTTCTTCGGACTGCGCGCGTTGCAGGCTGGTGGCCAGCAGGTTCGACAGTGGTTGCAAAAAACCAAGCTCGTCATCGCCAAACCGATGGGCCTCACGCGAGCGCACCGCCAGCGCGCCGATGACCTTGCCCCTGTCGGTCAGCGGCACGGCCAAACCGCTGGCCAGACCGGCCTGCAGGTAAGCCGGTGGCACCGCAAACCGGTGCTCGGTGCGGTAGTCGTCAACGACCACCGGCTGCCCTTGCGCCAGCACGAATCCTTGCGGTGTATCGGGCCGGTTCGCGACCAGGCTGCCCAAGGCCTCACTGCTCAGAACACCGACGCCGCTGGCCACGCGAAAGTGCAGCCGGTCAGGCTCAAGCAGGAAAACCACGGCCAGATCAACCTGCAGCGCCCGCACGGCGATCGCGGGCACCTCGTTGAGCAGCACCTGCGGGTCGCGCGAATCCACCGCCAGGCGTCCAAGCTGGGCCAGGTGTTCACCATAGCGCGCGCGTTGCAGCGCCTGCTTCACGCGCGGGTAAGCGCCGATGCCGCGAATCGCCGCCACCACCAGCGGCAGGCCGTGACTTTGCAAGGGGCTGAGTGAAATCTCGACCAGCACCTCGGTGCCGTCGCGCTTTTTGGCCACCAGTTCCATGCCGTTGCCCATGGGGCGCGGCTTCGGGCTGTGGGCGTAGGCTGCGCGGTAGTCGGCGTGCCGTGGGCGGATGCCGTCGGGCACCAGCGCGTCGACGTTCAACGCCAGTAACTCGTCAACGCTGTAGCCCAGCAATCGGGCCGCGGCCGGGTTGGCCAGCACGATGGCGCCGCGCGCATCGGCAACCACCAGCGCATCCGGATAGGCTTTGAAAAGCGTGCGAAAAACGCTGTGCTCGTCGACCCCGGAAGGCAGCGCGGAGTGCGGTAGGGCTGGCAGACTCATCGCGGCAGCGCGTCGCAGCCGTTCAGGCTGTCTCGACCACCGGCGTCAGGATGTAGCCGGCACCGCGCACGGATTTGATGAGCTGCGGCTCCTGCCCTTCCTGCAGATTCTGCCCAGGGGGCTCCAGCTTCTTGCGCAGCCGGCCCACCTGCACATCGATCGTGCGGTCGAACGGGCCCGCTTCGCGACCGCGTGTTTGCTCCAGCAGGAAGTCGCGCGACAACACACGGCCAGCGTGCTGGGCAAAGGCGAGCAACAGATCGAACTCGCCGCTCGTCAAGGCCACCTCGACGCCCTGCACATTCGTCAGGCGGCGCGCGGCGGTGTCGAGTTGCCAGCCGGCAAAGCACAGTTTGCTGGTCAGCCTGCCGGGCGCTGCCGGCGCTTGCGTGGGCACGGCGCTGGCTGCCACGGCGCGCATGTCGTCGGGCAGGATCTCGGGCGACAGCCGACGCAGCACCGCCTTGATGCGCGCAAGCAGCTCGCGCAAGTCGAACGGCTTGGTCACGTAGTCGTCGGCGCCCACCTCCAGGCCCACGACCTTGTCGACCGAGTCGCCGCGCCCGGTCACGATGACCAGGCCACAACGCCAGTGTTCGCGCAACTGGCGTGCAATCAGGAAGCCGTCTTCACCGGGCAGCCCCAGATCCAATAGGACGAGGGCCGGCGGATCACTTGGCATCAGCGCCATCAGCGCGTGCCCGTTGTGGACCGGCGTGACGCGGTAGCCGTGGCCACGCAGGTAGTTGGCCAGCAACAGTGTGATGTCGACTTCGTCGTCGAGAACGGCGATGTGCAGGGCTGGGTTCAAGTGATGCAACAGGGTGGGGTGGCAATCGCAAACTGAAGCTAGCAGTTTGCCGACCCGGCTTCTGTGCGGTGGCGCACCCGCCTGCGCAGCCTGCCTGCCGCCGCAATGGCCTGCATTGGCATTGTTGACGCACGTCAAGCCTTGACGCCAGCGCTGGCGTCACCATGCGCTCATGGTCAACGCTGCGACCCCCGACACGCTGCACAAGGTGCGCGCTCACCGGCGCGCAGCGAACTGCCTTTCACTCGGGCAAGTGGATCTCCAAGACAACGCCTTGCTTGACGCGCCGCTGGCGCTTGCGCACATCCAACCGCGTCTGCGGGTGTTGCAGCCGCTGGCCAGCCAGGTGGCTGCAGAAACCGCGCGCTTCGATGCCCCGATGCAGCGCCACAAGCGCTGCATCGGCGAGCCCGCCGACGACATGCCAGAGATCTTGGACTGGCAATGGACACCTTGAGGGACGCAGCGCCCGGCGATACCCCGCCTTGGGCGATGGCGGCAGAGGCAGCGCTGCATCAGCTGCAATCCTCGCCCCAGGGGCTGACTGCTGCCGAGGCACAACAAAGGCTCGCCTGCCACGGCCCCAACCGGCTGCGCGAGAAACCACCGCGCCCGGCCTGGTTGAAGTTCATCGACCAGTTCAACAACCTGCTGGTGCTGGTGTTGATTGGTGCGGCTGCCTTGGCCGCTGCCATTGGTGACACCAAGGATGCGGTGGTCATCCTGGTGGTGGTGGTGCTGAACGCCGGCCTTGGGTTTTATCAAGAGCACCGTGCCGAAGCCACGCTGGCCGCACTCAAACACATGCTGGCCCGGCACGCCCGCGTGCGGCGGGGTGACGAGGTGCTGCAAGTGGATGCCGAGGCGCTGGTGTCCGGTGACATCGTGCTGCTCGAAGCCGGTGACCGTGTGCCTGCCGACGCGCGTGTGCTGGCCGCGCACAACGCCGAAGTGGCTGAGGCAGCGTTGACTGGCGAGTCGCACGCCGTGGCCAAGCACGCCGGCTTGCTGGCCGCAGGCGAGCATCCACTGGCCGAGCGCCTGAACATGGTTTTCATGAACACGGTGGTCACGCGTGGCCGCATTGAAGCGGTGGTGTGCAGCACCGGCATGCACACCGAGATGGGCCGCATCAGCGGCCTGTTGAATGAGGCGCCTGACCAGCCCACGCCACTGCAAGTTCAGATCGACGCCCTGGGCAAGAGCCTGGCCGGCATTGCTGGCGCGGTGGTGGCGTTGATCTTCGGCTTGGGCGCGTGGCGTGGCGATGACCTGACACAAACCTCCATGACGTCCATCGCACTGGCCGTGGCCGCCATCCCTGAAGGCCTGCCAGCGGTGGTGACGGTGACGCTGGCCATCGGCATGCACCGCATGGCGAAGAACCGCGCGATTGTGAAAAAACTCTCGGCCGTCGAGACACTGGGTTCAACCACTGTGATCTGCTCCGACAAGACCGGCACCTTGACGTTGAATCAGATGACCGCGCGCGAGGTGTTTTACCGGGAGCGGCACTTCACCGTGTCAGGTGAGGGTTATGCCGGTGAAGGCGCGATCAGCACGCGAGACGGCTTGCCGCTGCCGGACTTCGAGCCGTTGTTGACCCCAGCCGCACTGTGCACGGACAGCAGCATCCGAGACGGCAAGCTGATCGGCGACCCGACTGAAGGCGCACTGCTGGCGTTGGCCGGCAAGGGCGGGGGGGACCCCCAGTCCCCCCACGACGCCCGCGCCACCAGCAAGTCAGCAAGCAGCCGGCGCATCGCTGAGATCCCCTTCGACTCGGCGCACAAGTTCATGGCCACTTTCCACCGCGATGGTGAACAGGTGCGCATGCTGGTGAAGGGAGCGCCCGACGTGCTGTTGTCGCGCGCCAGCCACTTCCTCGGCGCCGCCGCAGACGCTGACACACCGTTGGCAGCGAGTGACCGCGCCGCCTTTGAGACAGAAACCGCCCGCCTCGCCAGCCAGGCCATGCGCGTGCTGGCCACCGCACAGCGCGACATCCCGCTGCGCGACTTCGACCCGGCGGCCGACTTGATGCCGTGGGCGCAGCAGTTGAGCCTGGTCGGCCTGGTGGGCATCATCGACCCGCCGCGCCCCGAGGCACGCGACGCCATCGCGCTGTGCCAACAGGCCGGCATCCAGGTCAAGATGATCACTGGCGATCACGCCCTGACCGCAGGCGCCATCGCCCGCGAACTCGGCCTGCATGGCGCGGTCCTGACGGGCGCCGAGCTGGACCGCATCGACGTGGCCGAGTTGTCGCGCCACATCGAAGAGACCGCCGTGTTCGCGCGCGTGGCGCCCGAGCACAAAGTCAAGATCGTGCAGGCGCTCAAAGCGCGCGGCCATGTGGTGGCCATGACAGGCGACGGCGTCAACGACGCGCCGGCATTGAAAAACGCCGACATCGGCATCGCGATGGGCATCACCGGCACCGAGGTCACGAAAGAAGCTGCTGCGATGGTGCTGGCCGACGACAACTTTGCGTCCATCGTCAGCGCCGTCAAAGAAGGCCGCACCATCTACGACAACATCGTCAAGTTCGTGCGCTTTCAGCTGTCCACCAGCATCGGCGCCATCCTCACCGTCCTCAGTGCTCAGGTGGTGGGCCTGCCGATGCCGTTCACCGCAATCCACATCCTGTGGATCGCGCTCATCATGGACGGCCCACCCGCCGTGATGCTGGGCCTGGAGCCAGCGCGGCCCGGCATCATGAGCGAGCCGCCGCGCCGCAGCGATGCACGCATCCTGACGCTGTCGCGCCTGAGTCGCCTGCTGGCCTACGGCAGCACCATGGCGGTGGGCACCATCGGCGTGTACTTTCACGGGCTGCAAACGGGCAATCAGGCCTATGCCTCGACGCTGGCCTTCACCACCTTCGTGCTGTTTCAGTTCTTCAACGTCATGAACGCGCGCTTTGACGCCCGCACCGCGTTCAACCACCAGTTGTTAGGCAACCGCAAACTGTGGCTGGCGCTGGCCGCCGTGTTGGTGCTGCAGGTGGTGGTGGTGAACTGGGGCCCGGCCCAGGCCGTGTTCGACACCGTGGCCTTGAATCTGGGCGACTGGTTGCTGGCCACGGGTGTGGCGGTCAGCGTGCTGCTGTTGGAGGAAGCGCGCAAACTGGCGGTGCACTGCTGGCAATCCACCCAGCACAAAAGATCGCTGCACAACGTGAAGGCCAACCGATGAAAGTTCTGCTGCCCATCGACGGCTCTGAGGCCGCACTGGACGCCGTGCGCCATGCTTTGCAATTGCAGCGCGAGGGTTTGCGTGCCCGCTTCGTGCTGGCCACCGTGCAAGAACCCACCTATGCCATCGAGATGATGCTGGCCCCCGGTGCCGACGTGCTTGAACGGGTCACGGGTGCCGTCGGCGCGCGTGCGCTGAAAAGTGCTGAGGCCTTGTTCGAAGCAGCAGGTTTGGCCTTTGAGCGCGAAATCGCCTCGGGCGACGCGGCGCCAACGCTGTTGGGTATCGCGCAGCGCTGCGGATGCGACACCATCGTCATGGGCGCACGCGGCAGGGGCGCGCTGCGCAGTGTGTTGCTCGGCTCGGTGTCGCTGGCCGTTCTGCAAGCGTCAACCCTGCCTGTCACGATCGTCAAAGACCAGCCCGGGCCGACAGGCCCTTCACTTTCACCTTAACCAGGAAGACATCATGCGAATCCTCATGCCCATCGACGGCAGCCCTTGCAGCAAGGCTGCGTTGGATTTCATCGCCTCGCGCAGCACCTTGATCGAAGGTCAGCCGGATATTGAACTGCTCAATGTGCAGTACCCGATACCCTCACGTGCCGCTCGCGTCGCAGGCCGCGAAATGGTGCAGAACTACCATGAAACCGAAGCCAGCAAGGTCATCAAACCGGCCCTGGCTGGCTTGAAGCGGGCTGGCTTGCTGGCCCGTGCCAAGTCAGTGGTGGGCAGCCCAGGGGTGGTGGTCGGCCGCATCGCGGCTGGAGACGCCGCTGACCTGATCGTGATGGGCTCGCATGGCCACACCGGTTTCAAGAACCTGCTGTTCGGATCGGTAACGCAAGCTGTGTTGGCGTCTTGCAGTACGCCGCTGTTGGTACTGCGCAGCGGCAATGTCCCCCATACGCTGCCGAAAAAGGAGTCGTTGAAGGTCGGCATCGCACTCGATGGCAGCAAGTACGGCATTGCGGCGGTGCGCTTTGTCGTCAAACACCTTGTGCTGTTTGGCCCGGCTCCCGTGCTGACGCTGATCCATGTCGTGCCGGATTTGTCGCGCCTGCGCGTGCCGGGTGTTTTTGCCGATGCGCCAGTGCCGGGGTTCAAACCGGAGCAAGTTGCAGAAATGCAGCGTGCGGCGTTTGAGCGTGCCTTCGCGCCAGCGCGCAAGCTGTTGAAACCCTGCGCACTGCAAGTCATCGAAGCGCAGCTCACGGGCAACAACCCGGGCGATGTGATTGCCGCATTCGCGACGAAAAACAAGCTCGACATCCTGGTGATCGGTTCGCATGGCGAAGGGGCCTTCGTCTCGACGATCCTCGGATCAGTCGCCACGCGCGTCGCCGCGAAGTTTCGCAATGCGCTGCTGTTCATTCAGCAGAAGTAGTTGCACGGCTGGAGCGTGTGCACGCCCCCGCATGCACGGTGCATACCGTGCAGCGGTTGCGTTAGGCAGATGAGGCACCCCCGGGGTCGATGAGTCATGCTGTTCAACCTGGCGGTGGACTGGGCCAAGCTGAGCCTCATCGTCGTTTGTGCGTATGCACTTCTGGCTGCGTATGCGCGGCGCCGCCGGCCGCAGTGGACCGAGCGCCTGACCCAGCGCCGCTGTGCCGTGCTCGGCATGCTGACGCTGGCCGTGGCTGGCATCAAGCTGATCGAGGATGTGGTGGCCAAGGAGTCCGGGCCGGTTGACGAGGCCATTCTTTGGTTCGTCAGGCAGCATGTGCCGGCAGCACTGAATGATTGTTTCGCGCTGATCACGCTCAGTGGGTCAGCCCGAGTGTTGGTGCCCTTGACGGTTGTGTCTGCCGCTGGTTTGTGGGTAACCCGGCGCCATTTCGAAGCGCTGCTTTTGAGTGCATCGCTGCTGACGGCCACTCTGATGGTCTGGGGCATGAAAGCCATCGTCGGCCGGGCCCGCCCGGCCTTGTGGGAGGCGCAGTGGTATTGGGGATCGAGCTTCCCAAGCGGGCACACCCTCAGTACGGCAGCCTTGGCAACCGCAGCCGCGTTGTGCGTGGCGCGCATCTGGCCCCGAGTCGGCAGCCTGGCGATGGCACTTGCTTTGCTGTGGACGGGCTTGATCGCGATCTCGCGTCTTGTGCTCGGCGTCCACTGGCCGTCGGATGTGCTGGCCGCCGCCTGTCTTGGCGCCTTCATTCCCTTGCTCTTCAGCATAGTGAACGACCTGCGTGTTCGACAGCCGCAGCGTGGTGACGGGTGACACCGGCGGTCAATGGCAGCGTTGCGCTTTCAT
>JANMXL010000211.1:0-9778 GCA_031380885.1 Burkholderiales bacterium | reverse complement strand
GAACTACACCGCGGTGATCAGCCACCGCTCGGGCGAAACCGAAGATTCAACGATCGCCGACATCGCAGTCGGCACCAACGCCGGCCAGATCAAGACCGGCTCGATGAGCCGCAGCGACCGCATCGCGAAGTACAACCAGCTATTGCGCATCGAGGAAGACCTGGGCGACGTCGCCACCTATCCTGGCCGCAGCGCGTTCTACAACCTGCGCTGACGCGGCGCTGCGCCTTTTTCACAGCACAGCACTGCACCGCACCGCATCGATCGGCACCCCGTGCGCTTCATCCGACTCGCCCTGATCACGCTGCTGGTGCTGGTTCACACGCAGCTGTGGTTCGGCGGCTCGGGGCTGCCGCGGGTGCTCGACCTGCAGGCCCAACTCGATGCGCAACTGGCCACCAACGACGTTGCGAAGCACCACAACGAACAGCTCGCGGCCGAGGTCAGCGACTTGAAGGAAGGCCTGGAGATGGTCGAGGAAAAGGCCCGCTACGACCTCGGCATGGTCAAGCCCGACGAGATCCTGGTGCAGTGGAGCGTGTCGGCGAAGTAGCCTGAGCCCGCAGAAAATTGCGGCTAAGCGCTGCCGGTCACCGCGTGAGCGTGCAACCGCACGCCAAGCGCCTTGGCAACCTTGAGCACCGTCGCAAAGCTGGGGTTGCCTTCCGCGGTCAAGGACAGGTACGCGTCACCCGCGTCGACGCCAGTACGTTGGCCTGCGCCTGAAGTGCGCGACAGCAAATACGACGAGCTCGCTCGGCTCGACGCGATACACGACCGAGAACTTGAAGCTCTTCGGGAAAACGCGGCGCGCACCAAGCTTCCAAGGTGAACCGAGTCGCGGGTAAGCCGAAGCCAGAGCGGTCACAGCTTCGACAGCCTCTCGAAACTGGTCCCCGAGACCCTTCTGACGCTCCTCGTAGTACTCAATCTGCGCAAGGAACTCATCTTGAGCTTCCTGCAAAAACCTGACGGGCTTCACCGTGTGAGGCGACGGGCGGCGGCGAAGACCTCTTCGGCTGGGATGAGCGTTCCCTCGCCTCGCTCGTACTTCGCTATGCGGGATGCGATCTCGGTCTCCCACGCTGCTTGGACCTCTGGGTCGCCGTCGCGTTCTACAGACTCGAGCAACTCCTGCGCGAGCTGGGTACGCTCTTCTACCGGGAGGGTCTTGGCTTTGGCGGAAAGCTCTTCAAGTAAGACGGACATGGCGGGCCTCCATCACAGATATTCAAAGTCTACGCCGAGGCTCGCGGGAGCCGTTCTGTAGGTTGTGCCCGTGACGCCGAACAATTGACTGCCGCTCGATGGAAGGGTTGGGCCGCATATTCAATGCGTCGGCTTGGGAAGGGCGGCGGCGAATCAGTTGATCGTTGCCGACCCCGGCGCCTGCTGCGGCGTGGGCGTGAACAGCTCGCCGACATCGACGGCATCGAAGTGGTACTTGATGCCGCAGAAGTCGCAGCCGATTTCGGCGCGGCCTTGCTCGACGACGATGTCGTCGACCTCGGGCCGACCGAGGCTGATCAGCATGCGCCCCACCCGCTCGCGCGAACAGCTGCACGCGAAGCGCGGGCCGTGTTCGCCGGTCTGCGGTGGAAAGCGTTTCAGGTTTTCTTCCCAGAACAGGCGGCGCAGCAGCGTGTCGGCGTCGAGTGTCAGCAGTTCGTCGCGCGTCAGCGTCGCGGCCAGCATCGCGAGTCGCTTGTAGTCCTCGTTGAGGCCGATCTCGTCCTCGTTGCACTGGCCGAGATTGCCTGCGCCTTCAACGGGCACGCGCTGGATCAGCAGGCCGGCCGCGGTGTCGTCATTGGCAGCCAGGATCAGGCAGGTGTCGAGCTGTTCAGACTGCAGCATGTAGTGCTCAAGCACCTCGCTGATCTTTTGCAGCGGCTCGCGCTGGTCGCCGTGCAGCGAGACCACGCCCTGGTAAGGCGTCTGGCCGGGGAACTTGGTCTTCGGGTCGAGCGTGATCGCGCAGCGGCCCTGGCCGTGCACATTCAGCATCGCCTCGACCTGGGCGTGCGGCACCACCTCGCCCACCACCTTGGCGGTGACGCGGAAGGCCAGATCGCTCTGCACCTCGACCACCGCCAGCTTGACCGGCCCATCGCCGTAGACCTGCAGCACCAGCGCGCCATCGAACTTGATGCTGGACTGCATCAACACGCCGGCGGCGGCCATCTCGCCCAGCAGCACGCGAACCGGCTCGGGGAAGGCGTCGTTCGAGGCGGCGCGGCGTTGCAACACCTCGCGCCAGCTGTCGGTCAGCCGCACCAGCATGCCGCGCACCGGCAGGCCTTCGAAAATGAATTTGTGCAGTTCGCTCATCAGTGGCCGTTCAATCGATGCGAACCAGTTCGGTCCTGAAGCGCTGGGCCTTGGCGACGTAGCCGGCGGCGCTGCGCGCCAGGCCGTCGAGCTGCTGGGGCGTCAACGGGCGCACCGCCCTGGCCGGCGCGCCAATGATCAGCCAGCCGTCCTCGAACTGCTTGCCTTCGGTCACGACCGCACCCGCGCCGACCAGGCACGACTTGCCGATGCGTGCGCCGTTCAGCACGATGGCCTGGATGCCGATCAGCGAACCGTCGCCCACCGTGCAGCCGTGCAGCATCGCCTGGTGGCCGATGGTCACATCGTCACCCAGCGTCAAGGGCTGACCCGCATCGGAATGCAGCACCGCGCCGTCCTGGATGTTGGTGCGCGCGCCGATCTGCAGCAAGGTGTTGTCACCCCGCAGCACCGCACCAAACCAGACGCTGGCGCCCTCGGCCAGCGCCACATCGCCAATGACCTGTGCGCTGTCGGCCACCCAGGCACTGGCGGCGACCTGCGGTTGCGCAGCGCCCAAACGGTAAACGGCCACGGATGCACTCCCCTGCGGTGAAGCCCACAATTCTAAGGATGACCCCTGTTGTCGATGAACCTGTCCAGCCCTTGTCCTTGCGATCGCGCGCGCTGGCCTTGTGGGCCGAATGCGACCCGACCGCCAAGGCCCACGGCGCGCGTGCGCTGTGGGCCGACCGCGAAGCGCATCCGCTGCACCCCCAGCCGCCGTTCGACCTCGCGCCTGCGGCTGCGTCATCACCCGGTCGCCCCGTGCGACCCGCGCTGGTGCCGCCGAAAGAGGTGCCGTCGCGCACGCCGTTCACTGTCGAAGGCCGCGCTGCATTGCTGCATGCGATTGCGCACATCGAATTCAATGCAATCAACCTGGCACTCGATGCCGTCTGGCGCTTCGATGGCATGCCGCCGTCGTTTTACCTGGACTGGCTGAGCGTCGCCAGCGAGGAGGCCCATCACTTCAGCCTGCTGCGCGAGCACCTGCACAGCCTGGGCTTCGACTATGGCGACTTCGACGCGCACGACGGCCTGTGGTTGATGACGCAGCGCACCTCGGCGGATGTGGTCGCCCGAATGGCGCTGGTGCCACGCACACTGGAGGCGCGCGGGCTGGACGCCACGCCACCGCTGCAGGCGAAGTTCGAGCGTGCCGGTGACCACCGCGCGGTGGAGATCCTGGGCGTGATCCTGCGCGACGAGATCGGCCATGTCGCCATCGGCAACCGCTGGTACCGGTGGTTGTGCGAACAACAAGGGCTCGACCCATTCGCCCACTACGCGCTGCTCGCGCAGCAGCACCAGGCGCCGCGACTGCGTGCGCCCTTCAACTTCGAGGCGCGCCGTGCGGCCGGCTTCACCGATGAGGAAATGGCGGCACTGCGGTGATGCGAGCAGCAGGGTGGCCTGGCCGCTGCCCGTCAGAGCCGGTCGAGCGACCGGCCGTTTTTCATGGTGGTGGCGGCACTGCAGAGGTGGCAACCGCCACCGCGGCGCGATGGCCTGACGGCGGCACCTGCGCCTCGCGTTGCGGGCAGGAAATCTGCACACCTTGTTCGTCGAACACGGCAAGCAAGGCCAGATTCACATCCGAGCGCACATTGCCCTGCCCGTTCTCGGGGTCGAGGATCCAAAAACTGATCGACAGGTCCATCCCGTCGGCCGCGAAGCCCAGCAGTTGTGCGCTGGGCGGAGGGTCAGACAGCACGCGCGGTACCTGAGCGACTGCCGCCTGAATCACGGGCTGCAAGGCGCGCACATCGGTGCCGTAGGCCACCTGCACCGCGCTCGTCACCAACACCCGCGGATCGGCCAGCGATGAGTTCTCGACGCGCTGGGTGATCAGCATCTCGTTGGGCACGATGGCCTCGCGGCCGTTGAGCGCGCGGATCACGGTGTAGCGGGTGCGGATGTCGGTGATGCGGCCGTCGAAGTTGTCGACCTTGACCATGTCGCCGATGCGCAGCGAGCGCTCGGCCAGGATGACGAAGCCGCTGACGTAATTGGCCGCGATCTTCTGCAGGCCGAAGCCGATGCCGACGCCGATCGCACCGCCCACCACACTGAACGCGGTGAGGTCGATGCCGACCGCGCTCAGCGCAAACAGCAGCCCGATGGACAGCAGCAGCACGCGCACCAGATTGGCGGCAATCATGCGGATCGACAGATCGCTGCTGTTGCCGGTGCCGCGCAGCAGGCGCTTCTCGATCGCGGCGGCCACCCACAGCGCCAGCACCATCACCAGACCGGCCGTGACACTGCCTTCGACCACGTTGCGCAGCGAGACCTGGTGGGTGCCCATGGACCAGCGCACCTCGTCCATCGCGTCGAGCAGCCAAGGCAGCACGCCGGTGACCCACAGCACCACCGCCAGCCAGGCAACCCACGAGATGCTGCGCTCGAGGATGCGCATCCAGCGCGAGTCCGGGTAGGTCACCGACAGCACCCGCACCGTCAGTCGGATCAACAACAGCGACATCAGGATCGGCACCGCCAGCTTGAACACTGCGGCCTTGACGAAATTCGCCAGCAGCAGCTTGGCGCCAAAGGCCAGCAGCAGCGCCAGCAACGGGAACAGCACGCCATCAACGCCGCGGCGGCCGAACCAGATCGGCGCATCGACCGGCGGCGTGCCGCGCAGCAGCCGCACGATGAGCCAGGCCAGGCCCAGGCACAGCGCCAGCGCGCCGAGCTCCATCAGCGCGGTCGGTTGCAGCAGGCCGGCGATCAGGTCCTGCAGTTCGGTGTTGTCGAGGGTACGGGTCACGCGTGGGGCTCCGGCAATTCATCGATGTGGGCCAGCACCGGCGGGTGCACGGCCATCGGCATGCCGGAAGAAGGCGATGGACATGCTATTTCAGGGAATAAAGCCAGTGGCGCATCGGTTAACGTCTCGCCGATGAGTGCCGTACCGATCCCCAACCTGCCCGAAGACCTCACGCGGTTAATCGACCAGATTAGCACGGTCATCGTCGGCAAACGATCGCAGATCCGTGACTGCGTGGCCTGCCTGCTGGCCGGTGGCCACCTGTTGATCGAGGACGTGCCGGGCGTTGGCAAGACGACGCTGGCGCATGCGCTGTCGGTGTCGCTGGGCTTGCGCTTTTCGCGCGTGCAGTTCACCGCCGACCTGATGCCCACCGACCTGATCGGCGTCAGCGTCTACGAACGATCGAAAGAGGCGTTCGTGTTCCACCCAGGCCCGGTGTTCGCCCAGGTGCTGCTGGCCGACGAGATCAACCGTGCCGGGCCGCGGACGCAAAGTGCGCTGCTCGAAGCCATGGAAGAGCAGCAGGTCAGCGTCGAAGGCGAAACCCGCGCCCTGCCCCGGCCTTTCTTCGTCATCGCCACGCAGAACCCGAGCGACCAGCTGGGCACCTACGCGCTGCCGGAGTCGCAGCTCGACCGCTTCCTGATGTGCATCACGCTGGGCTACCCCGACCGCGCGAGCGAACGCGAGCTGCTGGCAGGCCTCGACCGGCGCGATGCGGTGCAGCAGCTGCGCCCGGTGATGACACCCGAGCGACTGATCGAGGCGCAGCGCGCGGTGCTGGCGGTGCACGCCTCACCGGCGCTGCTCGACTACCTGCAGGCGCTGATCGCCGCCACCCGGTCCGGCGCCTGGTTCGTCGAGGGCCTGAGTCCACGCGCCGGCATCGCGGTGTTGCGCGCAGCGAAGGCGCACGCGTTGCTCGATCGTCGCAACCATGTCGCACCCGACGACATCCAGGCGATCCTGGTGCAGACCGCCGCGCACCGTTTGGTGCCGGTGGCCAGCGCCGGTCGTGGCCGCGCCGAGCAGGTGCGCGCGATGATCGAAGCGACCGCGCTGCCGTGAACCCGGTGGCGACGGCCCGCGGCCCACTGCGTCGCCGGATCGATGGCTGGTGGCAGGCCCGCTCGCCGCGCACCGACAGCCTGCTGCTGACGCAGCGCAATGTCTACATCCTGCCCACCCGCGGCGGCCTGCTGTTCTGCTTCACGCTGGGCGTGCTGCTGATCGCCTCGATCAACTACCAGCTGAACTTGGGCTATGTGCTGACCTTTTTGCTCACAGGCAGCGGCGTGGTGTCGATGCACATGACGCACAACACGCTGCGTGGCCTGACCTTGCACCTGCGCCCGCTCGCCCCGGCATTCGCCGGTGACACCGCGCTGCTCGAAGTCGTGTTGTCGAACCTGAAAGGCACGCGCTACGGCGTCGGCATGGGGCTGCGCCTCGACGACCGGGACGCGAAGTCACTGAGCTACACCGATGTGCCAGCCGGTGGGCAGGCGGTGCTGCACCTGGGCTTCGTGCCCGCAATGCGTGGCCAGCACACCCTGCCCACGGTGACGGCCGAAACGCGCTTCCCACTGGGGCTGTTTCGCGCGTGGGCCGTCTGGCGACCGGCCACGCCGCTGCTGGTCTATCCCCAACCCGAACGCCCGGTCAGCCCCTTGCCGCCCGCGCGCAGCGTGTCGGGCGGATCGCTGCGCTCGCGCACCAGCCACAGTGGCGAGTTCGAGGGCATCCGCCTGTACCGGCGCGGCGACCCGCTGAAAAGCGTCGCCTGGAAACGATCGGCACAGGCGATGGCCAGCAGCGGCGAACTGGTCAGCCGCGACAGCAGCGCGCAAAGCCAGCAACAGCTGTGGCTGGACTGGCAGCTGGGCGGCAGCGGCGATGCCGAAGCGCGGCTGTCGCGCCTGACGGCGTGGATCCTCGAAGCCGATCGCCGCGACGCTGCCTGGGGCTTGAGCCTGCCCGGCCGCGAGATCGAGATCGGCCAGGGCGATGCGCATCGGCAACAGGGCCTGCAGGCGCTGGCGCTGTGGACCGCCTGAACGCAGCCGCATGAGCAGCACCCTCTCGATCGAACCGCCATCCTGGCGCCGCCGCGTCGGCTGGCCAGGGTGGCAGCACCTGCCGCGCGAGGCGCGCGACACGCTGTTCCTGCTGATGGTGATCGGTTGGACCTCGTTGCCGCACTTGGCGCGCCTGCCCGCCTGGTGCGCAGCACTCACCGCCGGCGTGCTGCTGTGGCGCGCGCGGCTGGCGCTGGCCGGTGCGGCGCTGCCAGGGCGCTCGGTGCTGGTGGTGGTGCTGGTGGTCGCCGCCGGTCTCACGTACGGGTCGTTCGGCTCGCTGCTGGGCAAGGAACCCGGCGTGACGATGGCCGTCGCGCTGATGGCCTTGAAGACACTGGAGCTGCGCGCCCGGCGCGACGCCTTCGTGGTGTTCTTCCTCGGCTTCTTCCTGATCCTGACCCACTTCCTGTATTCGCAGAGCCTGGGCGTCGCCGCGATGATGCTGCTGTCGATCTGGGGCCTGCTGACCGCGCTGGTGCTGGCCCACATGCCGGCCGGCACACCCAGCCTGCGCACCGCCGCGGGCCTCGCCGGCAAGACGGCGGCGCTGGGTGCGCCGCTGATGGTGCTGCTGTTCGTGCTGTTCCCACGCGTCGGGCCGCTGTGGGGCGTGCCGCAGGACGGGTTCTCGGGCACCGGGCTGTCCAATGTGATGAGCATGGGCACGGTCGCCGCACTCGCGCAGGACGACAGCGTGGCCTTGCGCATCCGCTTCGACGGTGCGCCGCCACCGCTGCAGGAGATCTACTTCCGCGGACCGGTGCTCGGGCATTTCGACGGCCGCGACTGGACGCCGCAGAAGCCGGGCTTTCCACAGGCGCTGACGCCGCGCGCCGAGCTGCGGGTGCAGGGCTCGCCGATTGGCTACGAGATGACGCTGGAGCCGACGCGGCTGACGGTGGTGCCGATGCTCGAAGCCAGCCCCGACGCGCCGCAGATCGAAGGCCTGCGCTTCACACAGACCGATGACCTGCAGTGGGTGTCGGATCGCGCGCTGTATGAGCGGCTGCGTTTTCGGGGCGCGGCGTACCCGCGGTTCCAGCACGGACCGGTCAGCCCGATGATCGGGCTGCAGGACTACATCGACCTGCCGCCGGGCCACAACCCGCGCACGTTGGCTTGGGCCGCAGCGATGCGCAAGGACCCCCGCTATGCAGAAGCCGATGCGGCCACGCTCGCCGCGGCGCTGATGGAGCACATTCGCAGCGGCGGCTACAGCTACACGCTGACCCCTGGCCTGTACGGCGAGAACGACCCGCGCAGCGCCATCGACGAGTTCTGGCTCGACCGCAAGCTGGGCTTTTGCGAACACTACGCCGCCGCATTCGTGGTGGTGCTGCGCGCGCTCGACGTGCCGGCGCGGGTGGTCACCGGCTACCAGGGGCTGGACCCGACGCCGGTCGATGGCTACCGCATCGTGCGCCAGAGCTACGCCCACGCCTGGGCCGAATACTGGCAACCCGGCATCGGCTGGGTGCGCGCCGACCCGACCGCCGCTGTCGCACCCGATCGCGTGCTGAGCAGCCGCCCGCTGGTGACCCAACCGGGCCTGGTCGCCGGAGCGCTGAACGACTTCAACCCGCAGTTGCTGGCCAACCTGCGCACCGGCTGGGAGGCGCTGAACAACCGCTGGAACCAGTGGGTGTTGAGCTATTCGCGCGGATCGCAATTCGACCTGCTGCGGCAACTGGGCTTCGATGCGCCGAGCTGGGAAGACCTGGCGGTGCTGCTGGCCGGCGCGTTCGGTGTGTTGTCGCTGGCGGCGGTGGGCTGGGCCTGGTGGGACCGCCACCACACCGACCCGTGGGTGCGGCAGATGCAGCGGCTGCGCGCCGCCCTGCAGCGCCTGGGCGTCAGCGCGGCCGAGCACGAAGCACCGCGCACGCTGGCGCAGCGGGTGCGTGCGCGCTTCGGCGCGCGGGGCGAAGCGCTCGCCGCGCTGCTGGAGCGGCTCGACGCGCAGCGCTACGGCCCCCACGCCGCGGCACGGCCCGATCCGGCGCTGACCCGGCACTTCAAGGCGCAGGCCAAGCGTCTGGCGCGAGGGGCTCAGGCGATGAGCTTGGCGCTGATCGCCGTGGCCGTATCGCCCGAAGATGCGGCGGCGGTGGATGTGACGCCCGCGCCCACCGCTGCCAGCGCGACGACGGCGGCGAAAGCAGCCAAAGCGCCCGCTGCAAAGCCGATCAAGCACGTCAAGCGCCGCGCGCAACCGGCGCGCAAAGCATCCGTGCGCTCGGACAACGCCCCCGACATCGTCACCTACGGTCGCCGCGACGACCTGATGGCCTTCGGCGCCGAGGTCGCAACGCGCCGCGGCCTGGATGTGAACGAGGTGCAAACGACGCTGGCGCAAGCGCGCCTCGTGCCCAGCATCGTCAAGGCGGTGATGCCGCCCCCGGCCGGCACCGCGAAGAACTGGGCCGCCTACCGCGCACGCTTCGTCGAGCCCAAGCGCATCGCCGCTGGCGTGGCGTTCTGGCAGGCGAACGAAGCGTGGCTGACGCTGGCTGAGCAGCGCTACGGCGTGCCGCCCGAGATCGTCGTCGGCATCGTCGGCGTCGAGACGCTGTACGGCCAGCACATG
>JANMXL010000200.1:0-16889 GCA_031380885.1 Burkholderiales bacterium | reverse complement strand
CGACTGGCGGCGTCGTTACCGCTGTCGCGCATCGCCGCCTTCGTGCAGCACACCGACACGGCCTTGAGCGCCGTGGTGTACGGCGCAGTGCGGTCCGGCGGTAGATCGATCTCGGCCGAGCACGACATCGGCGTGCTGAAGCGCGAGGTGTTGGCGCAGACCCAATCGCCGGTGGCGCTGCAGTTGATGCGCGCCATCAAGGCCGCGCTCGACCCCCGCAGAACGATGAACCCGGGCCGCGTCTTGTGAGACGTAACCCATGAGCTGTAACCCATGAGCTGCAGATGGCGACCGCACCGAGCCCGCTGAGCCACCACGACATCCTCGGCATCGTCGAGCCGTTCACCCGCCGCAGCCGGCAGGTCGATCTGGCCGCGAGCGACCGGCTGAACCGCCGCTTGCAGTTCAAGCCGGTCGAACATGCGGGCAATGCGGCGGGCTTGCCCGCGTTGCGCGAAACGCTGCAACTCGACAGCTACCGCTCGGGTAATTTCGGTTTGACGCGCAGATTGACCACCACCGACGGCCAGACCGCCACGCTGGAGGCCAGCGGGCCTCACCCCGCGGCGCTGCTGGCCCGCATCGAGGCCGTCGCGCCCGAGCAGCAGTTCGTCGTTGGTGTGGGCAGTCTGATCGCGCGCAGCTACACCGTGCCGTCAGACGCGATCACTTCAGCCGATGGCCGCGCCTCGGTGCCGCTGGTGCTGACCCGCGCGGTCGTCCATCTGAACGACCTGACGCTGACGCTCAACGTGCCCGCAGTGCGTGGCGTCTCGGCCGACATCACACTCGCCCCTAAGCTGGCCAACGATGGCAGCGCGCTTGACCTGCCCGACGACCTGCTGGCGGTGATCGGTTGGGACTGGACACGGTTGGTCCGCAAAAAGGGCGAATGGGAAAGCAAGCTGCGGCTGCGCGGCGGGGCGGCTCGGCGCACCCGGCGTGCCGAGCAGGCGACGGGCCGCGTCGCGCACCACCTGGCGCAGGCACTGGCCGAACCGCCGGCGCGCTTTCACGAACGGCATCTGCGCGCACGCTGGTGGGCGGCGTTGCGCCGGGCGATCCCGATCCTGACGCCGGCGAGCCTCGTCATCACGGTACTGCTGTTCCCGCGCATCGATTTCGGCGAGAAGCCCGGGCTGTGGCTGATGCTGTACCACCTGCCGACTGCGCTGATCGCGCTGAGCTTCTGCCTGCAGGAGTTGCCGGAGTTCGTGATTCCGCCGTTGCCGCGGCGCTCGGAGGCGCCGAGTTGGCGGCTCGCACCGAACGCTGCAGTCAGCGCTCAGCCAGGCGCCGGATGAACCCGGTCAAGGCAGCGCTGACGATGGCTTGAAACGCGCCTTCCAGCCGCCCCACAGCACCAGCAGGCCGGGGATCAGGATCGCCGACCAAATGACCTTGTCCAGATGCTCCTTGACCCACGGCACGTTGCCGAACAGGTAGCCCGCGGTCGTCACGCCGCAGACCCACAACAACGCACCGGTCACGTCATAGAAAGTGAACTTGGCGCGCGACATCGCCGCCACGCCCGCCACGAACGGCGCGAAGGTGCGCACAAACGGCATGAAACGCGCCGCCACGATGGTGATACCGCCGTATTTCTCGTAGAACGCATGCGCCTGCTCGAACGCGCGCTTGTTGAAGAAGCGCGAGTTCTCCCACTGGAACACCTTCGGCCCGAAGCAGTGGCCGATCGCGTAGTTGCACTGGTTGCCGAGAATGGCGGCAGCGACCAGCAAGGCCATCGCCAGCGGCAGATTCATCAGCCCCGCGCCGCACATCGCGCCAACCACGAACAACAGGGAATCGCCCGGCAGGAAGGGCATCACGACGACGCCGGTCTCGACGAAGATGATCGCGAACAGCAGCGCATAAACCCACACGCCGTACTGCTGCACGAAGGTCGCGAGGTGCACATCCACGTGCAAGATGAAGCCGATCAGCGCCGAGACGATTTCCATGGCAATCGATTATGAAGGGGCATGGTGACGCCCCTCACCAGCGCTGCGGTGGCCGACGCGAGGTGTGAAACACCCGCAGGATTTCGACCGTGTCGCCGCGCACGCGGTACGGCACCAGATAGCGCGTCTTGCCAACCACCAGTTCACGCGTTCCCGGCACCCGACCTGGGCGGCCGAGGCCCGGTTGCTCGGCAAGCATCGAGACAGCGTTCAGGATGTGGCCGACGACGACGCGCGCTGCGGCCACGTCATCGCTGGCGATGTGAGTGGCTTCCTCATCGAGGTTGCGCAGGGCGGTGCGCAACCATTTAACCTGCATTCACTTTCCCATTCGCCTTCCATTTTCTGGCGACGGCGGCCACGTCCTTGTCACTGGCGAAGTCATTGCGGTCGGCCTCCTTCACCGCCGTCTGGATCTCGGCGATCTGCCACTCGTTGTCTTCAACGAACTGGCGTATCGCCTCGGCCGCGAGGAAAGACTTGCTTCGCTGGGTGGCTTCGGCCAGCTGATCCAGGCGGTCCTTGATCTCGTCTTCGAGCCGGAACGTGAGCGTGGTGGACATGGCGTACTCGGTTGCAGGCGGTTGTGTACATCCTACTACGTGCACCTTCTGCTGAGCCGGGTCTGCTTGTGGGGATGCGGTTTCTACAATCACCTGATGAACGCCCGTGGGCCCCACACACCTCGCCGCCCGATCCGGGAACTGCCCGATGAGCTGATCAGCCAGATCGCCGCCGGCGAGGTGGTCGAGCGCCCGGCCTCGGTGGTGCGCGAGCTGGTCGACAACGCGCTCGACGCGGGCGCGGGCGAGGTCACTGTCAGGCTGATCGCAGGCGGCATCCGTGCGGTGCTGGTGGAAGACGACGGCCATGGCCTGCCCGCTGCCGAGCTGCCGCTGGCACTGCGCCGCCATGCAACCAGCAAGATCGAGTCGCTCGGCGACCTGGAGAACGTGGCAACGATGGGCTTTCGCGGCGAGGCGCTGGCAGCGATCGCGTCGGTGGCAGAGGTGTCGATTGCCAGCCGCTGCGCTGACGACACCCAGGCACGCCGTCTCGATGCGCGATCGGGCGAGATCACGCCAGCGGCGCGTGGCGTCGGCACCAGCGTTGAGGTGCGAGAACTGTTCTTCAACACGCCAGCGCGGCGCAAGTTCCTAAAGACCGAAGCGACCGAGCTGGCGCACTGCGTGGAAGCGGTGCGCCGCCACGCGCTGACGCGGCCTGATGTGAGCTTCACGGTGTGGCATGAGGGCAAGCTGGTGCAGCAGTGGCGGCGGGTTACCGATCAGGCCGATGCCAAAGTACCGGCCCAAGACACGCGGCTGGCCGACGTGCTGGGCCCGGACTTCATCGCCGACAGCCGAACCGTGTCGCTCGACCTCGGCGTGCTGCGCATCACCGGCCGCGCGGGCACACCAGCCTCGGCGCGCAGCCGCGCTGACCTGCAGTACGTCTACGTCAACGGCCGCTTCGTGCGCGACAAGCTGATCGCCCACGGCGTGCGCACTGCCTATGAAGACGTGCTGCACGGCGGGCGGCAGCCAACCTATGTGCTGGTCATCGACATCGCACCCGACCGCGTCGATGTGAACGTGCACCCGACGAAGATCGAGGTGCGTTTTCGCGAATCGCGCGAGGTGCACCAGGCGGTGCGGCGCGCGGTGGAGGCGGCGCTGGCGGGGGCGGTCGCGAATGGCGTCGCCAATGCGTCGGGTGCTGAAAGCGCCTTGCCGCGTGATGCATTCGGGCAGTCGGGCGCATCGCCTGCTTTCACCGCGTTTGGCGGCGCAAGCCGATCCGCCGCGTACGGCGGTTGGCATGGCGACACACCAACCGGCGCCCAAGTCGCGCTGAGCCTGCATCAGGCGACGGTGCTGTATGCCCGCGAACCCGACGCGCCCTGGGGTGCGGACGCGCTTCGGCGCGACGCGGCCGACGTACCGCCATCGATCACCCCCCAGATCGCCAGCACCGATCACCCCATCAGCGCCTGCCCGCTCGGCCAGGCGATCGCCCAGATCGCAGGCATCTATGTGCTGGCCGAGAACGCGCAGGGGCTGGTGATCGTCGACATGCACGCAGCGCACGAGCGCGTGGTCTACGAGCGCTTGAAGGCGAGCTTGGCCGCGTCGCACATCGATGCGCAGCCGTTATTGATTCCGGCCACCTTCGCCGCCACCGCCGCCGAGATCGCCACTGCCGAGGCGCATGCCGACACGCTGCACACGCTGGGGCTGGAGGTGTCGCCGCTCTCGCCCACCGTGCTGGCCATCCGCTCGCAGCCCGCGGCGCTGGCCGGTGGCGATGCGGTCGAACTCGCGCGCAGCGTGCTGGCTGAACTGGCCGAGCACGAGGCCAGCAGCGTGGTGCAGCGCGCGCAGCACGAGATTTTGTCGACGATGGCCTGCCACGGCGCCGTGCGTGCCAACCGGGCGCTGAGCCTGGCCGAGATGAACGCGCTGCTGCGCGACATGGAACGCACCGAACGTGCCGACCAGTGCAACCACGGCCGCCCCACCTGGCGGCAGATCACCCGGCGCGAACTCGACGCGCTGTTCTGGCGAGGGCGCTGACTCCGCTGGACAAATCAACGCCGAGAGGCGCCCTTCTTTCTCACTGCACACGTTGCACACCGACTGGACCCGCATGGCCACGCTGAAGATCAAACCGAAGAACACGGCCGGCTCCGCCGTGCGCAGCGAGCGCGCCCCAGTGCGCGGCGCCGGCATGGGCGTGCGCCGACGCCCGACGCTGGCCGAGGCACAGGCCGACCGCGCGCGGCGCGATGTGCAGCCGTCGAGGGAGCGGCCCGTTGATCGCTCGAACGAACGATCCTTCGATCGACCGAAGGACACCCGGTCGAGCCCACCCTCGCGCCCCACATCGCGCCCACCATCGCGCGCACCGTTCGACGCGCCGCCACGCGATGCATCTCGCCCCGCTGCACGTCAACCGTTTCAATCAGACACCGCCCCCGGTGCCGACCCACGCCGCGCACCGCCACCCAGCCGCTCGACACGCCCGGCCGAACGCTCGGCCGAGCCCCGGCGCGATGCAAGGCAGGATCAGCGCCACGACCCGCGACAAGACCGGCGCGACAGCCCGCCCCCGCGACCGAGCACGCGCCATCGCGAGGCACCTCCCGAAACGCAGCAACGTCGCGACCCGCGCGATCGCCAACCAGATCGCCAACCCGATCGCCCGCCGATCATTGCCACGCCGCGCTTCCCGGTCAGCCCGCCCGCGCGGCCCATGGAAAGGTCAGCCGAGCGATCACCGGAACGGCCGCCGCAGCGCCCGGCCGAACCGAAACGCCGCCATGTGGCGCGGCCTGCTCGTGACGATGACGACGACGAGCGCGGCCCGTTCCACCATCAAGCCGAAGCCGCACCCGGCAGCCTGCGCCTGTCGAAGCGCATGAGCGAGCTGGGCCTGGCCTCGCGCCGCGAGGCCGACGAATGGATCGAGAAGGGCTGGGTACGCGTCGACGGCGATGTGGTCAAGGAGCTGGGCTCGCGCGTGCTGCCCGACCAGCGCATCACCATCGATGCGCGCGCCAAGTTCCAGCAGGCGCAGAAGGCCACCGTGTTGATCAACAAGCCGATCGGCTACGTCAGTGGCCAGGCCGAAGATGGCTACGAACCGGCGGTGGTGCTGGTCAAGCCCGAGAACCAGTGGAGCGGCGACCAGTCGGGCACGCGCTTCCTGCGCGAACACCTGCGCAGCCTGGTGCCCGCCGGCCGGCTCGACATCGATTCGATCGGCCTGCTGGTGCTGACGCAGGATGGCCGCATCGCCAAGCAGCTGATCGGCGGAGACAGCGAGATCGAGAAGGAATACCTGGTGCGCGTGGCCGGGCCGCTGGGCCAGGGGCCGGCGTCGAGCGAGCTGTCACCTGACGACTTGGCGCGGCTGCGCCACGGCCTGGAATTGGACGGCGAAGCGCTGAAGCCGGCCGTCGTCGAATGGCAGAACGACGACCAGTTGCGCTTCGTGCTGCAAGAAGGCAAGAAGCGCCAGATCCGCCGCATGTGCGAGGCCGTCGGCCTGAAGGTGCTGGGCCTCAAACGCGTGCGCATCGGCAGCGTGATGCTGGGCGATTTGCCGGTCGGACAGTGGCGGTATCTGCGGGGGAATGAGGTGTTTGGGTAAGAACGAAGTCGGCAAAGAACACTTGCCCTTGCGGTGAATTGATCGTTTAATCTCCGCATGAAAAGCGGAGAAAATGCCTACATCTGGCAGGCCAACGACTGGCCCCACTGGCGATACGACCTGTCTGCGCTTACGCAGCGGCTGGCCGACGTGAGCCGTGCCCAAGGTGTGTTGCTTGGCCGTCTGGCCGATGTGGGGCTGGCGCTGCGGGACCAGGCCAGCCTGGCTGCGCTGACCGAAGACGTGGTCAAGACCAGCGAAATCGAAGGCGAGGCGCTAAACGTCGAATCGGTGCGTTCATCGATTGCCCGCCGCCTGGGCGTGGACATGGGCGCGGTGGCGGTGGTGGATCGGCACGTCGAAGGCGTGGTCGAGATGGTGCTCGACGCCACGTCGCGCAGCGCCGCCCCACTGATGGCCGACCGCCTGTTCGGCTGGCACGCGGCGCTGTTTCCGACCGGGTATTCGGGCATTAGCAAGATCGCCATCGGCCAGTGGCGCAACGACAGCGATGGGCCCATGCAGGTGGTCTCTGGCTCGATAGGGCGGCGCAAGGTTCACTTTCAAGCGCCACCGGCCAGCGCGCTGCCCGCTGAAATGGCGGCGTTCTTGGCGTGGGCGAATGCTGACACCCACGAGCCTGCCCTCGTGAAGGCAGGCCTCGCACACCTATGGCTCGTCACGGTGCATCCGTTCGACGATGGCAACGGGCGCATCGCGCGCGCCGTGGGCGACCTGTTCCTTGCCCGCGCCGATGGCAGCCCGCAGCGCTTCTACAGCCTGTCGGCGCAGATACAGCGCGAGCGCAAGGACTATTACGACGTGCTCGAGCGCACGCAAAAGGGCACGCTGGATGTCACGGGCTGGCTGTCATGGTTTCTCGACACCTTCGGACGCGCCATCACCAGCGCGCAAGGCACGCTGGACGCCGTGCTGATCAAGGCGCGCCACTGGCAGCGCTGGGCCGGCACGCCGCTGAACGAGCGACAGGTGAAATTGCTGAACCGGCTGCTCGACGGTTTCGAGGGCAAGCTCACCTGCAGCAAGTGGGCCGCCATCGCCAAATGCTCGCCAGACACCGCGCTGCGCGACATCGTGCAGTTGATGGACCTGGGCGTGTTGAAGAAGTCACCCGGCGGCGGGCGCAGCACGGGCTACGAGCTGGTGGATTGAAAAAACTGGTACTTCAGTGCGTGCGCATCGGCAGCGTGATGCTGGGCGATCTGCCGGTTGGGCAGTGGCGGTATCTGCGGGGGATGAGGTGTTTGGGTGAGGGCTGGACGGCGACACCACTGAAGGATTGATGCGATAACGCGATACACTGACTACATGTATTCAATCGAGCGCTGACATGGCAACTTCCATCCGACTCGACCCGGCCATCGAGCAGCGGCTGGACCAGCTGGCAGCCCAGACCGGCCGCACCAAGGCGTACTACCTGCGTGAGCTGGTCACCAACGGCTTGCAAGACTTGGAAGACTATTACCTTGCCGCTGGGACGATGGAGCGGGTGCGCAAGGGCGAAGAACGCGTCTACACGCTGGACGAGGTGGAGCGCGATCTTGGCTTGGCAGATTGAGCTGACCACCACGGCCACCAAGCAGCTCGCCAAATTCGACAAAGCCGACGCCCGACGCATCACTGCGTTTCTGCGCTACCGGCTGGCGCTACTCGGCGACCCGCGCGCCACCGGCAAAGCACTCACCGGCCCACAACTCGGTGTTTACTGGCGCTATCGTGTTGGCGACTACCGAATCATTTGCGACATTCAAGACGACCGCTTGTGCGTGCTCGTGATCGAAGTCGGTAACCGGCGCGATGTGTATCGATGAGCGGCTGAGGGCCCTTCAGTCCCGGTCCGGCGCGATCTCTGTCGCGTAATCCACAAGGTCGCCCAGGATGCACTGCGCGCGTTCGTCGTCGGGGTCGGGCAGCGCCTCGCCGAGCTGGTCGATGCGCTCGAAGAACGCAGCGAGCGTCAGGCCACCGCCGGCGCCGTCGTGCAAGCGGTGCGCACGGTGCTCGTGCCATTGCTGCTGTTCGGCCTCGGTCAGCGTCTGCGGGAAATTGCGGGCGCGGTAGCGGAACAGCAACTCTGTGAGGCGGCCATCGGCAAAAGCCGGGCGCTGCTCGGCGAGCGTCTGCGGCGGCAACCCACGCAGCCGCTGCAGCAGGCGCCGGTCGTCGTTGCCGATGAAGCCGCCGTACAAATCTTCATCGACATCGGGCCGGCCTTCAGCTGCCGGACGCTCGAACACCTCGGGCCACAGCCCAGCCAGCAACGCGGTCTGGTGGGCTGCCACGTCGGCATGCTTGCGGGCCTGCACGATGTCGATGCCCCAGCGCGCGGCCATCTCGGGGCTCAGCGTCTTCAGGTTGCCGATCACCACCGGTGACTTATTCAGATGAATCGTCTTGATCGGTAGCCGCGTCACGCCCTCGGGCAGCGCATCGGCGCGGCTGAACATGCGCTGGCGGATCGTCTCGGCGTTCAGCGAGCGCAGCACGCCGGGATCTTCGGCCAGGTCCCAGACGATGACCTCGTTCTTGTTCGTCGGGTGCGGCGCCAGCGGCCACACGACGGCGATGCAGCCGCGATCGGGCGGGTACATGCCCGACACATGCAGGAACGGCTGGCCGGCCTTCTGCGCATTGGCCATTTCCTCGGTGACGGCGTCTTTCTTGCGCAGGCGCAGGCAGAAGTCCCACAGCTTCGGTTGCTTGTCCTTGATGAGCCGGGCCAGCGCCACGGTGGCGCGCACGTCCGACAGCGCGTCATGCGCAGCCTCGTGCGCGATGCCGTTGGCCACAGTCAGGTGTTCGAGCTTGAACGACGGCCGGCCATCGTCGTGCGTGGGCCAGCTGATGCCGTCGGGCCGCAGCGCATAGGCGCAGCGCACCACGTCCAGCAAATCCCAGCGGCCGCACTGGTTCTGCCATTCGCGGGCGTAGGGGTCGATCAGGTTGCGCCAGAACAGGAAGCGGGTCACCTCGTCGTCGAAGCGGATCGAGTTGTAGCCCACGCCGATCGTGCCCGGCTTCGCCAGTTCCGCCTCGATCGCCGCGGCAAAGGCGTATTCAGGCACGCCGCGTGCTGTGCACACCTGTGGTGTGATGCCGGTCAGCAGGCAGCTCTCGGGGTCGGGCAGCGTGTCGGACGCGGGCTGGCAGTACAGAGTGAGGGGCTCGCCGATCTCGTTCAGGTCGGCATCGGTGCGCAGGCCGGCGAACTGCGCAGGGCGGTCGCGGCGGGGCACCACGCCGAAGGTTTCGTAGTCGTGCCAGAAGAAGCTGATCGGGTCCATGGACTGCAACATACCACCCGTCCACAATGATCGACACCCGCATCAAACCCTCTCACCAGGAGCGCCCCATGAGCCGATCTGCCGCCAGCCCTAAATCAAAAGCCACACCGAAACACGCCTTCGCCAAGACGCTGAAGACCTTCACCACCGAAAGCGGCGTTGAAGGTGGCTACTACTCTTTGCCCGCGCTGGCCCAATTGATCCCGAACGTGGCGCGGCTGCCCGTGTCGCTGCGCATCGTGCTGGAGTCGGTGCTGCGCAACTGCGATGGCAAGAAGGTGACCACCGCGCACGTCGAGCAGCTCGCCAACTGGAAGCCCAAAGCCGAGCGCAGCGACGAGATCCCGTTCGTCGTCGCCCGCGTGGTGCTGCAGGACTTCACCGGCGTGCCGCTGCTGGCCGACCTGGCCGCGATGCGCAACGTCGCTGCTTCGATGGGCAAGAACGCCAAGACCATCGAGCCGCTGGTGCCCGTCGATCTGGTGGTTGACCACAGCGTGATGGTCGACCACTACGGCAACAAGAAGGCGCTGGACTTGAACATGAAGCTCGAATTCCAGCGCAACCAGGAGCGCTACGAGTTCATGAAGTGGGGCATGCAGGCTTTCGACACCTTCGGCGTCGTGCCGCCGGGCTTCGGCATCGTGCACCAGGTGAACCTGGAATACCTGGCGCGCGGCGTGCACAAGACGGCGAAGCACCGGCCGAATGCCGGCGTGTACTACCCCGACTCCCTGGTCGGCACCGACAGCCACACGACGATGATCAACGGCATCGGCGTGGTCGGCTGGGGCGTCGGCGGCATCGAGGCCGAGGCCGGCATGCTGGGCCAGCCGGTGTACTTTTTGACGCCCGATGTGGTCGGCTTCGAGCTGACCGGCCGGCTGCGCGAAGGCGTCACAGCCACCGACCTGGTGCTGACGGTGACGGAGATCCTGCGCAAGGCCAAGGTCGTCGGCAAGTTCGTCGAGTTCTTCGGTGAAGGCACGGCCAGCCTCGCACTGCCAGACCGCGCGACGATTGCCAACATGGCGCCCGAGTACGGCGCGACGATGGGCTTCTTCCCGGTCGACGACAAGACGATCGACTACTTCAAGGGCACCGGCCGCACGAGGAAAGAGATCGAAGCGTTCGAGGCGTACTTCCGCGCGCAGAAATTGTTTGGCGTGCCCAAGCGTGGGGACATCGACTACAGCTCGGTCGTCACGCTGGACCTGGGCACGGTGGCACCGAGCCTGGCGGGGCCTAAGCGGCCGCAGGACCGGATCGAGCTCGGCAACGTGAAAAGCCAGTTCACCTCGTTGTTCAGCCAACCACCGGCCGAGAACGGGTTCAATCAGCCGGCGGCGCACCTGCACCTGCGGCACATGGTGCGGGCGCAGGACGTCGTGGACGCGGCGGTGGCCACTGCGCCCGCTACTGCGCCCGGGGCCCCGCGCGACGTGGTCGAGATGGTCGGCAACCGCTCCACGCTCGAAGCCGCGCAATCCAGCGCCACATCAGTGCAGCACAAGGTCGGCGACATCTCGATCGGCAATGGCGACGTGCTGATCGCGGCCATCACCTCTTGCACCAACACCTCGAACCCGAGTGTGCTGCTGGCCGCCGGCTTGCTGGCGAAGAAGGCGGTCGAGGCTGGCTTGAAGGTGCAGCCGCACATCAAGACCTCGCTGGCACCCGGCTCGCGCATCGTCACCGAATACCTCGAAAAAGCCGGCCTGCTGCCGTACCTGGAAAAGCTCGGCTTCTACCTGGCGGGCTACGGCTGCACCACCTGCATCGGCAACGCCGGCGACCTGCGCCCCGAGTTCAACGAGGCGATCACTAAGAACGACCTGGTCTGCGCCGCCGTGCTGTCGGGCAACCGCAATTTCGAGGCGCGAATCCACCCGAACCTGAAGGCCAACTTCCTGGCCTCGCCACCGCTGGTGGTGGCGTACGCCATCGCCGGCACAGTGCTGAAGGACATCATGACCGAGCCGCTCGGCAAGGGAAAAAAGGGCCGCGACATCTACCTCGGCGACATCTGGCCGACCAGCGACGAGATCCATGCGCTGATGAAGTACGCGATGAACGGCAAGGCGTTCAGGAAGAACTACGAGAAGGTCGCGACCGACCCCGGCAAGCTGTGGGGCAAGGTCGATGGCGCGACCGGCCAGGTCTACGACTGGCCCACCTCGACCTACATCGCCAAGCCGCCGTTCTTCGACGGTTTCACGATGCAGCCGGCGCAAGCCGCAGCGGGCGTGGTCGGTGCGCGGGCGATGGCGCTGTTCGGCGACTCGATCACCACCGACCACATCTCGCCGGCCGGCTCGATCAAGGAAGCCTCACCGGCCGGTGAATGGCTGAAAGCGCACAAGGTCTTGAAGGCCGACTTCAACAGCTACGGCTCACGGCGAGGCCACCACGACGTGATGGTGCGCGGCACCTTCGCCAACGTGCGCATCAAGAACCTGATGATCCCGGCGGGTGCCGACGGCTCTCGTGAGGAAGGCGGCGTCACTTTGTTTCAACCGAGCGGCGAAAAACTCTTCATCTACGACGCCGCGATGAAATACATGGCCGCAGGCACGCCCACGGTGGTCTTCGCTGGCGAGGAATACGGCACCGGCTCGTCGCGCGACTGGGCGGCCAAGGGCACGGCGCTGCTGGGCATCAAGGCGGTGATCGCGCGCAGCTTCGAGCGCATCCATCGCAGCAACCTGGTCGGCATGGGCGTGCTGCCGCTGCAGTTCAAGGGCAGCGAAAGCTGGCAGACGCTGGGCATCACCGGCAACGAGACTTTCGACATCGAGCTCGCTGCCCAGATCCAGCCGCAGCAGGACGCGACGCTGGTCATCACCTCGGCCGATGGAAAGAAGAAGCGCGTGCCGCTGACGCTGCGGATCGACACGCCGATCGAGGTCGACTACTACCAGCACGGCGGCATCCTGCCGTTCGTGTTGCGACAGTTGCTGGCGGCCTGAGCGCGGTGGAACGGGCCGTGCGGCGCGGGGTGGCTCAGGCGAGCGCCCTGCCCCACGCTTCGGGATCGAAGCCGACCAGCAACCCGCCCGGGTGCTCGACCACCGGGCGCTTGATCACGCTGGGCTGCGCGAGCATCAGCGCACGCGCACTGGCCGCATCGTTCACAGCGGCCTGCTGCGCTGAATCGAGCTTGCGCCAGGTGGTGCCCTTGCGGTTGAGCAATGCCTCCCAGCCAACCGCATGCATCCACGCGTCGAGCTGAGGCAGCGGCACGCCTTGCTTCTTGTAGTCGTGGAAGGTGCAGGCCAAGTCGCGGTCTTGCAGCCAGGCGCGCGCCTTCTTCACGGTGTCGCAGTTCGGGATGCCGTAAATGGTGATGGTCATGGTGTTCCTGCTCGAAGCGATGGCGCAGACCCTACACTGCCTCGCCCCGAAACCCGGAACACCGCCCATGGCTTCCCGCTCTGACCACGCCACCCTGCTCGGCCACGGCATCTGGTTGATCGACACCGGCTACCAGCGGCCGATGTTCGATGCGGCCTACCTGATGGTCGAGCAAGGGCGTGCGGCCTTCATCGACACCGGCACCAGCCTGGCGGTGCCGCGGCTGCTGGCGGCGCTGGATGCAGCCGGTGTGTCGCGCGACGCAGTGGACTGGGTGATCCCGACGCATGTGCACCTGGATCACGCTGGTGGTGCCGGTGCCCTGATGGCCGAATTGCCTGCGGCGCAGTTGCTGGCGCACCCACGGGGTGCGCGGCACCTGATCAACCCGACGGTGCTGCTCGGCAGCGCGCGGGCGGTGTACGGCGACGAGGAGGTACGGCGCGCCTACGGCACGGTGGTGCCGGTGGAGGCCCGCCGCGTCGTTGAAAGTGCCGACGGCATGGTGATCGCGCTGGCTGGCCGACCGCTGACGCTGTTCGACACGCCGGGCCACGCCCGCCACCACCACTGCATTTGGGACGAACGCAGCCAGGGCTTCTTCACCGGCGACACCTTCGGGCTGTCATACCGCGAGTTCGACACGCCGCAAGGCGAGTGGCTGTTACCGACGACGACACCGACGCAGTTCGACCCTGCGGCGCTGCGCACATCGATCGAACGGATGCTGGCGCAGCAACCACGGCGCATGTACCTGACGCACTACGGCTGCATCGGCAACGTTGCGACACTCGGCCGCGGCCTGCTGGCGCAACTCGACGCGGTGGTGGCGTTGGGCGAGCGCATTCGGTCGCAATCGCTGGCACCCGAGGCGCGCCACACCGCACTGACGGCCGGCCTGACCGCGCTGTACCTGCAGCGGCTGCAGGAGCTGGGCAACACGCTGCCGCGCGAGCGCACGCTCGGCTTGCTGGCCATGGACATCGAACTCAACGCGCAAGGCATGGCGGGCTGGCTGGATGCGGCATTGCCTTTGAAGTCATAGCAGTTGCCGCTGTAAGGCAATGCCAGCTTCGTGCAGTTCGAATGCGCTCTACCTGCCCATTGCCGACGTTGGGAAACATGGCCGAGCATGCGTCGGTCCGCGCGAGCCGAAGCAAATGGACGGTGATCCGGCCCCGGGGGACATGAACGGAACATGACACCCCACCACATCGATCGCGCGCAGAACAAGGCCTATTCAGTGCAGCCCCCAGCACCCAGGCCCGACCGCCGCGCCAAGCCTGGATCTGACCGGTGAATTGACCGCAACACCGCGGATTGCCTCGCTGCGCGCTGGCCATACTTTGGCGACATTCAACCTGCACGAGCGATTCCATGTCCATGTTTCGATGGCCCCTTGCGCTGAGCCTCTGGCGGCGTCCCCGCGCCACCGCTGAACGCGTGGCATCGCCGCGGTCCCGGCCGGTGGCCAGCGCAGGCACGCTCACTGCAGTGCCACCTGCGCCAGAAGCGGTCGCCCCCGCCGCGGAGATGGCCGATGTGACGTCGCCGTTTTTCGCCTGGCTGCTGTCTCAACCGAAGGCTGAGGCGACGCCCTCGGTCGGCATTGATGCATCGAGTGGCGCAGCCACCCTCGACGAGCAGGCGCTGTCGATGCTGGCACGCCTCGACGAGGTCATCCAATCCGACCCGCAACGCAACGCCCTGCTGCCGCGCGCGCCGCAGGTGCTGCCACAGCTGATGCGAAGTCTGCGTGACGACCATTACGTCTCGGTCGAGGTCGCCGCGCGCATCGGCAAGGACGCGGTGCTGGCCGCCGAGGTCATTCGCGCGGCCAACGGCTCTCATCGTGGCAGCCGCGAACCGATCGTCGAGCTGTCGCAGGCGGTGCTGTCCATCGGCGCCGATCACCTGCGTCGCGTCATCGCGAAATCGGTGCTGCGGCCCATCTTCAACGTGCGCGGCGCCTCGCTGTCGGCGCTGGCGGCGCCGCAGATCTGGATCAATGCCGAATTCAAGGCCCGCCTGTGTTCTGCGCTGGCCGCCACGGAAGGGTTGGACCCGCTCGATGGCTACCTGGCCGGCATGCTGCACGACACCGGCTGGACCGCGCTGCTGCGTGCACTCGACTGCCTGGGCACCGCTGTGATCGAGACACCCCGTTTGATCGCCCCGGCTATGGCGCATGCGCTCGCCGTGCGCCGCGATGCGCTGTTTTGCAAGCTGATGCGGCCGTGGCAACTGAGCATGCCGCTGGTCGCCATGGCCGATGAAATCGAGACCGGCGGCCTCGCCGCCGCGCGCTCGCCGCTGGCCCTGTCGTTGCAACGCGCGCATGGCCTGGCTTCACTGCACGCACTGGTCTGCGATGCCCGCCTGCCCGACGGCATGGACGCCACGCTGATGAGCCTGCCGCCGCGCGTGCAGGCCTGCTACCTGACGGTGACACGCGCGGATTGAATGCGGCCGCGCCACGCGCCGAACCGATTCACCGTTAGGCTATCGGGTGTTTCCACTTTCCAGGGGCACCTGCGATGAAATTGCTACACACCATGCTGCGCGTCGGCGACCTGCAGCGTTCGATCGACTTCTACACCGGCCTGCTCGGCATGAAACTGCTGCGCACGACGGAACGTCCCGAGCAGAAGTATTCGCTGGCCTTCGTCGGCTACGGCAGGAATCCGGACCAGGCCGAACTGGAGCTGACATACAACCACGGCGTCGCCGGCTATGAGCTGGGTACTGCCTACGGCCACATCGCGCTCGGCGTGCCGGACATCTACTCCGCGTGCGAACGGATCCGCAGCGGCGGCGGCAACATCACGCGGGAACCCGGCCCGGTCAAGGGCGGCGACACGGTGATCGCCTTCGTCACCGACCCGGACGGCTACAAGATCGAACTGATCGAGCGCAAGGGCGAAGCCGCCTGATCAGCCCCGCGCACGCAGCCGGCAGGCTTCGCGCGCCAGCTGCGTGATGCGCGCCCAGTCGCCCTTTGCAACCGCATCCGCCGGCGTGAGCCAGGAGCCGCCGACGCACACCACGTTCGACAACTCAAGGAACTCGCCTGCGTTCGCCGCCGTCACGCCGCCCGTGGGGCAGAACTTCACGTCGCCGAAGGGTCCCTGCCAGGCCCTGAGCATCGCCGCTCCACCAGCCTGCAGCGCGGGGAAGAATTTGAGCGCCGAATAACCATCCTGCTGCGCTGCCAGGATCTCGGTACCGGTCGCAACGCCTGGCAGGAGCGGCAGGCCGGCCGCATGGCAGGCTTTGCCGATGGCGTGGATGTAGCCGGGGCTGACCGCGAACCGGGCACCCGCCAGTGCCGCCGCTTGCGCATCGGCGGCGCTGCGGACCGTGCCGGCACCGACGACCGCCTCTGGCACCTCCTTCGCGATCCGCTCGATGCACGCGAGGGCGACCGGGGTCCGCAGCGTCACTTCAAGCATGCGGATGCCGCCTGCGACCAGCGCACGCGCAAGCGGCACCGCATGCGCAATGACGGACAGCACGATGACGGGAATAACGGGGGCGTGCGTCATCACCTGCAACGGGGTGAGCGGATCGCCCGATGCTGGTTGCGTCACAGCCATGTGCAGGCCCCTTGCTCCGCTGCCAGCGCGTTTCGGCGGAAGGCGGAGAACAGCTCGCGGCCGATACCGCGCCCATTGGCGCTGCGCAGCGCTTCGGGCATGGCGGCGCACTCGCGTGCCGCCCAGTCGGCTTCGGACACCATGGCCTGCAAGGTCCCCGCCTCGGCGTCGACACGCACGACATCACCGTCACGCAGCTTCGCCAGCGGTCCGCCCGCCGCTGCTTCGGGCGAGACGTGGATCGCCGCCGGCACCTTGCCAGAAGCGCCGCTCATGCGTCCGTCCGTCACGAGCGCCACGCGCCAGCCCTGGCCTTGCAGCACTGCGAGCGGCGGCGTCAGCTTGTGCAGCTCCGGCATCCCGTTGGCCTGCGGGCCCTGCCAGCGCAACACGCACACCAGGCCTTTGGAGGCGCCTTCATGGCAAGCGCGCTCCAGCTCCCCGGACGAGAACGCCTTGAGCAGTTCGTCCTGGCTGTCGAAGATGCGCGCCGGCGCCTCGATCACGTGCCGGTC
>JANMXL010000193.1:0-11410 GCA_031380885.1 Burkholderiales bacterium | reverse complement strand
ACGGGTCTGGCCGCAGAACCCAGTGGCTTACTTCGCGCCGGGAATCGGCGTGTTCAGGTAGGGGAAACCTGGCAACAGCGGGCGCTTCGCCTGGTTGGCCTGGTCGACCGCGTCATGCAGCTTGAACACGGTGCCGTTGGTGGCCAGGGGCACGGTGGAAGGTTTGCACAAGGTGCCGAAGCCCAGGCTGTTGGTGTTGCCGTTGGCCACGCACAGACCGCCCATCACCGCGACCAGCGAGATGTCGACGATGTCGTCCTGCGGCCGACGGCCGTTCGGGAAGCCGGCAAAGTCGCTGGCACCGTTGAGGATGCTGCCGACGATGCCCAGGCGCTGCTGGCTGGCCAGCGGCACGGCTGCGATGCCGGTGTTCAAACGCAGCATTTCCGACGGCGTCACCGTGGACAGCTGGTTGATGCCGGGAATGCCGGTCAGGAAGGTGGTGACCAGGTCGCTGCGGCCCACATTCGATGGCGCCAGGGCGCCGGCCGGCTGGGCGAACGCAATCTCGATCAGGCGCGGCAGCGTCGGGTTGGTCACGTAGTCGATGAACTGGCCGTCGCCAGAAGGCACCGAGCCGTTGAAGCGGTCCTTGTCCGGCAGGCCGATCACCACCTCGTTGACCAGTGGCATGCCGAGGCGCGAGACCTGCACCCAGCTGCCGCCGGTGGTCACTGTGGTGGCGTGGCCCTTGGCCGGGCTGGCCGTCAGGTACTGGCCCTGGCGCAGGCTGGCGGTTGTCCAGCCGCCGATCACTGGCTTGTTCGGTGCGGCGGTCAGGCAGGACTTCGGCACTTCCAGCGCGAGCGTGGTGACGTTCTTGTCGGCGAGGTCGTCGTTGCCCGCGTCGATCAGTGCCGGGTTGGTGATGACGGCAAGCGGGGCATTGACCAAGTCGAAGATCACGCCGAGGTTGAGGGCGAACGGGTCCTTGCGCTGTCCGACGAACAAGCGGCCCGTGCCGATACAGCCCGGGATCTTCACTTCGTAGATGTGCTGGGCGGCGTAGCCGACGTAATCGGGGATCGTCTTGGTGCCGATGTTGTCGACCGGCTTGGCGAAGGTGGCCGATCCGCCTAAAACGTTGGTCAACGCGGCGGACGTGCCGGTGCGGCGGTCACCGCGCACGATGTTGACGGTGTAACTCTCGTTGAGGTTCAGGTTGGGCGAATTCGGGGTGCTGACGGTGCCGGCCTGGATCAACGGAATCGGGACGTTCTTGATGTTCCCGCCGACATTGATCGCCGGTGCGATGCTCTTCAGCGTGTTCTTGAACTGGAACTGGAAGGTGATGTCTTCCTTGGCATTGCCGTCGTTGTCGATGTGGATCTCGTACAGCGCATTCGGGTCGAGCGAGAAGTAGTTCGGGCCGCCGTAGGCGTCTTGCAGCGGGATGTAGTTGGCGATCAGCGTCACGTTGTCGGATTTGCCGGCTTCGTAGCTGTTGAACATGTAGAAGTCGGTGCCATCGATCTTGGGCTGCGTGGTGATGAACGGGGCTTCGCGGTGACTGGAAGCCTGAACCGACATGCTGCCGAAGGCGACGAGCAGGGCGCCCAGGAGCGTCGTCAGACGCGGATGACGTGAGATCAGGTGTTGCATGCTGGTTTCCTTGGATGAATTCGGATGGGGTACCCCTGCAGTCGGGGGCATACGGGAGCGAGGAACCGACGCTGAAACGACCTGCCAGCATCAACCTCAGGAAGGCTTACGCCTGCAGGACGTGAACGGATGCACGAATTCATGGCCGTTTGCCCACCCCTCCCCCCCATTCGCGGGGGTCGAAGCCCTTTCTAGAATCCGCCATGCCCCCTGCCGAACCGCGTCACGCCGCCCCCTTGCCCGCCCGCCCGCCACATCGCATCGATGCGGGCATGCTGCACCGGCTGGCGGTCGTCACCGTCCTCGGCTTCGCCTCCGGGCTGCCGCTGGCGCTGACCGGCCAGGCCATGCAGGCCTGGCTCAGCCTCGAAGGGCTGGACGTGGCCACCATCGGCTTCCTCAGCCTGGTCGGCTTGCCCTACACCTTCAAGTTCCTGTGGGCGCCGCTGATGGACCGCTTCGAGCTGCCGTGGCTAGGCCGCCGCCGCGGCTGGCTGGTGCTGACGCAGCTGGCGCTGGCCGGCGCGCTGCTGTGGCTGGCCGACACCTCGCCCACCCAGGCGACCCGCAGCTTCGCGCTGCTGGCGGTGCTGGTGGCCTTTGTTGCTGCGTCGCAAGACGTGGTGATCGACGCTTACCGCACCGACCTGCTGGCCGCACGCGAACGCGGCCTGGGCTCGTCGCTCAGCGTGCTGGGCTACCGGCTGGCGATGATCCTGTCGGGCGGCATCGCGCTGATCTGGGTCGACCCGTCGAACGCCAGCGGGCCGGGCGGCTGGACCTGGCCCGAGGTCTACCGCTTCATGGCCGCGCTGATGGCCGGCGCCGCGGTGGTCTCCGCCATTGCGCTGCCGCGCGTCCAGTCGGTCGGCGACCGCTCCAGCGTGGCGCGGCAAGATCTGCTGGGTTTCGCGGCGCTGCTGGCGGCGGTGGCGGTGGGCTTCGTCGTCAGTGACCGTTTCGGCCCCCCCATCGCCCACGCGCTGCTCGCGCCGTGGTTCGACGGCAGCACGCTGGAGCCTGGCTTGCAGCGCAAATGGACCGACCTGCTGGCGCTGCTGCTGGGCCTGGCGTTCACGCTGCCGCTGGCGGCCTGGGCGGCGCGCGCGGCGAAATTCCAGACACTGATCAACGGCCTGAACAGTTATTTCTCGCAGCGGGGCGCGGCCGCGTTCCTCGCCTTCATCGTGCTTTACAAGCTGGGCGATGCCTTTGCCGGCTCGCTGATGACACCGTTCCTGCTGAAGGCGATGCTGTTCAGCCCGGCCGAGGTCGGCGTCGTCAACAAGCTGATCGGCCTGTGGCTGACGATCGGCGGTGCGCTGCTCGGCGGCCTGCTGATGCTGAAGCTGGGCCTGTGGCGCGCGCTGTTGCTGTTCGGCGTGCTGCAGATGGCCAGCAACCTCGGCTTCTGGTGGCTGGCCGTTCACGGCAAGGGCGCGTTGCCCGGTTTCGTGCTGCCGCCGTTCGACTGGGGCTTCGTGAGGCTCGCGCAGGCCACCGACATCGACGGCGGCCTGCTGATGGTGATCGCCGCCGAGAACCTGTCCGGCGGCATGGGCACCGCCGCGTTCGTCGCCTTCCTGATGAGCCTGTGCAACCAGCGCTTCACCGCGACGCAGTACGCTTTGCTGTCGGCGTTTGCCTCGGTCGGTCGGGTATGGGTGGGGCCGCTGGCCGGCGTGCTGGCTGAAGCGATCGGCTGGCCGACCTTCTTCATCGTGTCCACCATGCTGGCGCTGCCGGCGTTGGGCATGCTGTGGTGGCTGCGCGATGCCGTGCGTGAACTGGACCCAAGACAATGACAACCATGACCTCCGACTTCGACCCGCACGCCACGTTCGAGCCCGACCCGGCGACCGCTGCCGCGCTCTGGCATCGCTGCGGCTGCGCCTGCCGTCTGCACGCCCGCCGCGGCTTCGGCCAGGCCCTGCTGGGTGCGGGGGCAATTCTGGCGCTGCCGGTCTGGGCGCGCGATGGCGTTCAAGTCGACAAGCAGTCGAGCCTGGCCAAGCTGGTGCCGGCCGAGCAGATCGAAAGCGCGGCGGCGCAGCAGTACCAGCAAATGCTGGAGCAAGCGTCGGCGCAAAAAGCGCTCGCGCCGCCCAACCACCCGCAGGTCGTTCGGCTGAACGCGATTGCCCAGCGGCTGATCCCGTTCAGCAACTCGCCCAACCTGCGCAGCACGCCGCGCGCGGCGAACTGGAAGTGGGAGGTCAACCTGATCGGCAGCAAGCAGATCAATGCCTTCTGCATGCCGGGCGGCAAGATCGCCTTCTTTTACGGCATCCTCGACACGCTGCAGTTGACCGATGACGAGGTGGCGCAGGTGATGGGCCACGAGATCGCCCACGCGCTGCGCGAGCATGCCCGCGAGCGGATGGGCAAGTCGGCGGCGACGCGCGGCGCCATTGAGATCGGTGCGTCGCTGCTCGGCCTGGGCGGCGGCGGGCGCTACCTGGCCGACATGGGCAGCCAGTTGCTAACCTTGAAATTCGGCCGAGACGACGAATCCGAAGCCGACAAGATCGGGCTCGATCTGGCCGCGCGCGGCGGCTACGAGCCTCAGGCCAGCGTGCGTTTGTGGCAGAAGATGGCAGTGGCCAACAAAGGCGCGCCACCACAGTGGCTGTCCACCCATCCGGCGGGCAAAACCCGCATCAAAGACCTCGAAGCCAACATCCCGGCGGTGCAGGGGCTGTATGCCCGTGCCGACAAGCCGAAGCAGCGCTACGCGCCACCGAAGCCGAGCGCGTCTGCCGCTGGCTGAACCGCGCTCAGGCGGCCAGCACCTTCAGCAGCCAGCGGTTCAGGTCACCGACCTCCTGCGCGCACACCGAGTGCGCCATCGGGTACTCATGCCAGTCGACCACGCAGCCGAGCGCTTGCAAGGCATCACGCGAGGCGGCCGCACGCGCCAGCGGGATCACGGTGTCGTCGCGGCCGTGCGCCAGGAACACCGGCAGCGCCATGCTCGCGGCGCTGCGCTCGGCCGCGCTGCTGTCGGCCAGTGGCAGATAGCCCGACAGCCCGACCAGGCCGGCCAGCCGCTCGGTGTGGCGCAGGCCGGTGAGCAGCGTCATCGCACAGCCCTGCGAAAAGCCGGCCAGCACGATGCGCGAGGCGGCGATGCCGCGCTCACGCTCCGTCGCGATCAGCGCCTCGATGTCGAGCCGCGAGGCGCGCAGCCCGGCCTCGTCTTCGCGCTTCACCAGGTCGGCATGCAGCAGGTCGTACCAGGCGCGCATCGCCATGCCGCCGTTGATCGTCACCGGGCGCACTGGCGCATGCGGGAAGATGAAGCGCACCGGGCCGACCGCATCCAGCCGCAGCTCTTCGGCAATCGGCACGAAGTCGTTGCCATCGGCGCCCAGGCCGTGCAGCACGATGATGCTGGCCGTCGGGTTCGGCGCGGTTTCGAGTTCGAGGGTGAGTAGAAGCATGGCAGGTCTCGGATTCGTCCTGACGGACGGTGGTGCGAAGAGTTCGCCGAAGTATCCCTGAGCCTCTCACAGATGCGGACGAGCCGCGGTGCCCAGGTCGACCAGATTCAGAGGTTCTGCGTCTCAGCGCGACACCCGCACAAAGACCACACCCGAATACACCAGCCGATCCTGCCCGTCGGCCGCCCGCTGCAGCGTGATGACTGGGCCGCTGTCAGCCAACGGCCCCATCAACATGGCTTGCGTGTCGGACAAAGACTGCAGCGGCATGCGCAGCGGGCGGTCACCGCCGAGTGCCGCAGCGATCTTCGGCTCGACCCACAAGCGGCCACGATCGGCTACAACAGTCACGTGCTCGACCGTTGCGCGTTCGCCTGGCGCAAGCAACGGCTCATAACGTCCGGCCAGTGCGATCCATTCAGCGGGCAGCTTGTCGCCAAGTACCGATGGCAGCTTGGCGCCAACCAATGCCGACTGGCCGTCCAGCTGCGCCACCAGCACCGCACGACCATCGATCGTCGGACACCGAATTCCCACCTCGGACAGCTCGCCGAGCGGCAGCGCGATCAAGCCGCCCAGTTTGTAGCGCAGGCCGAGCGAGCCTTGTTCGCCTTCCAGGAGCTCCAGGGTCCTGCCGTCCACACGGGCATGCAGCCGACGTCCGTTGATGCTGACAGTCACGCCGCCCGCCGGGGTGACGAAGTCGCCGACGCAGCTTTGCAGCGCAGCGTCGCCCCAGGGCACTTGCGTCGGCACAAAGCCGGGCACGCGTGGGGGCTGTCGGAACCCCGTCTTGGCCTCCAGCAGCAGCGCCAGCGCGCGCTGGGCCACTCGGTTCACAACGCCGCCGCCTGCGCCATCGTTGGCAGCCACCACCACGCCGAGTCGTTGCTCTGGCAGCATCATCAATTGACTGCGATAGAAGAACGTGGCGCCGCCGTGGTGCGCCACCGGCCCACCGCCGTGCACTGCTTCGCTGCCGAAGGTGCTGAGCATCCATCCCAGCCCGACCTGGAAGCCGACGTCGAGCGGCACATCAGCGTTTTGCACCTGCAGCATCTGGGCCCACTGCACGTCTGGCAACACCACCTCACCCCGCGCGTTGCGGCCCTGCGCAAACTGCATCGCGATGAATTTCGCCATGTCGGTGACGCTGGCGGTCAGGCCGCCAGCCGGCACATCGCGCAGCGCCGGTTCTTGTTGGAGTTCGCGCTTCAGATATGCGCGCGCCATGGCGGGCGAATTGGGCACGGCAGCACTGAACGACGCGCCGTCCATGCCGAGCGGCGCCAGCAGACTGCTCTGCAGGTGCGCTTCAAACGGTGTGCCGCTGAGCTGTTCGATCGCCGCACCCAACACCGTCACACCCAGATTCGAGTAGTCGAGCACCTGCCCCGGCGGGGCTGATGCGTGCTCGGTGTAGAGGTTGCTTACCATCGAGCGAAAGTCGCCGACCGGCGTGCCCCACATGCCACCCAGCATGTCGCGCGGCAAGCCGCTGTGGTGCGTCATCAGCTGGCGTGGCGTGATCGGTGCGTCGCCCCATCGAGTTTGGATACGGAACGTGGGCAACGCACGTTGAATCGGCGCGTCGAGGGAGAGCTGCTGGCGTGCCACCGCCTGCATCGCAGCCGTGTCGGTGAATAGCTTGGAGATGGAGCCCATGCGGTACAGCGTATCGGGTCCGGCCGGCCGCCGGGTCGCTGCATCGGCCCAGCCAGCACCGTGCGCCCACAGCAGACGCTGATCGTCCACCAGCGCGATGCTCAGGCCCATCACGTCGTTTGATGCCAGCTCGTCGGCGATGAAGGCTTCGAGCTGGCGAGTGACCGCAGTCAAGTCACTGCGGGCAACTGGGTCGGCCGGCCGCGGTGCACTGCCGCAGGCCACCAGCAGCAACGCGCTGGTCGCTGCGAGCGCAGTAGAGCGCATGCGTTCGAGCCTGCGCATGTTGACTACACCCATCGCTGGGGCGAAGCGCACGGACATCTTATCGGTGAGGATTTCCCATCGATGCAGTATCGCCAAGTCGACCTTGGGCGCAGCCAAAGGCTGTCCAGCGCACGCCGCTGTGGCCGACCTTGGCGACTACAGTGTGCCAATGCATCTGCTGATCGTTGAAGACGACATCGATCTCGGTCAATCGCTGCTGGCGGCGCTCAAGCCCGAGGGATTTTCGGCGCTGTGGGTGCGCCGGATCGGCGATGCACCAGCCGAGCCCTGCGATCCGATACCCGACTGCGCCTTGCTCGACCTCAGCCTGCCAGATGGCGACGGCTTGGCGCTGTTGCGGCATTGGCGTGCACAAGTCGGCCAGATGCCGGTCATCGTGATCACTGCCCGGTCGGGCTTGGAGGACCGGCTGGCCGGACTCAACAGTGGTGCCGATGATTTCATCGTCAAGCCTTTTGCGGTGTCCGAGCTGATCGCGCGCATCTGGGCCGTGGTGCGTCGCAGCGCGCGGCAGGCCAGTCCGCTGTGGGCGTTGGGCGATATCACGATCGAGCCGCGTGCGCACCAGGCCTGGCACTGCGGCGAGTTGCTTGATTTGTCGCCACGCGAATTTCGACTGCTGGTCGAATTGGCCAAAGCACCGGGTGCGCTGGTGTCCAAGGCCCTGTTGGGCCAGCAGTTGGAACCGCTGGGTGAGCCGCTCGATGCGGCCACCATCGAAGTACACCTGTCCAACTTGCGCCGCAAGGTCGGCGCCGAACGCATCCAAACCGTGCGCGGCGTGGGCTACCGGTGGGTGCCGTGAGGCCGCCATCGGCATGGCGCTGGCAGGCCTCGCTCACCGGCCGTGTGATGGCCGCGTTGGTTTTCGCGTTCGTGCTGGTGGCCGTGGCGTTGTTGTCGCTGGACTACTTTCGGTTTCGCAGCGGCGCAGCGCAGCAAGGCCCGTTGCGGGATTCGGCCGACGCGCTACTGGGTGCCCTGCCGGACGATGTCCACGGTGCCGTACTGGTGCTGCGTGCCAGCGAGCTGCAATACAACCGGTTGCGCCAGCGGGCGGGGCCTGATGGCGCACCGCTGGGCGACTTGTTGTTCGAGCTGTCGCACCCCGTGAACGGCCCTGTGGTTTTCGCCTCGCGGGGGCTGGCGGCGCTGAGCTTGCCAGTGCAAAACGGGCCCGCCACGACCGTGGCTGTGCGAGGTGGAAACCACTGGTCGGTGCAAGCAGAAAACCTGCACTGGCGGGTGCGCCTGCTGGAGCCGACCGTAGCCGACACCACGGCGTTGCGGTGGTTCGCTGGCAACCTGGTGCGGCCGATGTTGATCGCCTTTGCGCTGGTGCTGATACCGCTGTGGTGGGCCGTACGGCGCGGCCTGTCGCCGCTGCGCAAGCTGACCACCGAAGTGGCCGGTCGCCGCGTCGATGACTTCGCGCCACTGGCGCTCGATCTGCGCTACGCCGAGTTGCAGCCGCTGGTCGTGGCGTTCAACCATTTGCTGGATCGATCGCGCGCTGCCGTGGCGCGTGAACGCGGCTTTGTTCAAGACGCCGCCCATGAGCTGCGCACACCGCTGGCGGCCATAGCTGCCCAAGCGCATGCGCTCGCCGCGCAGCCGGCCGGCTCGGCGCGCCAACATGCTCGCGTGCAACTCGAGCGGCTGATCGAGCGCGCATCGCATCAGGTGCATCAGCTGCTTACCTTGGCGCGGTTGGCCGGCGTGCCGACACGCGAGCCCATATTCCTGGATTGCGCAAACGCGGTGCGCGCAGCACTGATTGCCGCAGCGCCGGTGGCGCTGACGCGCGGCATCGAGATGTCGCTCGACGCGCCGCAACGTTGCCTGGTGCAACTCGATTCCATCGCGTTTCACTCGGTGGTGGACAACCTGCTTGGTAACGCACTTGCTTATGTGCAAGACGGCGCCCAGATTCACGTCACGCTGCGCAGAGTGAATCACCAGTTGGTCTTGCGCGTCGCCGACGACGGCCCAGGCATTTCAGCCGAAGACCAACCCCATCTCTTCGAGCGCTTTCGCCGTGGCCGCAACGTCACCGCACCGGGCTGCGGGTTGGGGCTGGCTATCGTGCGTGAAGCGGCTCAGCAGTTGGGCGGCGAGGTGACGTTTGGCCCGGGGTTAGACGGACGAGGCGTCACATTCGAGGTCAACCTCCGCAACGCCTGAATCAACCGAATGGAGCCGCGCGTTCCGCTCACAGCGTGAAGTCGTAGTCGATCGTCAGCGGCGCGTGGTCGGAAAAGCGCGGCGTGAGGTGGATGTCGGCGCGCCGCGCGCGGGCGGCGATGCCTGGCGTGGCCAGGTGGTAGTCGATGCGCCAGCCGACGTTCTTCGCCCAGGCCTGGCCGCGGTTGCTCCACCAGGTGTAGCGCTCCGGATTCGCATCAAGCGTGCGGAACACATCGACCAGGCCGGCACCGGCATCGGCGTCGAGCAGGCTCGTCATCCACGCGCGCTCTTCTGGCAGGAAACCGCTGTTCTTCAGGTTGCCCTTCCAGTTCTTCAGGTCGATTTCCTTGTGGGCGATGTTGATGTCGCCCAGCAGCACGAATTCGCGCTCAGCGCGCAGCCGCGCCAAGTGCGGCGCGATCAGCGCGAGAAAGCCGAACTTGGCCTGCTGCCGTTCCTCGCTGCTGCTGCCGCTCGGGAAGTAGCAACTGATGACGCTGAAGCGGGGAAACTCTGCGCGTGCGGGATCGTCGAAGCAGGCTTCGACCCAGCGCCCTTCGTCGTCGAATTCGGCGTTGCCGATGCCGGAGCGAATCTGGCTGGGGCGCGGCTTCGTATAGACACCGACACCCGAGTAGCCCTTTTTTTGCGCGTAATGGAAATAGCCGTCCAGACCAGCCACCCGATCGAAGCGCCCGACGACGGTGTCGGCCTGCGCCTTCACCTCCTGCACCCCCATACAATCGGGCGCCGCGGCAGACACCCAGTCTTCGAAGCCCTTGCTGGCCGCAGACCGGATGCCATTCAGATTCAACGTGATCAGACGGAGCACAGGATTCCTCAGATGAGCCGAAGCGGCCTCGTTGACTCGGACGCCGACGAACTGGCGCAGGATTTCGTCAAGTTTTCACTCGACGCCGGGGTGCTGCGGTTCGGGGAATTTCAGACCAAGGCCGGTCGGCTGTCGCCGTATTTTTTCAACGCTGGCCTGTTCGATGACGGCGCCAAGCTGGGCCGCCTCGCCCAATTTTATGCACGGCGTCTGCAGCAGGCGCAGGCTTCGGGTGCGCTGCAGTTCGACATGCTGTTCGGCCCGGCCTACAAGGGCATCGTGCTGGCGGCGGTGGTCGCCCTCGAGCTCGCCCGCCTGGGCATCAACGTGCCGTATGCCTACAACCGCAAGGAAGCCAAGGACCATGGCGAAGGCGGCACGCTGGTCGGCGCGCCGGTGTGCGGCCGGGTGCTGATCATCGACGACGTGATCTCGGCCGGCACCTCGGTGCGCGAATCGATCGCGATGATCGAAGCCGCTGGCGGCACGCCGAGCGCGGTGGTCATCGCCCTCGATCGGCAGGAAAAAGCCACCGACCAGGGCCGCGACGTGCCCTGGTCGGCGGTGCAGTTCGTGCGGCAACAGCTGGGTTTGCCGGTCACCGCGATCGCGACGCTGGCCGATCTGCTGCAGGTGCTGCAATCCACCGATGCACCAGCCCTGGCGGCGCACGCCGAGCGGGTTCGCAGCTACCGTGCGCGTTATGGCGTCTGACGGCGTGAGCGCTGCACCGTGGCGGCAGCGCGTGCGCTGCATGACCGTGCTGCTGGCGGTGGCGGTGGCGGGCGCAGGCGGCTTCGGTGCGGCGTCGGCCGCGACGATCTACTCCTGCGTCGACAGCAGCGGCAAGCGCCTGACCTCCGACCGGCCGATCCCCGAATGCACGTCACGCGAGCAACGGGTGCTGAACGCCGACGGTTCGACCAAGCAGGTGCTGCCACCGGCGATGACCACTGATGAGCGCGCTGACTTCGAGGCGCGCGAACGGGAGAAGGCCGCGCGCCGCGCGGCCGAAGTCGATGCGATCCGACGCGACCGCAACCTGCGCATCCGGTATCCAAACGAAGCGGTGCACCAGAAAGCGCGGCTGACCGCGCTGGACGATCTGAAGCGCGCGCTGAACCTGTCGCAACAGCGCGTGGACGCACTGGCCACCGAGAAAAAACCGCTGCTCGCAGAAGCCGAGTTCTACGTCGGCCGCACGATGCCGACGCGGTTGAAGCAGCAGCTCGATGGCATCGATGCCACTGCCGAGGCGCAGCGTGCGCTGATCCAGAACCAGCAGGCCGAGACGCTGCGCATCAATGCGAGCTTCGATGCCGAGCTGGCGCGGCTGCGCAGGCTCTGGGCCGGCGCGCCGCCGGGGTCACTGGGGCCGATATCGCCACTGCCC
>JANMXL010000163.1:0-3545 GCA_031380885.1 Burkholderiales bacterium | reverse complement strand
GTGATGCGGAACACGTGGTAGTCGTACTCGGTCGGGTTCAGGCCCATCGCGGCGTGCATTTCCGGGCGCTGGTGATCCCGCACATACATCGTCGCGTAGACCGCCAGCACAAAGAAGCGGATCCACAGCTTGTTGACGCCGGTCAGCAGTTTGGGGTTGGCGCGCATCAGCAGCGCGAACGCCTCGCCGTGGCGGAATTCATCGTTGCACCACAGCTCGAACCACTTGAAGATCGGGTGAAAGCACAGCTCGGGGTGGCGCTCGACCTGGCGGTAGATCGCAATGTAGCGGGCGTAGCCGATCTTTTCTGACAGGTAAGTTGCGTAGAAGATGAACTTCGGACGGAAGTAGGTGTACTTCTTGGCCTTCACCAGGAAGCCCAGGTCAACGCCGATGCCGAAATCCTTCAACCACTGGTTGATGAAGCCGGCGTGGCGGCTTTCGTCGCGCGCCATCAGCGACATCAGTTCCTTGATGTCCGGGTTGGTCACGCGCTTCTTCATCTCGGTGTACAGCACGCAGCCTGAAAACTCACTGGTGACCGAGCTGATCAGGAAGTCACCGAATTCCTTGTACAGCGCTGGCGGCAGCTGGGAGGAGTAGTCCTGGCCCACCATGTCGTCCGGGCGCTGGAAATGGTCGGTGTTCGAGTCGGCGCGAAATTCTTCCATCAGCACGTCCCACTGTGCGCGCACCGAACTGACATCCATCCGGTCCATGGCGTCGAAATCGGTGGTGTAGAAACGGGGCGTCAGCACCGTGTTCTGCAGCGCGGTGGTGGTGGATTCGTTGGGGGCGCGTAGGGTGGTGGTGTTCATTGACTGCTCCGAGCGTGATGGGTATGCGGACTCAATGGCCAGTGGGCTGGTCGTTCATGAAACGGGCGAACACGGCGGCGTTGGTCGGGCCGAACGACTCCAGGTCGATGCGCTGCCCGGTGGCGGGGTCAACGAGTGTCAGCCGGCCGTCGGCGCGACCGATCAGTTGAAACGGCTGTTCGGAGCCCAGGCCGTTGCGGCGGCGCTCACGCGCGAGGCCGCGCAGCGCCCCGCGGAAGAAACCGTTCTCGCCGGTCATGATGTGGATCACCGATTTGGTGGTGGCATCGATCACGACCACGCTGCCATCGGGCCGGTCTTCAAAACGCAGTTCACGCAAGGCCACCGCCGCTTCGTCCGGCGCGCTGATGTTGGTGCCCGACAGGCGCACTGCAGCGACGGCGATCAGTGTGCCCAGCAGCACGATGCCGATCGTCAGCAGCACCCGGCGCGGCATGACGTTGGCAGCGGTCAAGGCAACCATCTCAAGCGCCTTGTGTCAGGCGCGGCTCACCCGCCACCGCGTAGCCACGTTGGCGTGTCGCTCCAGGCGTGTTCGCCACCAGGGGATTCAACTCCAGCCCCCGCGATTGCGACCATGCTTGGCCCAGCACCCTTGCCACCTCTTCGGCATGCGGCACGCAGCGCAGCATCGGCTCGGCCTTGGCGATGCGCCATGGCCGAGCGTGCGGCCACAGGTGCAAGAAGGCGATCTGGTCGGTGCCGGCCAGTGTCAACGGGATGTCGCCAGCGTCTGCACCGACCTTGCGAAAACCTGCACCGGCGATGCGCGCGAAGGGCAGGTTAAAGGTCAGGTTCAGCACGATGCCAACGCGCATGGTGACCCGCTTGTCGGTGATGGTGTAGACCGTCGTGCGAGCGCACAGCAAGGCCAGCCCGAGTGCGATGCCGAGCGCCAACATCACCAGCGGCAGCGTCATGCCGACCGCTTTCAGCGCGGCGGCTGGGGTGCCGCCGTCGTTCAGCACGAAGGCGCCGCGGATGATCAGGATGGCCGCAAAGTACAGCGCCAACGTGCGCACATGGAACACATGACGGGCCAGCACGCGCCAGTCCGGCGAGCCTTGCCACAGCACGCGCTCCCCGGAGGGCAGCGGCTCCGGCAGGCCGTACTCGGGCTCGAACTCGTGTTCGTGCGTGTGCCCGTCGTAGTTCACTTTCATATCAGGGGTTCCTGGCGATCGGGCGTTGCGTACAGCGTGCCGCCACCGTAGTAGGCCATGATCTTTTCTTCTTCCAGCAGCGTGATCTGTTCAGCGCTCTTGGTGAACGGCACCTGCGCGAACTGGTGGCTGAGGATCGATGCGACCTTCACATGGTCGGACTTGATGCGGGCGAAATTCATCGGCAACATCACGTTGCGCGTCGCCCCGCCCGCGGGCACGGTGACTTCGATGTAGCGGAACATCATCTCCGACTTGTCGACCCACAGGTCATGCACGGTACCAGCGACTTCACCATCGGCCCCGATCACTTCCAGACCGCGCGGGTCGGCGTCATTGGACGCGACACCGAAGTCGGTTGCCATGCGCAGCGGAACGATCTTCACATTGCCTTCCCAGGTGTAGTCGGGCACATCGGCGCGGTCGGCGTACGCACCCGGGCCTACACCGTCAAGCATCGGGTTGCCGGTGGGCACCAGCGGTGCGCCGATCATGCGGTGCAACGGCTCGGCACGCAGCGTTTGCGGCGAGACCTTGTCGTTGGGCACTGTCACCGACTCACCATGCGGCAGCAGGAAGGTCTTGGGTGTGGGCATGCCGACGAATCCCGGCGTCTGGCGCATTTCGCCGGACGGGTAAACGGTTTCCAGCGGGAAGCCCTCGCGCTTGCTTTCCATCTGGAGGTAATACACCAGACCGAAAAAGAAGATCCAGAAAGCGTAGAGCACGAGTTGTGCGACGTCGATGTAGCCGGTGATGGCTCCAGTACCCATGATGTGATCTCCTTCTTGCCCGCAAAAAATGATCAGCCGGGGAATTCGGCCAACCCGAACTTTGGATCGTGATGCAAACGTTGCTCGGTCGACATGCGCACCAGCGGACCGATCGCGATCAGAGTGGCGAACATCAGCCCGATTTCAAGGTGGTAGACGACGCTGTATCCGACCGACGGGTCGGCCAGCCCCGTCCCCAGCATCCCTCGCGAGGCCATGCTGGTGACGATGTCGCGCAAGGCCCCGCCGAGCGCGATGGCGACGCCACCAGCTGTCGCCTGCACTGCGCCCCAAGCTCCGAGCGCCAGACCGATCTGGCCCGGTTTCTCCAGGCTCATGGCCACCGTCAGCGTGCTGACCGCAAACAGGCCACCGCCGAAGCCGATCAAGGCCGCGCCGACACGGAAGAGGCCGGCCGAGCCGAGCGGTGCGGCGAAGATCACCGCTGAAAAAGCCACGATGCCGATCAGGATGCCGAAGGACGCCAAGCGCAATGCGTCGATGCCTTTGCCCAGCCAGCGCGCAGCGAGGCCGAAGGCCAGCAGGGCACCGCCTGCCAGCAGGGCGGTCAGTATCGTGGTGGCGCCCACGGTGAGCTTGAGAATCTCGCCGCCATAGGGCTCGAGGATGATGTCCTGCATGTTGAAAGCGGCGGTGCCGAGACCCACGGCGACCAGGAAGCGCCGCGTGCGGCCTTGGCGCACGAACGATTTCCAACTGGTGCTGAAGTCAGGCTGCAGCAAATGCTTTGCGGTGCCCGTCGGGTTGCG
>JANMXL010000113.1:0-5526 GCA_031380885.1 Burkholderiales bacterium | reverse complement strand
CCCGGCTTCGACCGCATCCGCCGCGACCTGGGCTTGCCACCGGTGCGCCGCCTGCTGAGCCACTGGATCAACAGCCCAGAGCGCGTGGTGTGCGCCTGGCCGGAGTGGTTTGCACCGAAACAAGATGACTGGCCACCGCAGGCGGTGACCACCGGCTTCCCCCGATGGTCGGGCACGGCGGCGCAGGCGCTCGACCCGGCGCTGCTGAGTTTCCTGGAAGCGGGCCCAGCACCGATCGGGTTCACTCCGGGATCGGCGATGGCGCAAGGCCGCAATTTCTTCGCCCGGGCACTGGCCTCATCGGCCGCATTGAACCAGCGCGCCCTGCTGATCACGCCTTACGCCGACCAACTGCCGAACCCGCTGCCGCCCCACGCTCACGCCGTGAGCTATGCACCGTTCGACGCGCTGCTGCCCCGGCTGGTCGCGCTGGTGCACCACGGCGGCATCGGCACCACCGCGCAGGCGCTGGCCGCGGGCCTGCCGCAAGCGGTGCTGCCGTTTGCGCACGACCAGTTCGACAACGCCACGCGATTGGTCAAACGCGGCGTCGCGCTGCGGCTGACATCGCGCAGATCGGTGCGGCAGTGGGCGGAGACGCTGGAGCGATTGCAGAACGACGCCACGATCGCCGCGGCCTGCCGGCACCACGCAGGGTTGATGACCGATGACAGCAATGCAGCGGATCGCATTGCTGATCAGATCGAGGCCTTGCCATCGAAGTGACCGGCGGCAAACGCCATCAGACCGCGATCAGAGTGGTTTTTCATCGCCCGTCATCCCCCGAACAGGGGGTACCTGTAAGACCTTACAGCTCCCTGGATTTGGGGGGTATCCGAAGCGTGGCGCCGTGTGCAGACTGACCTTGAAACGTTTTGAAACGGCATCGAGGGAATGCGCATGGGCCCGCTGGAGACCGCTCGATCGGACCGACACGATCCCTTGGCCATCACGTCGAGCGCGCGCGATGGCGGCGAGAGCCCCGCGATCGACGCTGCGCCGCACAGCGGCTTGCAGGCGCTGTGCCTGATCGCCCGCCTGCACCACATCGCCGCCGATCCGGCCACGCTCGCCCATCAGCTCGGCTGGCCGGCCAGCCATCGAATCGACATCGACGACCTGCTGATCGCAGCCCGGCACATCGGCCTGAAAGCCAAACGCAGCCGCAGCCGCATCGATCGCCTGAGCCTCGCCGCGCTGCCCGCCCTGGCGGTGTTGAAAGCCGATAAAGGCGGCACGCCGCGCGTCGTTGTGCTTGCCCAGTGCGACGGCCAGCGCGTGCTGTTTCAAGACCCGTCAGGTGCTGCGGGCGCATCGCCAGTGAATGGCGCGCGCCCAACGATCGAGCCGCTCGATGTCTTCGCCACCCAATGGACCGGCGAGCTGATCCTGATCACCAGCCGCGCTTCGCTGGCTGGCGAGCTGGCGCGGTTTGACTTCAGCTGGTTCATCCCCAGCCTCGTCAAGTACCGGCGGCTGTTTGGCGAGGTGATGGCGATCAGCTTGTTTCTGCAGTTGTTTGCACTGGTCAGCCCGCTGTTCTTTCAGGTGGTGATGGACAAGGTGCTGGTGCACCGCGGCCTGACCACGCTCGATGTGCTGGTCATCGGCCTGGTCGTCGTGGTGGTGTTCGAGAGTGTGTTGACCGCGCTGCGCAGCTATGTGTTCAGCCACACCACCAGCCGCATCGATGTGGAACTGGGTGCGCGGCTGTTTCGGCATTTGTTGAACCTGCCGCTGGCCTACTTCCAGGCGCGCCGCGTCGGCGATTCGGTGGCCCGCGTGCGCGAGCTGGAAAACATCCGCAGCTTCTTGACCGGCAATGCGCTGACGCTGGTGTTGGATGTGCTGTTCTCGGTCGTCTTCATCGCGGTGATGTTTTTGTACAGCGTGCCGCTGACATTGATCGTGCTGGTGTCGCTGCCGCTGTACCTGGGCCTGAGCCTCGCGGTGGTGCCGGTGCTGCGCGCCCGCCTCGACGAGAAGTTCGCGCGCGGCGCCGAAAACCAGGCCTTGCTGGTCGAGACCGTCACCGGCATTCAAACCGTGAAGGCCACCGCGCTCGAACCGGCGATGGCGCGCCGCTGGGACAGCCAGCTCGCGGCCTATGTGTCGGCCAGCTTTCGCACACAGACGCTGGCCGGTTTCGCACACGAAGGCGTCAACCTGATCGGCAAGTTGGTGAACGCCGCCACGCTCTGGTACGGCGCGCACCTGGTGATCGAAGGGCAGTTGACGGTGGGCATGTTCGTCGCCTTCAACATGTTTGCCGGCCGCGTCAGCCAGCCCATCATGCGCATGGCGCAGATGTGGACCGACTTCCAGCAGACCGGCATTTCGATGGCACGCTTGGGCGATGTGCTGAATGCGCGCACCGAGGTGCCTCCAAGCAACGCGGCACAGCTGCCGCCGATCCGCGGCCAGATCACGCTCGATCAGGTGACGTTCCGCTACCGGCCCGAGGCTGCGCCAGTGCTGCAAGGCTTCAGCCTCGACATCCGCCCCGGCGAGGTGATCGGCATCGTCGGGCGGTCAGGTTCCGGCAAAAGCACGCTGACGAAGCTGGTGCAGCGGCTGTACACGCCCGAGCAGGGGCGCATCCTGATCGACGGCATCGACATCGGGCTGGTCGATGCGGCACAGCTGCGTCGCCAGATCGGCGTGGTGCTGCAAGACAACCTGCTGTTCCACCGCAGCGTGCGCGAGAACATTGCCATCACCGACCCCGCCGCACCCATCGAGCAAGTGCTGCGTGCCGCCCAACTGGCCGGCGCGCACGACTTCATCAGCGAGCTGCCCGAGGGCTACGACACGCTGGTCGGCGAGCAAGGCGCCAGCCTCTCGGGCGGCCAGCGCCAGCGCGTCGCGATTGCCCGCGCGCTGTTCAACCAGCCGCGCATCCTGATCTTCGACGAAGCCACCAGCGCGCTCGACTACGAAAGCGAAGCGATCATCCAGCGCAACATGGCGCACATTTGCCAGGGCCGCACGGTGCTGGTGATCGCCCACCGCCTGAGCGCGGTGCGCCGGGCGACTCGCATCGTCGTGATGGACAAGGGCAGCGTGGTCGAAACGGGCTCACACGACGAATTGCGAGCGCAGCCGCAAGGGCTGTATGCGCGGCTGTGGGCGATGCAAGGGGGTGCGCCGTCGACGACTGCTGCACCGCCCTCACGGTGCGAGCAGGAATGAGCGGCACGATGGGAACCCTCGACACATCACGGGCCGTGGCTGTCGACCGCGTGTTCCAAGGCACGCGTGGCCCACTGGTTCAAGCTCATGCCGGTGACCTGCGCCGCCACGCTGGCGCGAGCATGCAGTTCGGCCGGGACGCGCAGCAACAACCGCCCCGAAAACGGTTTGTTGGGTGCTGTGCCGAGCTGTTCGCAACCCCACAGGTAACCGTCCACTGCCTCGTGAAATCGCTGCTTCAGCTCATCGACCGTCGTGGCGTCGAAGCCCACGATGTCGCGGATGCCCGCCAAGTGGCCGACGAAGCAGCCGTCTTCTTCGCTGTACTCGATGCGCGCCGCATAGCCCTTGTAGATCATCGTGTTCATTCTTCGACTCCTGCCAATGTCAAGAACTGTGCTGTGTTTTTGACCACATACGGTTTGGCCTCCTTTTGCGGATGCGGCCGATGCACATCCAGCCGCACGCCATTCAATTCAAAGCTAACCGCTGAACCACCCCGTTTCACACGCCTCGCACCCAAAGCCATCAACAAGGCCTCGATGTCTGCCCACGCCAGCGTCTTAGGCGTGGGCTGCACTCGCAGCAATGTCAGCGTGCGGCGATGCCTGGAATTCATGAGTTGATGCTATCTCTTAGTGATATCAAGTTCAACACTTACGCGAGACTCAGAATGCCAAGCTCCGCCACGCAGAACCACCCTGCTCTCGACCTTCTGGCCCGCTACCGCGCCATCTTCGGCGCCGTGTGGGCCATGCGGCACGACTTGTCGGGGCCCAAACGCCTGGCTGACGAAGCCGCCTTTCTGCCCGCTGCGCTCAGCCTGCAGGAAACGCCGGTGCACCCGGCCCCGCGGCGCTTTGCCATCGCCATCTGCGCACTGTTCGTCATCGCGCTGGCGTGGAGCGTCGTCGGGCAGATCGACATCGTGGCGGTGGCGCCCGGTCGCATCGTGGTGAGCGAGCGGACCAAGACGCTGCAGCCGCTGGAAACCAGCGTCGTGCGCAAGGTGCTGGTGAAGGACGGCGACGCGGTCAAAGCGGGGCAGGTGCTGGTGGAGCTCGACGCCACCAATGCCAGCGCCGACGGCGCCAATGCGCAGGAGCAACTCGCATGGGCACAGTCAGAGGAGTGGCGCACCACGGCGTTGATTCAAGCGCTGCGTTCTCAGCGGGCTCCAACGCTTGCGACCGCAGCGACCAGCCACGTCAGCGCTCAACTGGATGCCGAATGGCAAGACATCTCTGCCCGGCTGGCCAAGCTCGATGCCGAGCAGGCACACCGCCAAGCCGAGCTGGCAACCGTGCGCGAGACGATTGCCAAACTGGACGCCACGCTGCCGATGGCCAGGCAGCGAGAGATCGATTTCAAGGTGCTGGCAGACAAAGGCTTCATGTCCGGCCACGCCGGCCAGGACCGCACCCGCGAGCGCATCGAACAGGAGCGCGATCTGGCCACACAGCAGGCGAGGCTTGCCGAAGCCCAGGCGGCGTCCAGAGAAACCACGCAAGCGCGTGCGGCGTACCTGGCCGAGGCGCAGCGCTCACTCAGCGAACGGCAGGCCCAGGCGATCCTGAAGCGGCAGCAGTTCACCCAGGAGGTAAACAAGGCGCAGCAGCGCTCCCGGCTGACGCAACTGACTGCGCCGGTGGACGGCACCGTGCAGCAGGTGGCGGTGCACACCGAAGGCGGCGTGGTGACCGAGGCACAGGTGCTGATGGTGATCGTGCCCAAGGATGCCGAAGTCACCGCCGAGGTCGTGATCGACAACAAAGACATCGGCTTCGTCAACGCCGGGCAACTTGCGACCATCAAGCTGGAGACGTTTCCATACACCCGCTACGGCACGGTCGATGCCACCGTCAGCAGCGTGACGGCCGATGCGGTCGCCGACGAAAAACGCGGCGCCATCTTTCCCGCCACCCTGCGGTTCAGCCAGAACAGCATGGCGGTGGACGGCAAGCGCATCCACCTGAGCCCGGGCATGAACATCACCGCCGAGATCAAGACCGGCCAGCGCCGGGTGATCGACTATTTGCTGAGCCCGGTTCAGAAGACGGTGGGCGAAAGCCTACGGGAGCGTTGATGCGCGTGCTCGTCGTTCACCAGAATTTCCCTGGGCAGTTTGCGCACTTGGTGCGCACCTGGAGCCAGCGCCCCGGCTGGGACGTGCGCGGGCTGGGCCGCGACACGGCGCCCGGCTTGCCCGGCTTCAATGCGCTGACGCGCTACACGCCTGGGCGCGCCGTGCGGTCGAATCAACACGCGTATTTGCGCCAGATGGAAGCCGCCACGCTGCACGGGCAAGCCACCGCGCGCGCCATGCTGGCGATG
>JANMXL010000095.1:0-2290 GCA_031380885.1 Burkholderiales bacterium | reverse complement strand
AGCTTGCATGCTCAATGTCTTTTCGCTGGCCCATGGTCGGCTGTTCCAGGAAGAGATCGAAAGCCGCGACGCGCTGTCCAACGTGCAGCCGGTGTGGGTCGACCTCGACGCGCCCACGGCGGAGGAAAAAGGCTGGATCGCGCAGCACTTCGGCGTCACGATTCCCGATGATGCGGTCGACGATGACCTGGAAGAGTCGGCCCGTTTCTACGAAGAAGACAACGGCGAGCTGCACATACGCTCCGACTTCCTGATCGATGACGACGAGACGCCGCGCAACGTGCGGGTCGCGTTCATCCTGTTCAAGAACGTGCTGTTCTCGGTGCACGGCGAGGAGCTGCCGGTGTTCCGGCTGCTCCGGCTGCGCGCGCGGCGCATTCCGGCGCTGATCGAAGATGCGAAGGACGTGCTGCTCAAGCTGTACGACGCCGACGCCGAGTACAGCGCCGACGCGCTCGAAGGCATCTATGACGCGCTCGAAAAAGTCAGCCAGCGGGTGCTGAAGCAAGACGTCAACGATGCGATGGCCGCCGAGGCGCTGTCAGCCATCGCGAAGGAAGAAGACCTGAACGGCCGCATCCGGCGCAATGTGATGGACACCCGGCGCGCGGTCAGCTTCATGATGCGCAGCCGGCTGCTCAATGCCGAGCAGTTTGAGGAGGCGCGGCAGATCATGCGCGACATCGACTCGCTGGACAGCCACACCACCTTCCTGTTCGACAAGATCAACTTCCTGATGAACGCGACGGTGGGCTTCATCAACATCAATCAGAACAAGATCATCAAACTGTTCTCGGTGGCCAGCGTCGGGTTGCTGCCGCCAACGCTGATCGCCAGCGTTTACGGCATGAACTTTCAGGCCATGCCCGAGCTGCAGTGGCAATACGGGTATCCGTTCGCCATTGCCTTGATGGTGGTGTCGGTCGCCGCGCCCTTCATCTATTTCCGGCGCAAGGGCTGGCTGTGATTCGATGAAAGACAAGGGGTTGTTGATGCTGGGCGGGCTGGTGGTGGTGATCGCCGTGTTCGGCCTGAAGGTCTGGCATGCGCAAGGCATCTGTGGCGACCTGGGCGGACGCTGGGCGGGCGGCGAGTGCTATTTCGATGACAAGCCGGTTGTCGCCGGAGCGCCCCGCCGGTGAGTGCCTCTCCGGCCGACCTGCCTGGCCCCGCCACCGACCGCACCGCCCTGATCGCCCTGCTGCGGGTGGCCTGCGCCACCACGCTGATGGTGATGTCGTTCTCGATGCTGCAACCGGTGCTCGCGGTGCGGCTGCAGACGGCTGGTGTTAGCGCCTCGGCGATCGGTGTGCTGGCGATGCTGCCTTTCCTGACGGTGGCGCTGCTGGTGCCGCTGATGCCGCAGGTGTTCGCGCGGCTCGGCGTGGCCACCGCCTACCGCATTGGTATGAGCCTGGAAGCGCTGGCGACGCTGGGTTACGCCCTCACCTCGAATTACGCGCTGTGGTGTGCGCTGGCGGTGCTGGGTGGCATCGGCGCAGCGGCGGTCTGGAACGGCACCGAAGCGCTGATCGCGCACAACGCACCGCCTGACCGGCGCGGTCGTTTCACCGGGCTGTACCAGAGCGCGCTCGGCGGCGCGCTCGCCATCGGGCCGTTCCTGCCGGGCTTGTTGCCACTGTCGCCACAGGCGCTGACGGTGTTTGCCGCATCGCTGATGCTGGCGGGGCTGTTCGTCACCTTCGGTCGCGGGGTCAGTGCCTTGCAGGCCAGCAATGAGGATGCGCTGCCGGCCGGCCTGTGGGCCACGATCTGCAGCGTGCCGGGTCTGGTGACGATCGCTTTTGTCGGCGGTGTGTTCGAGGCCGGTCTCGGCTCGATCACCACCGCCTACGGTTCGCAGTCTGGTCTGTCGCTGGCGGCGGCGACGTCGCTGGCCGGTGCGCTCGGCGTGGGCAGCTTCGCCCTGCAATACCCCTGCGGCTGGCTGTCCGACCACGTCTCGCCGCGCGCCGTCTTCGGGTTGGCCGGGGTGCTGTTGTTGAGTGCCTCGGCGGCCTTCGCGACTGCGGCGGTCTGGCCCCCCGTGCTGTGGATCTGTGCCTTCGTCTGGGGCGCGGTCGGCGGTGCGCTGTACACGCTGACGATGATCCGCGTGGCGCATCAGTTCGCCTCGTCGTCAGCCATCGCTGGCACCGCCGCGATGATCACCGGCTACACCGTCGGCGGCGCGGTCGGCCCGTCTTTCAGCGGCGTGATGATCGATCACTTCGGCGCGCATGGCCAGGCCGCCTGGCTGAGCGTGCTGTCGGTGGTGGTGCTGGTGCTG
>JANMXL010000073.1:0-4220 GCA_031380885.1 Burkholderiales bacterium | reverse complement strand
CTTCACAGGCTCTGGCCCGAGAACACTCTCCGAGCTACCTCAACGGTTACGTCGCTCAGGTTCAAACATGCGGTATCGCTGCGCCTCGAACCTTCGGGTCCTCGGTGGGGCTTCTTGTGCCACAGCCTTTGCCGTTCACCTTTGTCCGAAGCGTGGTCACCAAATGGCTGGTGTTCAGGGCCTCTTTTTTGGTTACTTTTTTCTGGCCCCGCAGAAAAAAGTGACCCGCCTGCCGGGGCGGAACCCCGGCGCAGTGCAACGAAAGGCAAACAGGCGTTCATGCCCGACCTCCCCGCATCAGTTGCCGATTCTCGATATCAACCCGCGCCACGATGGCCAACGCAATCATGTTCATCAAGATCGCCGAGCCGCCAAAGCTCATCAACGGCAGCGTCAGTCCCTTGGTCGGCAACACACCAAGATTGACACCCATATTGATGAAGGCCTGGCCGCCCATCCACAGCCCGATGCCTTGCGCATACAGACCGGCATAGACGCGGTCGAGCGCGATCGCCTGGCGGCCGATGTAGAACAACCTTCGCGACAGCCAGAAAAAGGCGACGATGACGCAGGCGACGCCGACCAGGCCGAGTTCCTCGCCAATCACCGCGAGCAGGAAATCGGTGTGCGCCTCGGGCAGGTAGTGCAGCTTCTCGACGCTTGCGCCCAGGCCCTGACCGAAGATCTCGCCGCGTCCGAAGGCGATCAGCGAATGCGACAGCTGGTAGGCCTTGCCCAGTGTGTACTTCTCGTCCCACGGGTTCAGATACGCAAAGATGCGCTCGCGCCGCCACTCGCTCAGCGTGATCATCAGCACGAACGCGCCGATCAGCACCGCGGTGATCAGCAGGAACATCCGGCCGTTGACGCCGCCTAAGAACAGGATGCCCATCGCGATCGTCGCAATCACCATGAAGGCGCCCATGTCCGGTTCGGCCAGCAGCAGCAACCCGACCACCGCCACTGCGAAGGCCATCGGCAGCACCGCTTGCCAGAAGTTCTCGCGGGCGTCCATCTTGCGCACCATGTAGCCCGCGGCATACATCGCCATCGCCAGCTTGGCGAGTTCGGAGGGCTGGAAGGTCATGAAGCCCAACGGCAGCCAGCGCCGTGCGCCCTTGACGCCATGGCCGCTGACGGCCGGGATCAGCACCACGACGAGCAGAAACAGGGCCGCGACGAAGATCCACGGCGCCGTAGCCTCCCACACACTGACCGGCACCTGCACGACGATCAGCGCCGCCACACAGGCGATGCACAGCGACAGCACATGGCGCGACAGGAAATACGTCGGCGTGTAGAACGAGAGCCGAGGGTTGTCCGGCATCGCGATCGACGCGCTATAGACCATCACGACACCGAGGGCCAGCAGGCCCACCACGACGCACAGCAAGGCCTGGTCGAAAGCCAGCACGCGCGTCGGGCTGCCCGATGTCACATTGATCCAGTCGCGCACCGGGACGGCACCGCCCTCGGACGCATCGCGAGGCCACAGGCCCATCACGCGCGCCTTCAGCGCATCGATGCGCAGCGTCTGCAATAAAGCGCTCATGCCGCCACCCCCGCATCGGCCGCGATCGCTCGCACTTCGCTGATGAAGACGTCGGCGCGGTGGGCGTAGTTGCGGAACATGTCGAGGCTGGCGCAGGCCGGGCTCAGCAGCACCGCGTCGCCCGGCCGCGCCTGCGCGAACGACCAGCGCGTGGCGGCCTCCAGCGTGGCGTGGCGCTGCAGCAGCAACGGCTCGATCGATGCGAGTGCCGCTTCGATCAGCGCCGCGTCGCGGCCCAGCGTTGCCACCGCACGCGCATGGCGGCGCACCGGCTCGGCCAGTGGCGAGAAGTCCTGCCCTTTGCCGTCGCCGCCGAGGATCACGACCAGCTTCGACGGTTCTTTGTCGGCACCCAGACCCACGAGTGCAGCGACCGTCGCGCCGACGTTGGTGCCCTTGCTGTCGTCATAGGCATCGATGCCGTCGACGGTGGCGACATGCGCCACACGGTGCGGCTCGCCGGCGTAGTCGCGCAGGCCATGCAGCATCGGCGCCAGCGGGCACCCGATGGCCGTGGCCAGCGCCAGCGCGGCCAGCGCGTTCGCCGCGTTGTGGCGCCCGCGCACGCGCAATGCGTCGGCCGGCATCAACCGCTGGATGTGCAGGTCTTCGGCTTCGACCTGGACCCCCGAACGCACCCGCTTGCGGGGGAAGCTGTCGTCGGCTTGGAGTGCACGCACCAGCCAGGCGACACCGTTCTCGGTGATCAGCCCGAAGTCGCCCGGGTGCTGCGGCGCGTCGAGCCCGAAGCGAACGACGGTGCGGGCGGCGACCGCCGGTGCGCGGGCTTTCGCATTGGCCTTGGCAGCAGGCGCCTGCGGCTGCGCGGCCTGCATCAGCGCTTCGACGCGGGCATCGTCGCGGTTGGCGACCAGCACCGCTTTGCATCCCCAGATGCGGGCTTTGGCGGCGGCATAGTTCGCCATCGAGCCGTGCCAGTCGAGGTGGTCTTCGGTGATATTGAGGACGGCTGCGGCATCGGGCTCGAAGCCGGTGACGCCATCGAGCTGAAAGCTGCTGAGTTCGAGCACCCAGACCTGTGGCAACGCATCGGCGTCGCCATCGAGCGCATCGGCCAGCGTCTGCAGCATCGTCGGGCCGATGTTGCCGGCGACCGCGACGCGCTGGCCGACGCGCTCGACCAGCAGAGCGGTCATCGCGGTGGTCGTGGTCTTGCCATTGGTGCCGGTGACGGCCAGCACCTGTGGCGCGTAGCCGCGCTCGGCTTCCAAGTCAGCCAGCGCGCGGGCGTACAGATCGAGCTCGCCTTGCACCGCGATGCCACGCGCGCTGGCCGCGTTCAGCAGCGCAGCGATGCGCACATCGGTCGGCGACAGACCCGGGCTCTTCAACACCAGCTGCACGCCGTCGAGTGCCGCCTCGGTCAGCTCGCCCTTCAACATCAGCGCCTGCGGCAGCTGCTCGGCCAGCGTTGCGGCCTGCGGTGGCGATTCACGCGAGTCCCAGACGCGCACCGCCGCGCCGCAACGCGCGCTCCAGCGCGCCATCGCGAGGCCGGAGTCGCCGAGGCCCAGCACCAGCACCGTGAGCCCTCGAAGATGGTTCATCGCTGCGCCTCGCTCACCGCAGCTTCAGGCTGGCCAGCCCGATCAGGCACAGCAACATCGTGATGATCCAGAAGCGCACGACGACCTGCGTTTCCTTCCAGCCCGACTTCTCGAAATGGTGGTGCAGCGGCGCCATCTTCAGAATGCGCTGGCCGGTGCCGTAACGCTTGCGGGTGTACTTGAACCAGCTCACCTGCAGCATCACCGACAGCGCCTCGACAACGAACACGCCGCCCATGATGCCGAGCACGATTTCCTGCCGCGTGATGACGGCCACGGTGCCCAGTGCGCCGCCCAACGACAGCGCGCCCACATCGCCCATGAACACCTGCGCCGGGTGCGTGTTGAACCACAGAAAGGCCAGGCCAGCACCGGCGGTCGCGGCGCAGAACACCAGCAACTCGCCGCTGCCGGGAATGTGCGGGAACAGCAGGTACTTGCTGAAGTAGGCGTTGCCGGTCACATAAGCGAACACGCCGAGCGCCGAGGCCACCATCACCACCGGCATGATGGCCAGGCCATCGAGGCCGTCGGTCAGATTCACCGCGTTGCTCGCGCCGACGATGACGAACCAGGTCAGCACGATGAAACCGTACACACCCAGCGGGTAGCTGATCGTCTTGAAGAACGGCACGATCAGGTCGGCCGCCGGCGGCAGGTCGTTCGAGAAGCCGCTTTGCACCCAGCGCACGAACAGCTCGAAGACGCGCAGGTTCGAGGTTTCGCTGACGCTGAATGCGAGGTAGAACGCCGCCATCAGCCCGATCAGCGACTGCCAGAAAAACTTGTCGCGCGAGCGCATGCCTTCCGGGTTCTTGTCGACCACCTTGCGCCAGTCGTCGACCCAGCCGATCGCGCCGAAGCCGAGCGTCACCAGCAGCACGATCCAGACGAAGCGGTTCGACCAGTCGAACCACAGCAGCGTCGACACCGCGATGCCGATCAGGATGAGCACGCCACCCATCGTCGGCGTGCCCGACTTGGCAAGGTGCTGCTGGATGCCGTACTCACGGATCGGCTGGCCGATCTTCAGCGCGGTCAGCCGGCGTATGACCCACGGCCCGAAGGCCAGGCCGATCAGCAGCGCGGTCATCGCGGCC
>JANMXL010000019.1:0-1913 GCA_031380885.1 Burkholderiales bacterium | reverse complement strand
CATCGGCGCCAAGGCGAAGAACTACAACGTGCGCCTGGGCGGCGTGATCGCCAACCGCAGCGCGGCCACCGACCAGATCGACAAGTACAACAACAAGATCGGCCTGAAGCTGGCGGCGCACTTCCCCGACCTGGACGTGATCCGTCGGAGCCGGCTGAAAAAGTCAACCCTGTTCGAGATGGAGTACTCGCCCGAGCTCGAAGCGGTGCAAAACGAGTACATGCGTCTGGCCGCCTCGTTGTGGCTGGGCACCGAGCCGATGAATGCGGTGCCGATGAAGGACCGCGACATCTTCGACCTGCTCGGCTTCGATTGATCGCACCACACCTCTCCCCCCCCGATGCCCCACCGGATGCTTGCATGAACCCGCTCAGCTACCTCGAACGCCGCAGCAAGATCGAAGACTATTTCGATCGCACCGCCGTGCAGGCATGGGCCCGCCTGACCTCCGACGCGCCGGTCGGGCGCATCCGCGCGACAGTGCGTGCCGGTCGTGACCGCATGCGCGCCACGCTGCTCGACTGGCTGCCGCAAGACATGAGCGGGCTGCGCGTGCTCGACGCCGGTTGTGGCACAGGCGCCCTGGCCGTCGAGGCCGCAAGGCGTGGTGCGCATGTGCTGGCCATCGACCTCTCGCCGACGCTGGTGGATCTGGCACGTGACCGCCAGCCTGCCGAACTGACCAGCGAGTACAGCGTCGGTCGCATCGATTTCCGTTCTGGCGACATGCTCGACCCGGCACTCGGTGATTTCGACTATGTCGTCGGTATGGACTCGCTGATTCACTACTGCACACCCGACGCGGTGCGCGTCGTGGCGGGCCTGGCCCAACGCGCCCGCTGCGCTCTGCTGTTTACCTACGCACCGAGCAACCCGGCGCTGATCGCCTTCAGAGCCATCGGCCGGCTGTTGCCGCGCAGTGACCGCGCGCCGTGGATCGAGCCGGTGGCCGAGTCCACGTTGCACCGCCTTCTGGCGGCCGATCCGTCGCTGCAGGGCTGGATGCGGGGGCGCACCCAGCGCATTTCCAGCGGCTTCTACACCTCGCAGGCACTGGAGCTGGTGCGCCGATGAGCAGACCGACGCTGCTGGTGCTGCGGGCCAGGCAATGGCTCGATGTCGCGCCGCGCTTTCTTCCGTTTGCCGATGTGGCGACAACCGAGCTGCCGTTCGGCCGATTGATGCGCCTGTCGCTGTTCCAGGTGACAGTCGGCATGGCGACCGTGCTGTTGATCGGCACGCTGAACCGCGTAATGATCGTCGAGATGGGCATGGCCGCCTGGCTGGTGTCGCTGATGGTGGCGTTGCCTTTGGTGTTCGCACCGTTCCGGGCCTTGGTCGGCTTCAAGTCCGACACCCACCGCTCGGTGCTCGGCTGGAAGCGCGTGCCCTACATCTGGATGGGCACCTGGCTGCAGTTCGGCGGCTTTGCCATCATGCCGTTTGCGCTGATCCTGCTGTCGGGCGACTCGCGCGCCGGTCCTTGGCTAGGCCATGTCAGTTCAGCCCTCGCATTCTTGATGGTGGGCGCCGGTTCGCAAATCACGCAAACCGCTGGCCTGGCCTTGGCCACCGACATCGCCCCGGAAAGCGCCCGGCCGCGCGTGGTCGCGTTGATGTATGTCATGCTGCTGATCGGCATGGTGGTCAGTGGACTGACCTTCGGCGTGCTGCTGGCTGACTTCAGCCAGTTGCGCCTGATTAAGGTCGTGCAAGGCGCCGCTGCGGTCACGATGGCATTGAACCTGATCGCGTTGTGGAAGCAGGAAGTCCGCAACCCGACGGGCACCGCAAAGCATTTGCTGCAGCCTGACTTCAGCACCAGTTGGAAATCGTTCGTGCGCCAAGGCCGCACGCGGCGCTTCCTGGTCGCCGTGGGTCTCGGCACCGCCGCTTTCAACATGCAGGACATC
>JANMXL010000025.1:0-14410 GCA_031380885.1 Burkholderiales bacterium | reverse complement strand
CGCATCCAGCCTGGCCAGCGGACCGTGCGCAGTCGCAGTGAAGGCGAGCGGAAACGTCGCTGTGTTTCCCGGGACGGATGTTGTCGCCGTTCCACGCAGCCGCGCGGTCACATCCATCGGCTCCGTCGCACCCACGCTGGCCTGCCCTTGGTAGCGGCCGTTCGCCAGCGTCAACCCGGCCAGCCTGAACTGATGGTGACGGCCGTCGAACAGGTAATCGCCGCGCAGGTCGGTGGCTCGAAGCGTGCTTCTTCCCTCCCATCCCAATCGACCGACGGTGACCAGGTCGACATCCACCCGCAATGGCAGCTTCAGCGAGCGCGGCGGCCGCATCGGCGCAGCGGAAGGCGGACGCTTATCCGTCACCTGCACGGTGGCAGCGCTCACCTGTTCCAGCTTCAACTCGCCGGCGAGCAGCGAGAGCGGTTGCCATTCGAGCTGGACCTCGGCGGCTTCCACGCGCAGGCCGCTCTGCTCCCAGACCACGCGTCGCAGCTTCAGTCCCGACCGCAACGAGCCAGTGACTCCGTCAGCCCGCAGCGGCTGCGACAGCGCTGCCCGGTCAAGGACCCAGGCCAGCGATCCTTCGGTGCCCGACCACCACCACAGTCCGCCCGCAAGCACCACCAGGGCCAGGACCAGCACACCAACTGCTCCCAGCAGCAGCCTCGCGATACGAACCAGGACAGGCTGTCTCAAAACTGGAATCCCACTGTCAGGTGCAAGCGAAATCGCCGCGGCCGCACGCCATAAGCAAGCGCCCCTTCCACCGGGCCGATGGGGCTGCGCCACCGCACGCCGGTGCCCACGCCCACCACCGCGCGCAGCTCGCTCGCGCGATCGGCGACGGCCCCGGTGTCGACGAACAACAGGCTTTCCCAGGCGCTGTCGACGCCGTTGCGGGTGATCGGCCGCTGCCACTCGACACTGCCGACCGCCTGGTAACGGCCCGGGCCGACAGCACCATCGGGCAAGGCAACCCCGATGTCGCGAAAGCCATAGCCGCGCACGGTGGTGTCGCCGCCGGTGCGGAACAGCAATGTCGCGGGCAGGCGCGCCGAGCTGCGCGCCAACACCGCGGCGGCCTCCGCGCGCAGTTGCAGCCGGCCTTTGGTCAATGGCCGCAGGCCGAGCCAGCGCACCAGCGTGCGGGCGAACGGGCTGTGATCGCTGCCCAGGGTGACCCCGCCCCCGACCTCGGCGCCAAGCCCGAAGCCTCCGGTCGGCGTCGGCAGTTCCTTGAAGTGACGGGACGTCCACACATAGTTCACGCTCAGCGCCGAACCGGCGCCGACTACCGCCGGATCGAGTGGCAGCCCGGACCGGCTGCGCACGCGGGCGAGGTCGTACTGCACATACAGGTTGCGGTCGATGGCGTCACCCGACTTGAAGCGCCCGAAGCGGAACCGGCGGCCCTGCGTCGCGAGATCGCCGTCGACCAGCCGTTCCGCGCGCCCGAGCACGCTCCAGCGCCAGCCCTCCTGGTCCGGGATCGCGGTCCATTCGGTCTGGACCAGCGGCGTCGTGCGATTCAATTGCAGTGCCGTGACGGCGCGCCAGCCGACACCCGGCAGCTTGTTGTGCGTGTGCTCGACCGAGAGCCGCGGACCGGTGTCGGTGGTCAGCCCGACCCCGAGCACCAGCTTCTGCAACTTTGCTTCGCGCACGGTGACGTGCACCGGCACCGCCGCCGGATCGCCGTCCGGGTCGACGAAGATGAAGGCCGAGTCGTAGTAACCGCTGCCCGTCAGGCGCAACTGCGCTTCCACCACCTTGTCGCGGTCGTACTCGATGCCGGCCGGCAGGCGCGCCAGCCGCGGCACCAGCCGCGCGTCGTAGCGCTCGACGCCTTCCAACTGCAAGCCGCCAAGCCGGTAGGCGGGCCCCGAATCCAGCCGCAGGCCGAGATGGGCCTGGTGGGTCGCGGTGTCGATGTCGGCCAGGCTGTCGCTGATCCGGCCGGCCAGAAAGCGGCGCGCGGCTAACCGGCGCAACGCCTGCGCCTTGGCGTCGTCCCAGCCCCCTTGCGTGAACTCCTGGCCCACCGGCAGCCCCCAGCGCTCCCGGATCAGCTCGCGCTGCGCGATGGTGCCGGCATCGGTGGTGGTGGCCGCTGGGCCCTCGAAAGCGATGTCGACTGTTTGTACGATGGTCTTCTCGCCGGGATCGACGGCGACCACCAGCGTGGGGCGCGTCCCCGGCTGGCGGGAGACGGCGACGAGCGGGCTGAAGTAGCCCAGCGTTCCCAGCAATTCCCGCACGCTGCGTTCCGCCATCGTGGCAAGGCGTGCAATCTCGTTGTCGTCCAGGTCCGCCACTTCGCGGTAGCGCTGCAGTTCGAGGTGCTTCTCCAGCACGGCGCGGACCGGTTCGGGAGCGCGGATGTCGATGTCGAACGAAAGGGCGGGCGCTGCCGTGTCCGGCACAGGCGCAGCTTCCCGTGCCGGCTGCGACCGGGCCGGAAACGTGGAGAGCAAGACGAGGGCAGCCAGCGCTGCCGGCAGGCCCGAAGGAATAAAGCCGAGCATGGATCGATGCAGCGCGTGTGGCGCGGCCAGCAGCATGATGGTCGTGTTCCGCGGCCGAGGGCGTAGGCGCAAGCCGATACTGCGGATAATGTCCGCATGAGACTCCTCCACACCATGCTGCGCGTCGGCGACCTGCAGCGTTCGATCGATTTCTATACCCGCGTGATGGGCATGAAGCTGTTGCGCACCACCGATCGACCCGAGCACAAGTACAGCCTGGCCTTCGTGGGCTACGGCAGCAACCCCGATCACGCCGAGATCGAGCTGACCTACAACCACGGCGTCGACCACTACGAGCTCGGCACCGCCTACGGTCACATCGCGATCGAAGTGCCCGATGCCTATGCCGCGTGCGCGGCGATCAAAGCCGGCGGCGGCGCCATCACCCGCGAAGCCGGGCCGGTGGCTGGCGGCTCGACGGTGATCGCCTTCATCACCGACCCCGACGGCTACAAGGTCGAGCTGATCCAGCGCTGATCTGCGGCTCGGACTCAGCCTGAGCGCAGCGCCGCCGCCTCACGCGCCAGCGTGGTGATGCGCGCCCAATCGCCCACGGCCACCGCATCGGACGGCGTCAGCCACGAACCACCACACACCTTGACGTTGGGCAGCGCCAGGAACTGAGGCGCCGACGCCAAGGTGATGCCGCCCGTCGGGCAGAAATGCACGTCGCCGAACGGCCCGGCAAAAGCCTTGAGCATCGCAATGCCGCCGGCTGCAGAGGCCGGGAAGAACTTCAGGAAGAAGTACCCGTCGGCATTCGCCGCCATGACCTCACTGGCGGTCGCCACGCCCGGCAACAGGGGCAGGTCGATGTGGCGGCAAGCCTGACCGATCTCGTGGCGGTAGCCGGGGCTGACGGCGAAGCGGCATCCTGCATCCTTCGCGGCCTGCGCATCGGCGGCACTGCGCACCGTGCCGGCGCCGACGACGGCTTCAGGCACCGCGCGGGCGATCGCTTCCATGCACTGAAGCGCGACCGGTGTGCGCAGCGTCACTTCGAGCACCCTGACGCCTCCGGCGACCAGCGCCTGTGCCATCGGCACCGCGTCTTCGACGCGATCGAGCACGATGACCGGGATCACCGGGCCGCAGGTGGCGAGATCAAGCGCTTGTATTGCAGGTGTGTTCATAACCAGGTCACCGCGCCTTCTTCCGCTGTGAGGACGTTGCGGCGCATGCCGCCGAACAGTTCACGGCCGAGGCCGTAGGCATTGATGTCGCGCTGTTCATCGGACAGCACGGCGGGTTCGCGCGTGGCCCAGGTGGCCGCATCGACCAGTGCCTCCAGGATGCCGGCGTTCGAATCGATGCGGATCAGATCGCCCGTGCGCACCTTGGCGAGCGGGCCGCCAGCCAGCGCTTCGGGGCTGACGTGGATGGCAGCAGGCACCTTGCCCGAGGCGCCGCTCATGCGGCCGTCGGTCACCAGCGCGACCTTGAAGCCCTTGCCCTGCAGCACCGACAACGGCGGCGTCAGCTTGTGCAACTCGGGCATGCCGTTGGCATGCGGGCCCTGGAAGCGCACCACGGCAACGAAGTCCCGCTCCAGCTCGCCGGCCTTGAAGGCTGCCTGCAAGGCCTCCTGGGTGTCGAACACGATGGCCGGTGCCTCAACGGTGTGGCGGTCGGCCGGCACCGCCGAGGTCTTGATGACCGCGCGGCCGAGGTTGCCGGTTAACAGCGTCAGGCCGCCGTGGTCGCTGAACGGCGCGGCAGCGGGGCGCACGATGTCGTCGTCGGTGTTGACCGCGGTCGACGGTGGCAGATCGCACCAGGTCAGCGTGCCCGTGTCATCGCGCTGCGGCAACCGGGTGTAGTCATGCAGGCCGCCGTCGGACACGGTGGCCACATCGGCATGCATCAGGCCGGCGTCGATCAGCTCGCGGATCACATAGCCCGGCCCGCCGGCCGCCTGGAACTGGTTCACGTCGGCGCTGCCGTTCGGGTAGACGCGCGCCAGCAGCGGCGTGGCGTGCGACAGATCGGCGAAATCGGTCCAGTCGATCAGCATGCCGGCCGCACGCGCCACCGCCACCCAGTGGATCAGGTGGTTGGTCGAGCCGCCGGTGGCCAGCAGCGCGACCATCGCGTTGACGATGACGCGCTCGTCGACGAGCTGCCCGATGGGGAGAAATCGACCGCCGCCCGACCGGTCGTCGGACCGCTGTGTTTTCGTGATGCCCAGCACCGTGCGCACCGCGTCGCGCGTCAGCGTCTCGCGCAGCTCGGCATGCGGGTGCACGAAGGCCGCGCCGGGCACATGCAGGCCCATCGCCTCGAGCAGCATCTGGTTGCTGTTGGCGGTGCCGTAGAAGGTGCAGGTGCCCGGGCCGTGGTACGACGCCGACTCGGAGCGCAGCAACTCGTCGCGGCCGACCAGCCCTTGCGCGAACTGCTCGCGCACGGTTGTTTTTGCTTGATTACTGAGGCCCGTGCTCATCGGCCCGGCCGGCACAAACACGCACGGCAGGTGGCCGAAGTGCAAGGCACCGATCAACAGCCCCGGCACGATCTTGTCGCACACGCCGAGCAGCAGCGCGGCGTCGAACACATCGTGCGTCAGCGCCACGGCGGTGCCCATCGCGATGGTGTCGCGCGAGAACAGGCTCAGCTCCATTCCCGGCAGGCCCTGCGTCACGCCGTCGCACATCGCCGGCACGCCGCCGGCCACCTGCACCGTGGCGCCCAGGCGGTGCGCCTCATCGCGGATCACCGCCGGAAAGCCCTCGTAGGGCTGGTGCGCCGACAGCATGTCGTTGTAAGCCGTCACCACACCGATGTGCGGCGCGCGCTCAGCCACGATGCGCAGCTTGTCGTCGGCCGGCATGGCCGCAAAGGCATGCGCCACATTGGCGCAGCCCATGCGGTCGCTGCCGCGGGGGCGTTGTGCTGCCGCGGCGACCCGGGCCAGGTAGGCCTGGCGCAGCGGCGCGCTGCGCTCACGGATGCACTGCGTGACCTGAACGACGGTGGAATTCATCGGCATGGTCTGCTTTCGACACGGCGGCGACGCCACCACAGTTCACAGTGTCGCAGGCGATGGGTGGTTTCTGCGCGCCTCGGGATCAAGGCCGGTCTTGCGCCTAGTATTGAGATCCGCAAGCAACGAAACATGTGGACGCTCTTGTTGTCGCCAATCGATGCCGGGCGATGGTGTCATGCGCCAAACGTGTTGGTGTACCAGCCTATGCAGAGCAACAAGCCCGCGCCGAACCCAGCTGTCATCGCGGCATCCATCGGCGTCTATGACTCCGGCGTTGGTGGGCTGTCGGTGCTGCGGGCGCTGAAGGCGAGGTTGCCTGGTGAATCCTTCACCTACGTGGCCGATTGCGCGCACGCCCCCTACGGCGACCGTTCGGCCGCGTTCGTTGAAAGCCGGGCTGATGACATTGCCAGCTTCTTGGCGCGGCTCGGCGCCAAGGCGCTGGTGATCGCCTGCAATACCGCCAGCGTCGTCGCGGTGCAAAGCCTGCGCGGGCGGTACACGCTGCCGATCGTCGCGATGGAGCCGGCCATCAAGCCGGCTATACAGATCAGCCGGTCGAAAGTCGTGCTGGTGCTGGCGACCAGCAACACGATCCGCAGTCCTTCGGTCGCTCGCCTGTGCAGCACCTACGGAGCGGACACGCGAATCATTTTGCAGGCTTGTCCGGGCCTGGCCGACCAGGTCGAGCAAGGTCGATTCCACGATGCCGTGACGCGGCAGCTTCTGGCGTCCTACCTGCGGCCCGGCCTCGATGCGGGCGCCGACACGATCGTGCTCGGCTGCACGCACTATGCATTCCTCGCCGAGGCCATTGCAAAGGTGGCGGGAGCCGCCGTCACGCTCGTTGAGCCCTCTGAGGCCATCGCCAGCCAGCTGTCGCGCGTGCTGACAGCTTCGGCCGCCATGCCGCACAACAGCACAGCCACCACCACGTTCTACACGTCCGGCCCACCGCGCGAGCTGAGCGCGTTTCTCGACTTCATCGGAGAGCCTGCGGCACAGGTGCAGGCGCTTCCCCCAAGCGGCGGTTGAACGCGAGGCTTCGAACGCCAAGACGGTGTTCGGATGGGTCAGACGCCGTGATCCTTCAGCCAACCGTGCGCCAGCTGGGCCGCGTAGGTGGCGGCGGTCTTGTCGTAGCTCGGGCGGTAGTCGGCGTTGAAGCCGTGGTCGACATTCGGGAATACGACAATTTCCGAGCCGCTGCCGGCGCTGCGCAGTGCCGCCGTCATCTTGTCCACGGTGTCGGCCTTCACGAAGGCGTCGGTGCCGGCATACAGGCCGAGCACCGGCACCTTCAATTCGCTGGCGAGATCGATCGGGTCCTGCGGCTTGATGTCGGATTTCATGCCTTCGAGCAGGCCGTAGTAAGCCACCGCCGCCTTCAGCTTCGGGTTGTGCTTCGCGTAGACCCAGGCCGCGCGGCCGCCCCAGCAGAAGCCCACCAGCCCCAGCCGATCGGCCTGCGCCCGCCCGCTGGCCCGCGCAAAGGCCACCGTCGCATCGAGGTCGGCATTGACCTGTGCATCGGGCACCTTGGCGACCACCGTCGACAGAATCTGGCCGATGTCGGTCATCTTCGACACATCGCCCTGGCGTGCAAACAGCTCGGGCGCAATCGCGTAATAGCCCAGCTTGGCATAACGGCGGCAGACATCCTTGATGTGCTCATGCACGCCGAAGATTTCCTGCACCACGAGCACCACGGGGTGCTTGCCCGGCTTGGCCGGCATCGCGCGGTAGGCCGGGAATTGGCCATCGGCAACCGGGACGCTGACCTCGCCTGCGACCAACCCCTTGGTGTCGGTCGTGATGGTCTCGGCCCTCACCGGGTTCGAAGCGACCGCAAAGCCCGAGGCCAGTGAGGTCATCACGAAGGTGCGGCGCGACAGACCGTCGGAGGGTGTCGACGGGTCCAGTGTCAACGGGTTCTGAAAATCGATCGGCTTCAAGCCGTAGTCCAGCAATTTCATCGGAAGTCCTGTGTCGCAGCGTGGGTTGAGAAGGCACGAATTCTTGCGCAAGACGCAAGGCGCGGCCACAGGAGCTGATCGACCGACCAGCGGCCCGGCCCCCACAGCAGCAGGCCGGCCAGCACACTGCCCCAGAAGATGTGCTGTTGCAAGGCGGGAATCGCCATGTCTTCGACGCTGATGACCGCGACGATGTTGAGGATCGACAGCCCCGCTGCGGCGAAACGCCCGCCCAGCCCAAGCAGGATCAGCGCCGGCAGCGCCAGCTCGGCGCTGGTGCCGAGCGCGGCGGCGATGTGCGGGCTGAGCAACGGCACGTGGTACTCGTCGGTGAACAGCGCGACGGTGGTTTCCCAGTCGGCGATCTTCGTCAGCCCGGAGCGAAAGAACACACCGGCAATGAACCAACGCGCCAGCAGTTGCGCGGTGGGTTGAAGGGCATTGAGCCCGCGAATAGCAAGCTCGGCCAGTGTCCACAGTCGATACAGCAGGGACCTCGGGGGTGGTGTGTTCATCGATGCGGCTCCAAATTGAATCAACTCAGTCGCCCACGACCGTGATTCCTTTCAACCAGTCGGCGCCGAGCGCGGTGGTGAGCCAGCCCGACAGGTCGAATGGTTCGATGTGCGGTGAAACGGACATCGCATCGAGCGCTGCAGCCAGCGAGTCACCGGCCAGCAGGCGCTGCATCCAGATCACCGTGGCAGCATCGATGCGGTGCACCTGCGCGCGCCAACCCGATCGGCACACCAGGGCCGATTCAGCCACACCCGTTTGCAAGGCATCGCGTGCAGCGGCCAGCGCATCGGGCGAGGCGCTCTCGCGATGGGCCTGGTGGATCGCCACCACCGGCCAGCGCGATGCCAGCACCGACAGCCCTGGGCGCAACAGCAGGTGCAGTTGCTGCGGATCGGTGTCGCCGAGGCGGGCGATCGAGGCCGCATCGAACGGCACGTCGGCCGCTCGCTCGCAACCATGCACCGCCCAGTCGAGTCGGGCGCAGTCACCGAGGTAGGGCCAGTCGGCCAGCGCGGGATGAACTTCCAAAAACGCTGCCAGCGATTCGCCCCATTGCGCGAGGTCACCGCGCACCGGCGGCTGCTGCAGCCACAGCTCGCGCGCCAGGTGCTGAAAGTCATCGACGCCGACCAACGCACACACCGTCGGATAAGCCGCCTCCAAGGCGCGCGCGGCGTTGGCCGAGGCGTTGGCGCGGTAGGCCTGCAGGCCGCGGGCCAGGGTCACCGCACCGTTGCGACACCAGCCTTCGAGCGCGGCCGTCCTGCTGGCATCGGGGGTCCACAAGGCGGCCATCACCGCTTGCTGGCGTGCGGCTTCGCGTGCTGTCGCAGTGTCGTCAGGCGAGCTCATCGGCACAGCCTCGCCAGGCGGTCGGTGGCCTGCTGCGCCTCGGTCAGCAGGACCGCCAGCGGTGGCACCTCGGTGTCCCACTCGATCAGCGTCGGCACCGCGCCGAAGCGTTGCAAGGCGTGCTCGTACAGCGCCCACACCCCGGGCCGCACGACGCTGCCATGGTCGTCGATGACGATGTCCGGCGCTTCGCAATAACCGGCCAGATGGATCTCGCCGACGATGCCCCGCGGCAATGCGTCGATGAAGGCCCGCCCGTGCGCCAGCGGGTCGGGCACGCGCTCATTCAGCGCATTGACCATCAAGTTATTGACATCGAGCAGCAGGCCGCAGCCGCTGCGCTGGCACAGCGAGGCGAGGAACTCCGCTTCTGCCAGCGTGCTGTCTTGAAACAACAGGTAGGCCGACAGGTTCTCGACCAGCAGCGGGCGCCGCAAGCGGTCCTGCACTCTGCACACGTTGTCGGCCAGGATCGTCAGAGATGCCTCGGTGTGGGCGATCGGCAGCAGGTCGCTGGCATGCAGCACCGGCCCACCCGGCCTTGCTGGCGCACGGGCGAAACAAGCGTGATCGGACACGCGTGCCGGCTCGATACGCTGCACCAGCCGATCCAGTCGATCGAGGTGCCAGGCATCGACGCCGACCGCCGAACCCAGCGCCAGCCCAACGCCGTGCAGGCTGACCGGGTAGTGCGCACGCGCCGCATCGAGCACCGCCAACGCGGCGCCGCCGTCGGCGTAGAAGTTCTCGGAGTGAACCTCGACGAAACCGACGGCGGGCTGTTCTCCGACGACCTGCGCGTAGTGCGGCTGCCGCAGGCCGATCCCCGCGATGCAGGGCGACACTGCGGCATCGGACATCGAGATTTACTTCTTCATGGCCTTCTTGGCCTCGTCGGCGGTCTTGCCGCCCAGCGAGGTGCAGGTGCCCTTGGCCACGTACTTCCACTCGTCGGCGCCGTTTTCGTTGGTGGACTGTCCTGCGCACGAGTGCGTGCCCGACAGGTTGGCGCAGTCGTTGGCGCCAGCCTTGGCAATGCCGAAGCATTTTTCCTTCGCCGGCGCGTCGGCGGCAGCGGCGGTGGACAACACGCCGAGCGCGAGAACGGAGGCCAGGGCGGATGTAGCGATGAGGCGGTGGTTCATGAAGGTCTCCAAAATGAATGAGATTGAATCGACTGCCGTGGCCGAGTTCCCTCGGCACTGGCCTGGTTGAGTCGGGCTCGGTGGGCCGCCCTTACAAGTTTGCACGCCGCGCGGATTGTGCCGCGCACCGCAAAAGTCATAGCAGGAACAGGGTGGCCGCGACCGCAGTGGGCAACAGCGCGCCGAGTAGCAGACCACCGGCACCGATCGAATGGTCGTCGAAGCCGTGCTTCAGCAGGGTGACACCGGCCGGGTTCGGCGCATTCGCAATCACCGTCAGGCCGCCACCGGCCACTGCACCGGCGACAAGCATGTACTTGGCCTGATCGCTCATGCCTTCGATCAGCGAACCGAGGTAGGTCAGCGCCGCGTTGTCGGTGATCGCAGTCAGCCCCAGAGCGCCGACGAACAGCGCGGCCGGCTCCAGACTCGACACGATGGGCTGCAACCACCACTGTTGCAAACCGCCGAGCACGACCAGCCCGGCGAGGAAGAAGCCGACCAGCAGCGCCTCTTTCAGGATCAGCGGACTCTGGTGCCGCACATAGGCCTGCGTGAAGCCGAGGAACAGCATGAACACACCGAGGAAGATCACCGGGTGGTGAGCGAAGGCCACCACCACCGACAGCACCAGCAGGTGCACCGCGGTGATCGTCAGCGGTATCGACGGTGCGCGGTCGGCAGGCAGCCGCAGCGCGGGCTCGGTCAGATGCCGACTGAGCAGCGCCGTGACGACCGTCGCGTTGATGACGACGGCGATGGCCGCCCGCCAACCGAACGTGCTGGCCATGAATGCACTGTCCCATTGCCAGGTGGCGGCCACCATCAGTACTGGCGGGGCAGCGAACGAGGTCAGCGTGCCACCGATCGACACATTGACGAACAACACCCCCAGCGCGCCGTACTTCAGACGCTCGGGGATGCCAGGGCGAAACACCAGCGGCGCCAGCATCAGCGCGGCCAGCGTCATTGCCGCAGGCTCGGTGATGAGCGAGCCGACCAGCGGCACCAGCGCCAGACACAGCCACACCCGCGCCACCGCGGTGCGCAGCGGTGCCAGCCTGGCCAGCTTCTCGATCAATGCCTTGATCGCTTCCAGCACCGGCCGCGACGCCGCCACCACCATGATGACGAAGACGAACAGCGGCTCGGTGTATTGCCTCGACTCGGCGTAGGCGATGGCCTTGTCACCGCCGTCGATCAGTGCCATCAGGCCGAGCAGCACGAAGGCCCAGAAGCCAAACACCACCTCGACCTCGCCGAGCAGGTGGAACAGGCCACTGTGGCGCGGGCTGCGCTGCGCCAGCCGTTCGAAGAACTTGACCGAAAAGGTGTGCAGCAGCGCGATCGCAAAAACGACGGCAGCGACGAGATCGATGGTGGGCATGGGGTGTGCGTGAGAGAACGGGTTGCCGCGCTGAAGTGTCGGCGAGACCGGTTCTACCGCAGCACCAGAGCCATGAATTTTTTGCTGCCCAGGGGGTGGGCATTCGACTCAGAAGCGCGTCGCCCAGAGCAGCCAGCTGTCGGGCAGCCAGTCGTTGAAGCGGGTTTCTAAGTGCTTGTCGAGACCGGTCAGGATCGCGAGACCGAGCGCCAGCATCCCGATGCCGAAGACCTGCTTGACGAGCCCCGAGTGGCCAATCACCCAGCCGCGCACGCGGCCAAAGCCGGCCCGCGACGCATAGGCAGCCGCCACCAGCGGCACAGCAGCGCCGATACCAAACAGGCCGAGGATCAGCGCCCCGCGCCCTGCCCCGCCTTCGCTGGCAACCAGCGCCAGTGCCGAGCCCAGCAGCGGCCCCGAGCACGGGCTCCAGACCAGGCCGAGCAACCCGCCCAGGGCCAGCGCGCCGAACAGCGATTGGCTGTTGAGTGTTGCGCCCGCGGATTGGGCCGACGTCGCCAGCGGGGTCATCATTCGACTGAAGCGCATGTCGAGTGCCGGCACCAGCATCACCAGCCCGAACAGCAACAGCAGCACGCCACCGGCGCTGCGCACGCCGTCACCGGTCAGGCCGATCGCATCGCCCAGCGAGCCGACCAGCAGCCCGATCAGTGCGAACGACGAGGCCATGCCGACCCCCATCGCGAGCGGTGCCGCGCGGTGGCCCTGCAGCGCACCGCCGACCACCAGCGGCAAGAGCGGAAACACGCAAGGCGACAGTGTGGTTAGGCTGCCGGCGGCCAGGCTGAGGCCGAGTTCGGAATAGCTGGTCATGGCGACGCCGCTGGGCTGCTGCGCCTGAGATGCATCACAGCGCGGTTTTCAGCAGCGCCTTAAGCCGGTCAGGCTGGGTATCACCGGATGAGCGGGCGCGCTCGGCGCTGCCGCGAAAAACGATCAGCGTGGACTGGCTGCGCACCTTCATTTGCTTTTTGAGCTCGCCCTCGGTGTCGTAATCGGCCTGCAGCACCGTCAGCTTCAGCGTCGGGTCGGCCTGCAGTTCGTTGAAGGCCCTGTCTTGCGCCTTGCAGGTCGAGCACCAGGTCGCGTGAAAGTGCACCGCCACCGGGTCACCGGCGTTCTGCGCGGCGGCCAGCGCGGCGGCGCTGTAGGGGGCGATGGTCAGGGCGTGTGCGAAGGAAGCGGCGAAAGTCAGCGCCGAGAGGGCGATCAGGCGGGCGAGCGTCATGGGGAACTCCTGGACTGCGTTGGTGTGAAGCCCTTGGGTCGCTGGCTGCGCTGCCTTCCTTACGCAGTCACCGCGACACGATGAGCAGGCAGGGCGTGACGATGCATCCAGATGTTTCGTCGTTGCGTAACAAAGGAGCGCTACCGTTCACGGCAGCCGCGCTACTGTCTGGCCAAACCTTGGTGCGAACCATGCTGTCGAACCTTCGAACCCTTGCAACTGGCCTGCGGCCTGGGTTTGCGGCATGGTGGCGACGGCTCGCGCTGTGTGTGGTGGCCGCGTGTGTGGGTGTGCAAGGGGTGGCGCTGTCGGCCGAACGGGTGCTGGGCGGACGACATTTTCATGTGGCTTCAGTGCATGCTGTGGCCAGGCATGTCAGCGACCTGGACGGCCACCGTTACGCGCCTGAGGTCTTCGATCTTGCCAGCGACCCGGCGCTCGACCATGCAGACCTGCAGCAGCACGGTCACGATGCCAACCTGCCCGGCGTCATGCACGTGGCCGATGACGGCGGCGTGTCGTCGCAGAACTCCCATGCCACGCTGGTTCGCAGCGTTCACGATCTGGCTCTGCTGATCCCGGCATTCGAATTGCCGCCTGCCGGTGAGGCGGCAGGGGGCTGGGCGGCGACACGCTCCAGGGGATTCGAGTCCCACGTCAGCCCGCCACTGGAGCGTCCTCCGCAGGTGTGAGCGCAGCGGCGCCCGCAACGTGCCGCACATGCCTCCGTTCCCGGATTGCAAGCGCAGACACGGCCCGCAGCCCTTGGGCAAGTCGGTCGTGCAGCCGCAGCGCGCGGGAATCATCACACCTTGCAGGGCGCAGACAGCACTTGACTGCCTGCGCGTGGAGACTCCTTTGAAACTCGCCAGCCCATTCGCGCGACAACGCTCGCATTCGCCATTCCATCGCCACGCACGCACCGCCATCGACACGGCATTGCACACGCTGTCATTCGCCGGCCTGGCCAGCCTCTCACCGGTCGCGTGGGCAGGCGGTGAGCAAACGCTGGACACCGTCGTCATCACCGGCACCGCCAGCCCCAGCTTGGTCGGCGTGGCCGATTCGGCCAGCGTCGGCACAGTCACCAAGCGGCAGCTCGATGCACGCACCGTCTACCGACCGGGCGAGCTGCTCGAAGCCGCGCCGGGCCTGATCGTCAGCCAGCACAGCGGCGAGGGCAAGGCCAACCAGTTCTACCTGCGCGGCTTCAACCTCGACCACGGCACCGACCTGCGCACCACGGTGGACGGCGTGCTGGTCAACCAGCGCACGCACGGGCACGGCCAGGGCTGGACCGATGTCAACTTTCTGATCCCTGAGCTGGCCTCCGGTCTGGAATACAAGAAGGGCCCGTACTTCGCCAGCGAAGGCGATTTTTCATCGGCGGGCGCGGTCAGCGTCAAGTATGCGGACACGTTGGCCATGGGCATCGCGTCGGTCGGTCTCGGTGAAAACGGCTACCGGCGTGTCTTGCTGGCCGATTCGCCCGCGTTCGGCAGCGGCCACCTGCTGTACGCCATCGAAGGTTTGAACAACGACGGCCCGTTTGATCAGCCCGACAAATATCGCAAGTTCAACAGCGTGCTGCGCTACAGCGAAGGCAACGCGAGCAGTGGCTTCAATGTGACCGGCATGGCCTACCGGGCGCACTGGAATGCCACCGATCAAATCCCCAAGCGCGCGGTGAACGATGGCAGCATCGGCCGCTTCGCTCTGATCGACCCGAGCGATGGTGGCAAGGCGCACCGCTACAGCCTCTCGGGCG
>JANMXL010000294.1:0-2935 GCA_031380885.1 Burkholderiales bacterium | reverse complement strand
AGCCGCGCAGCGACCTTCTTCACCTATTCACCCAACAGTGCTGTACGCCTGCTGTCGGGGTCTGGCGACATCACGATTGGCAGCCAAATGGCGGCCAGCCGTGCTCTGCCGTCGACCACGGCAAACGTGAGGGACGCCACGGCAAGCGGCGCATTTCCCGCGACGATCGTCGCCGCTGCGCTGGAAGGCGATGTCTCCCTCGGGCTGACTCGAAAAATCATCACATTCCCGTCTGCTACCGCGCAGGTGGCCTTGCTGGCCGGAGGCTCGCTGCTGAATCCAAATCTCACCGTCTCAGACCGCTCGCCGAGCGACCTGACGGATTCGGTCAGGCCCAGGTTCATCAACGGCTCGTTCTCGGGCGAAGAGCTGCTGCCTATCGGAACCGGATCGCGCATCGTCGAACGGGCGCCGACCTCTCAATTGCGTTTCGATCTGCAGGCTCTGACCGGCGATGTCGGAGGGAAGGGTGCCAATGCCAGCGATTTATCGCTGCCCGCGGCGAGCCGGGTTCGCGCGGGTCGAGACGTCAAGAATCTGGCGCTCACATTGCAAAACCTGGATCCGTCGGATGTTTCGGAGGTGCGCGCTGATTTGGGAGATGTGTTGGCGTCCGGCCTGGAGATACGTGGCCCGGGCAGACTGCTGATTCAGGCGGGACGCAACATCGATGCAACCACCTCTGCGATCAGAGCCGGCTCATCGAACCTCGGCGGCATCATCGCCACCGGCAACAACGCCAACCCGAGCCTGACCAACAGCGATGCGGCAAGGTTGACGCTGATCGCAGGCGTGAAGGGCGATGTCGATCTGACAAAGTTCAAAGCCACCTACGATGATCTGATCGCGATCAACGGCAACTCGGAGAAGATCCTAGCGTTCTACCGCACGCTGAACGGCGACACCAATCGCGATGCGGTCGACAAGGCGACCAGCGTGCAGGACTTGATTGCCCGTGACCCTTTGTATGCGCCGTACGCCGACCTGCTGACCCGCTATCCCGGCCTGCTGAAGGCATACCAGGCAGTGGACCTCGCACGCACGCTACCGTTGGGGGTTTCCAATGAGGCCAGCCAGGCCGCTGCGCTCTATGCCTTGCTGAACCGTGAAACCGACGCCGCGAAGATTGCTGGCGCCAGCAGCGTGTCGGACCTGCTGCAAGGCACGCTTGGTGGCAATGCCTATGCGCAATACGCCGCACTCGACAAGCAGTACCCACGGGTCTTTGCCGACTACCGTGCGCGCCGCGGCCGAGGCGCACGGCCTGAGGGCCTGACGCCGATCGTGCTGTCCGACGCGCTGGGCGACATCACCGCGAAGGTGGTTGCTGCCGATGCGGTGGGGGCCGGCAACATCTTTACGTTCCGCAGCTCGATCCAGACCTACGGCAACGGGCGGCCGCCTGACAGCGGCTGCACCGGGCAATGCGCAGGGCAGGGCGACATCGATCTGTGGGCACCGGGCGGCAACGTCATCGCCGGCTTGACGGCGGATCCGGACGGGACGACGACGGGAACGAACGACACGACGTTCGGCGTCGTGACCAATGGCGGTGGGGCGATCCGCAGCCTGGTCGGCGGCGACTTCACGATCAACCAGGGCAAGGTGCTGACGACCCAAGGCGGCGACATCCTGCTCTACAGCAGTGGTGGCAGCATCGACGCGGGCCGAGGGGCCCGCACCTCGATCAGCGCCCCACCGCGCACGCGCACGCCGATCACGGTCGATGGCGTGATCGTTGGCTACGTCTATACCGTGCCGGCCAGCTCATCGGGCAGCGGCATCCAGACGCTGACCTCCGACCCGGACGGCCTCGGCCCGCGCACCGCTGCGTTGGCAGGCGGCATTTATCTGTTCGCGCCGGCCGGTGCCATCGACGCGGGCGAGGCCGGCATACGTTCCGGTGGCAGCCTGTTCATCAATGCGCAGACGGTGCTCAATGCCAGCAACTTCTCTGCGGCGGGCCCGTCAGCCGGTGTGCCGGTGGCAACCGCAGGCAGCCTCGCGACTTCGCTGGCCGGCAACGGCACCGCGAACAACTCGAAAGCAGCCGAAGACGCCGCGGCCAGTGCCACCAACGCCGCCCGCAACGCGGCCGCGGCCGAAGGCCTGGCCAAACCGACCATCCTGACCGTTGAGGTGCTGGGCTTCGGCGATAAGAACTGCAAGGAACAGCAAAAGGACTGCTTCGCCAAATGAGACACCTGACACAGCCATGCGCTTACTGAACGTCATCCGCTCGATCGATCCGGTGCACGGCGGGCCGGCAGAAGGTTTGCGGCAGTCGATCGCCGCGACCCGGGCCATGGGCCACAGCGAAGAGGTGCTGACGCTCGACGCGCCGCACGATGCCTGCGTGAGCACCTTCCCGGCGACGGTGCATGCGCTCGGGCCGGTAGGGTCCAACTACGGGCGCAGTGATCGTCTGCTGCCGTGGCTGCTCGCCCATGCCGGCGACTACGACGCGGTGGTCGTGCACGGCCTGTGGCAGCACCATGGTTGGTCGGTGTGGCGTGCGCTGCGCGGCGGGCCGGTGCCGTATTTCGTCTACCCGCACGGCATGCTGGATCCGTGGTTCAAGCAGCGCTATCCGCTGAAGCACGGGAAGAAGTTGCTGTACTGGTGGGCGGCCGAATACCGGGTGCTGCGCGATGCCTCGGCGGTGCTCTTCACCGCCGACGAGGAACAGCGGCTCGCTGCACACACCTTCCGGCCGTATCAAGTGAGGCCTGCGGTGGTCGGCTATGGCGTCGCCGTTTTGGATGCAGCGGCCGGCGTCGATGCCGAGACGTTCTTCCAGCGCTGGCCTGCCACCCGCGGCAAGCGCATCGTGCTGTTCCTCGGTCGCCTGCACCCGAAGAAAGGTGGCGATCTGTTGATCGAGGCGTTCGCGCAGGTGGCCGCTCGCGATCCTGAGCTGCACTTGGTGATGGCC
>JANMXL010000283.1:0-4483 GCA_031380885.1 Burkholderiales bacterium | reverse complement strand
AGGTAGGTGTAGGTCATGCCCAGCACCAGCGAGAACGGCGTGTTCATCAGCTGGCCGGGTGCAGAGATCAGGCCCAGCGACGCCAGCACGTGATCGAAGCCGCTGCCCACGAGCGCGTCGTGTGCCCAGCCGTTCTCACTCAGCAGACCCTTCCACGCATAGACGCGCAACAGGAACGAGGTCCAAAACGGCAGCATCACCAACATCAGCAGCGCAGGCTGCACTGTCGCCCTGGCGCGCGCCATGAAATATGAGAACGGGTAGCCGATCAGCAGGCAGAAGAAGGTGGTGACGGCGGCGTACTTGAGACTGGAGAGGTAGGTTTTGTAGTAAAGGTCGTCCTGCGTGATGAACAGGTAGGTCGTGAAGCGCAGCGTGAGCGCCAGTGCGTCGTCGGTGAAAGTGATGATGTCCTTGAAGCGCACCGTCTCCATCTCCGAGACGCTGATCTTCATGACGATCAGGAACGGCAGCATGAAGAAGATCAGCAGCCACAGGTAGGGAATGCCAATCACCGCCGAGCGGCCGGTCAGCAACCGGGTCAGCACTGCTTTCATGCCGTCAGCACCACATGCGCCATCGGCGACCAGCTCGCCCACGCGGTGTCGCCCCAGGTCAGTTCATCATCGCGGTGGCGCTCGGTGTTGCTCTCGCTGATCTTGAGCACCAGCCCGCTGGCAAGTGCCAGGTGGTAGACGGTGAAGCTGCCGAAGTACGACAAGTCCTTCACCGTGCCGCGCACCCGGTTCATCCCGCCCGCAGGCTCGCCGTCGGCAGGCGGCAAGGGCTGTCGGCCGATGCGAACCTTCTCCGGCCGCAGGGCCACCGTCACCGCCATGCCTTCGGTGCCGGTGATGCCGTGCCCGACGTAATGCTTGCAGTCGGCGCACTCGATGACGACATGGTCGGGCAGGTCCTCGACCAGGGTGCCCGGCATCAGGTTCACATTGCCGATGAAGTCGGCAACGAAGCGGGTCGCCGGGGTTTCGTAGATGTCGCTCGGTGCGCCGACCTGAAGGAAGCGGCCTTCGCTCATCACCGCGATGCGCGAGGCCATCGTCATCGCCTCTTCCTGGTCGTGGGTGACCATCACGCAGGTGACGCCGACGTTCTCGATGATGTTGACCAGCTCGATCTGCGTTTCTTCGCGCAGCTTCTTGTCGAGCGCGCCCAGGGGTTCGTCGAGCAGCAGCAGCTGCGGCTTCTTCGCGAGGCTGCGCGCCAGCGCGACGCGCTGTTGCTGGCCACCCGACAACTGGTGCGGCTTGCGCTGGGCGAACTTGCCGAGCTGCACCAGCTTCAGCATCTCCTCGACGCGGGTGGACACCTCGTCCTTGCTCATGCCACTGCGGCGCGGGCCGAAGGCCACGTTGTCCCACACCGTCATGTGCGGAAACAGCGCATAGCTCTGGAACATCATGTTCATCGGGCATTCGTAGGCCGGCATGCCTTCGAGGTCTTGCCCGTTCAACAGGATCTGGCCGGCAGTCGGCGTCTCGAAGCGCGCCAGCATGCGCAACAGCGTAGATTTGCCGCAACCCGACGAGCCGAGCAGCGCGAAGATTTCTCCCTTGGCGACGTTCAAACTGACGTCATTGACGGCCTTGTAGCCGCTGAAGTCTTTGGTGACGTTGCGGATCTGAAGGAACTTCGATGGATCGTTCGCTGGCGTGCTGCTCATGGAAGGCGCCTTCAGGTCAGAGGATCACAGGCCGGTCTTGAACGCGGTGTAGGTGCGCGTCATCAGACGGCGCAGGTCGTTGCCGAGCGAGTCGGGTGCAGCCATCAGCTTCATGTCCGACTCCGACAAAAAAACCGTCGGGTTGTTGGCCACCTCGGGCTTGACGAACGGGCGTGAGGCAGCGTTCGGGTTGGCGTAGAACACCTTGTTGGTGATCGCTGCATGCACTTCAGGCTTCAGGATGTAGTTGATGAACTTGTGCGCGTTGCCTGGGTGGGGTGCATCGGCGGGGATGACCATCACGTCGAAGAACAGCAGCCCGCCGGTCTTCGGGATCAACGCCTGGATGTTCTGCCCGGTCTTGCCGTCGATGGCACGCTGGCGCGCGATGTTGATGTCGCCCGACCAGCCGAGCGCCACACAGATGCCGCCGTTGGCCATGTCGTTGATGTAGCCCGACGAGCTGAACAGCGTGACGCTGGGGCGTGCCGCCTTCAGCACCGCTGCCGCCTGGGCGTAATCGCCTGCCACCTTGCTGAAGGGCGGCTTGCCCAGGTAGTGCAGGGCGGCCGGCACGATCTCGGTGGCCGAGTCGAGGTAGGACACACCACAGGATTTCAGCTTCGACACGTACTCGGGTTTGAAGACCAGATCCCAAACGTTGTCGGGCATCGGCAGGCCGCCGAGCGCCGCCTTCACCTTGTCGACGTTGATGCCCACGGTGGTATAGCCCCACAGCCAGTCAACCATGTACTCGTTGCCCGGATCGAGCTTGGCGAGCTGCGCCTGGACCACCGGGTCGAGGTTCTTGTAGTTCGGCAGCTGCGACTTGTCGAGCTTGGCCAGCAGGCCGCCGTCGGCTTGCAGCTTGGCCCAGTTCGACGAGGGCACGATGACGTCGTAGCCCGTCTTGCCAGCCACCATCTTGGCGTGGACGATTTCGTTGTTGTCGAAATTGTCATAACGCACCTTGATGCCGGTTTCCTTCTCGAAGTTCGCGATGGTCGTGGGCGCGATGTAGTCCGACCAGTTGTAGATGTTGAGCAATTTCTCCTCCTGTGCGGCGGCCGGGCCGGCCCAACACACAGCAGAAACGGCGGCCACAGCAGTGGCCAGGGTGGCCAGCGTCTTGAGCATCGGGTTCAGTGGTGATCTGATCATTGCGAAATCTCCCAACGGCGTTGCGTCAACAGGAAAAAGCAGAAGGCCGGTTTGCAGCCTGAAGCACAAGCAAAGTCACAAGCAAAGTGCGAGCCACGGCTGGCCACTCACGCCAGTCCGCGCTGCTGCAGATCGTGCAGCGTGGCGTCCAGGCACAGGCGAATCAGCGCGGCCATGTCGTCGATCTGGGCGCGTGTGATGACCAACGGGGGCGCGATGATCATCCGGTCGCCAACGGCCCGCATGATCAGGCCGTTGGCGAAACAGTGACCGCGGCAGATCATGCCCACGCCGAGCGCGCTGTCGAAGCAGGTGCCCCTGGACTTGTCCTTGACGATCTGCAGCGCACCCATCAGACCGACCGACTGTGCTTCGCCGACCAGCGGGTGCTCGGCCAGCGCCTTGAAATGCTCGGCGAGGTAAGGGCCAGTGTCGGTGCGCACCTTGTCGACCAGGCCCTCGCGCTGGATCAGCCGGATGTTGGCCAGCGCCACTGCGCAAGCCACCGGGTGGCCGCTGTAGGTGTAGCCATGCTCGAACTCGCCGCCCTGGTCGATCATCACGCGGGCAATGCGGTCGCCGACCATCACGCCGCCGAGCGGGATGTAGCCTGAGGTGACGCCCTTGGCGAACGTCATCAGGTCGGGCTTGTAACCCATGGTCTCGCAGCCCCACCAGTTCCCGGTGCGGCCGAAGCCGCAGATCACTTCGTCGGACACCAGCAAGATGCCGTACTGGTCGCAGATGCGCTGGATTTCGGGCCAGTAGGTGGCCGGCGGCACGATCACACCACCAGCGCCCTGGATCGGTTCGCCGATGAAGGCGGCGACCTTGTCGGCGCCCACTTCCAAAATCTTGGCTTCGAGCCAGCGCGCGGCTTCGAGGCCGAATTCATCCCTGGTTTTGCCGTGGCCGTGGACGAACCAGAACGGCTGCTCCATGTGCACGATGCCGGGAATCGGCAGGCCGCCCTGCGCATGCATGTAGCGCATGCCGCCAAGAGAAGCGCCGGCCATCGTCGAGCCGTGGTACGCGTTGTTGCGGCTGATGATGACGCTGCGCTCGGGCTGGCCCAGCACGTCCCAGTAGCGGCGCACCATGCGCACCACGGTGTCGTTGCCCTCCGAGCCCGAGCCCGAGAAGAACACATGCTTGAACTGCGGCGGCGTCACTTCGGCCAGCAGCTCGGCCAGCTCGATCGCCGGCGGCGTGGCGGTCTGGAAGAAGGAGTTGTAAAACGGCAGCTGCTTCAACTGGGCGGTGGCTGCATCGATCAGCGCCTGCTGGCCGTAGCCGACGTTGACGCACCACAAGCCCGACATCGCGTCGAGGATCTTGTGGCCGTCGCTGTCCCAGAGGTAGATATTGTCGGCACGCGTGATCACCCGCGAGCCCTTCTGCGCCAGGGCCTGGAAGTCGGTGAAGGGGTGCAGGAAGTGCGCCGCATCGGCGGCCTGCCACTCTTGGGTGCTGCGGGTCTCCAAGGTGCGCCGCTTCAGGGGTGCTCGCCCTCCCACGGCGAGATCACCTTCATGAACTCGGCGTACTCGATCTCCTTGACCTCGGTGTAGACGGTGATGAAGGACGGGCCCAGCACCACGTGAAGGTCGGGCTCCATGCGCAACAGCGCCAGCGCCTCGC
>JANMXL010000223.1:0-4349 GCA_031380885.1 Burkholderiales bacterium | reverse complement strand
TACCGGCTGCGAACAGCCAAGGGCGCGCGCGGCGCCGTGCAAAAGGAAAACATGATGATGAAAGTCCGACAAGATGCAAGCGACCTGCTTCCCCGCAGGCGCATGCGATGTAGGCACGACACAAGGTCGCACCCGCTTGTTGGCCGGTATCCGGGCTGATGGAGCGACCTTCACGACCTTCCCAGAGATGAAGCATCTCCAGTGGTGTGTGCATGAAAGCTGAAACCGCTGTCGAGATCGACCAGGGCTTCGTCCACCGTACCGTTGCGGGGGCAGCGCAGATTGAGCACCGTGCGGTGCTTCCTGCTTCCCGTTTAACTGCACCGACAAGAACATCGGCGCGGGCACCAAACAGGGGCGCATTCTAAGCACCCGCCTACAATGAATTCACCCACGCTGCTCCACTGCCCGAATACGCGCCATGTCGAAACTCGAAGACCTTGCCGACCGGGTGGAGCGCCTGCTGCTGCGTCACCATGAGCTGCAACGCACCAACGCCTTGCTCGAACAACAACTGGCCACCGTCATCGGCGAACGCGACAACCTGCGTTCGCGCCTGACCGCTGCACGCGCGCGCATCGACGCCCTGCTCGATCGCCTGCCGACCGATGCGGCATCGGTCTCGGCAGACGCCTCGGCCGCCCTGCTGCCCTCCACCGACAAGACCGCACCATGACCATGAAACAGATCGAAGTCTCGATCCTCGGCCAGAGCTATGTGCTGGGCTGCCCCGAAGGCGGTGACACGCTGCTGCAGGCATCCGTGAAGGCCGTCGATCGCGAGATGACCGCGATCCGCAACGCGGGCAAGGTCAAGGCCCGCGAGCGCATTGCGGTGCTGGCCGCCTTGAACCTCGCCTACAAGCTGGAGCAACGGCCAGCGCCACCGTCACCGTCATCGACCGCTGGGGAACCAGCCGACGTCGATGTGGATGCGTTGATCACGCGCGTCGACCAGGCCCTCGGCGAGCACGGGCAGTTGCTGTGACCGATTGGGCACACGGTGTCACCCCTTCGACATCATTGCCTGCCATGACGGGCGTAGACTGATCTGGTCCGTTGTGTTCGCGTGAGTTCTTAATTCCTTGAACCGATGCTCTCGCGAGCCCGGGCTGGGAACATAGCCGAGTGGGCGTGATCGTCTCGCGTCAGATGAACCCGAAACACGGTTGACCCGGCCCACCTGAATCCACTGGGTTCAGGAATGCGGCTCACGGTTCACAACGGACACCTCTCGCATTGCGTGACGGGCTCAACGCCACCGGATGCAGATGCTGCCTACAAAGCACCCTCGAAGCGGATGCTGGCCAGCGTGACGTGATTGCCACCCCGGCCCTGTGCGGCAGCCAGTGCGGTGTCCGAGGCCTGCAGCAGTTCCTCCTGGGTGTGGGCGGTGTGCGGGAAACTCGCCACCCCCATCGACACCGTGAAGCCGAAATCCTGGCCGTCGAGGACAACAATCTGCGTGGCGCACTGGCGCCGCAGCCCTTCCATTCGCGCATGCGCCGTCGCCAGGCCAACACCCGACAGCAGCACCGCGAAGCGGTTGTCGGTGACGCGGCAGGATGCGTCCATCGCCCGGGTGTTGTCACGCAGCAGGCGCCCGAGTGCCTCGACCACGCGTTGGCGCGCCGAAGTACCGAGCGCCTGAACGGTACCGCTTGGCGGGTCGATCGAGATCGAGACCATCGAGAACTCGCGATGCTCGCGCAGCGACAGATCGACCTCGCGCCGCAGCTGGTCGTCGAAGTGGGCGTTCGGAAACAAGCCGGTTTCAGCGTCCCGCAAGGTGGCGTCCTGCGTCTCTCGACGCAGGGTTTCGGTGGCCAGTTGCTGCTGTTCAAGCTGTTTCAGCGCGAGGGTGAATTGAGCGTCGCGCTGGCGCTGCGCGCTCACGTCGAGCCAGATGGAACACAGATATCGCTGGCTCGCACCGGGAGCGCCATCACCGTCGGCCAGCAGCATCCGGGTCACGTGGAAGTCACGGCGCACCTGATCGCGCTCGATGCGGTGGTCGCTGCTGTGCGGCATGGCCAAGGTGGCGGTGGTGGCATCGGCCGCGCGCAGCAATGCCGCCACATCGGTGCCGAGCACATCGGCATCGGTGCGCCCCACCAGGTCTTGAGGATCCCGGCCAAAAAGCGCCGCCATCCTGGGCGACACATAGGCATAGCGGCCGGTGACGAGCTCCTTGATGGCCAACCCAGCGGACAGCCCGCTCAACGCCGCGGCAAGCACGTCCACCCAACCCGCAGGATCGAGCCGCAGCGCAGCGGCGGCCTGCCGCAACGATGTTGGCAAGGCAGTGCTCGGGTCGACGCACGGTGCCTGCTCGGGCTGATTCATCGAGACCCTTTCATCAACATCGACAGTGAGGGCGTCACGAACTCATGGGCGCAGCGCTGTGCCGCCGCATGTGGCAAGCGCAGAGCCTAGCGCAGTGCGCGAACTTGATCACGCGGAAAAGCGGGTTCCGATGCGCCGGAACCGCTGACACCCCCTGTTCAAAGGGGGTGCGAACACTGCTCGCCGCAGCGGAGTGTTCAGGGTGCTGCTGCAGTGGACGCTGCTGCGGCAGGCGCCACAGCTGCCGATCCATCGGCCGCACCGGGCTTCTGAAAGTTGGTGACCACCTTGCCCAAGCCACCGTTCAGGGCGATCGCCACCATCTCGGTTGCGATGTCTTCGTCGATGTTGACCGCGTCGAAGGTCGCACTCCACTTCATCAGCGTCTTGCCGTCGGCGGCGGGGCTCACCGAAATGGTCGCCACATAGTTCTTGATCGGAAACGGACTCTTCAGCGAGGTGTAGGTGTAGCGGGTGTCGGCCGCGCTGTACTTCAGCAATTTTTCAACCAGTTCGGAGCCGTCGGACAGCTTCAGCGTGCGCACAGCACCGGCCTTGTTGGCGGCGCCCTTGACCGTGCTGCTGCGCACCTGCGGGTGCCACAGATCGAAGCCGTTGAAATCACCGACGTACTTCCAGACCGTGGCCGGTGAACTGTCGACGGTTTCCTCGCTGGAAAACGACAGCGCGCCGGCGGCGTAGCAACTGCCCGCTGCCAACAGCAGACCGGCAGTGGCGAGATGGTGAACGATCTTGTTCATGGGGGAGTCTCCTGAGACCGAGAGGTTAGAACGGTGTTGTGCTTATTGCTTGGCGAAGTTGTTCACCAGCTTGGCCAGCCCGCTGTCGCAAATGGCCTCGACGGCCTGCGTGGCATTGGCGCTGTCGCCACCCTCCGGCGCATCAAAGGTCGATGTCCATTTGAGCAGCGTCTTGCCCTCCGGCGTGGCGTTCAGCGTGATGGACCCGCTGTAGTTCGCCACGGGCAAGGGGCTGCGAACGATGGTGTAGCTGTAGCTGGTCTTGGCGGCGTCATAGGCGGTCAGCTGCTCGATGATCGTTTGCTTGCCGTCCGCCAGCGTCAGCAGCCGGCGCGTACCCACTTTGGTGCCTGCGCCGTTGAGCTCGCTCTTGCTGACGGCGGGATGCCACACGTCGAGGGCGTTGAAGTTGCCGACCAGTTTCCACACGGTGGCCGGCGTGCTGTCGATCGTGACTTCGCGCGTCACGGCCAAGTTGCCGGCTGCGTGGCTGCTGCCAACCACCAGCAAGGCGCTGGCGACGGTGAATTTGAGGGCGTTCATCTGGGAAGTTTCTCCGTGTTCAGGCGGTGAGGATGAGACCATGGCAGCGACGTACACCGCCGCCGACAAGCGTACATTTTGGGAGCTTCATCACACCACGGCAATACGCGAGAACGCGGCATCGACGGGGGATTCCGCCCGGTCACCGGATTCTCGTCGATGTGTCAGCCTGGTTCTTACGTCAGGGTTGGGCCTGGAAATTGCCTTGTGACTCTGGGCGGCGGACGCGCTGACCTGCGTATTCCCGGCCTTTCCCTCACCACCGTCATCGTTGAACACTGCCACCATCAGGCCATGAGCATCGCACCGTACATCAAGGAAATTGGCCGCGGCAAGGAAGGCGCCCGGTCGCTCAGCAGCGAGCAGGCCGAGGAACTGATGGGTCAGGTGCTTGATGGCCGGGTCAGCGATCTCGAGTTGGGTGCCTTCGCGATGGCGATGCGCATCAAAGGCGAATCCACCGATGAGCTGCTCGGCTTCTTGCGCGCGGTGCACCAGCGTTGCCTGCCCATCAGTCCGGACGGCCCGGCGGTCATCCTGCCGTCGTACAACGGGGCCCGCAAGCTGCCCAACCTGACGGCGCTGCTGGCCTTGTTGGTGGCGCAGGATGGCACCCCGGTGCTGGTGCACGGGCCGACCTGCGACCCGGGTCGCGTCACCACCGCGTCGGTCTTTCACGACCTGGGCCTGCCGGTCGCAC
>JANMXL010000216.1:0-3739 GCA_031380885.1 Burkholderiales bacterium | reverse complement strand
ACGCTGACCCAGGTGATCACGCCCTTGACCTTGACCGCATCGGCGCCTGGCGTGCCGCTCTTGGTGTCGGGCACCAACGTCGCCAACACGGCAGTGACGCGGCCCTGTGCGTCTTTCTCGCAGCCGGTGCATTCGATCACGCAGCCGTATTTCAGGCGTGACCTGCTGCCCGGCTGCGCCACGCCAGCCGCATCGGTGCGTGGGGGGCTCAGGCGGAAGAAGCCCTTGCTGGGCTCTTCCATAAAGTCCTCGCGCTCGATCCACACCTCGTTCGTCAGCACGAAATCGCGCTGGCCGCGTTCGGGGTGGCCCGGGTGCACCGGCGCGTGGCAAGGCTCCTGGTGCGAGGCGCTCCCGAACACCTCGGCGAAGTTGGTCAGCTTCAATTTCAACGGGTCGAGCACCGCGCAGGCGCGCGCGGCCTTCGGGTCCAGGTCATCGCGCAGCGCGATGTCGATGGCCGAGTAGTCGAGCCAGCCGCCGACCTTGTTGACGCCGCTGCGCTCGGCCAGCAGTTGCAGGCTCTCAGGCGTGTGGCCGCGGCGGCGCAGGCCGACGATGGTCGGCATCCGCGGGTCGTCCCAGCCTTCGACATGGCCTTCATCGACCAGCTGCTTCAACTTGCGCTTGCTGGTGATGATGTAGGTGATGTTGAGCCGCGCGAACTCGTACTGATGCGGGCGCGGCTGCGCGGTCAGGCCCAGTGTGCACAGCGTGTCGAGCAGCCAGTCGTAGAACGGCCGCTGGTCCTCGAATTCGAGCGTGCAGATGCTGTGGGTGATGTTCTCCAGCGCATCTTCGATCGGGTGCGCGTAGGTGTACATCGGGTAGATGCACCAGGTGTCGCCCGTGTTGTGGTGCGTCGCGCGCTTGATGCGGTAGATCGCCGGGTCGCGCAGGTTGATGTTGGGCGAAGCCATGTCGATCTTCGCGCGCAGCACCGCCGCGCCGTCGGCCAGCTTGCCGTCGCGCATCTCGCGGAAGCGCGCGAGATTTTCTTCCGGCGTGCGGCTGCGGAACGGGCTGTCGGTGCCGGGTGTGTTGAAGTCGCCGCGGTTCGCGCGCATCTGCTCGGGCGTCTGCTCGTCGACGTAGGCGAGGCCGGCGCTGACCAGCGCCTCGGCAGCGCGGTACATGAAGTCGAAGTAGTTGCTGGCGTGGTACAGATGACTCCGTGTCGCCCCTGGGTTCAGTGGATCGTTCGTCTCCCAACCAAAGCCCAGCCACTGCACCGCATCGAGGATCGAGTCGACGTATTCCTGCTCTTCCTTCTCCGGGTTGGTGTCGTCGAAGCGCATGTGGCACACGCCGCCGTAGTCGCGCGCCAGGCCGAAGTTCAGGCAGATGCTTTTGGCATGGCCAATGTGCAGGTAGCCGTTGGGCTCGGGCGGGAAGCGGGTGCGGATGCGGGCCGCATCGAGCGGGCCCGCTGCGTGGTGCGCCGCATCGCCCGGCGTGCCCGCAAAGGTGCGACTGGCATAGGTGCCCTGGGCCAAGTCGCGCTCGATCACCTGTCGCAGGAAATTGCTCGGCTTGGGGTCGTCGGGCGGGTTCGGGCGGGCGGGTGCGGTCATGGGGCGGGTGCGGAGGGCGCAAGGCAGCGAAAGGGGGCGATGGAAGAGGCGATGCCTCGACAAAGGCGCATCGATTATGTCCCTCGACCCCCCCGCGCACGGGCGTGGAGATGGGCCGCCGCAGCCGCAGTCGCAGCCTCAGAGCAGCGCTTCACACGTCTTTACGCCTCGTCACCAACGTGGGGTCAACCCGCCGCACCCCTCGCCACGTTGTAGTCGGGCACACCACAGCGGTGTGCCAGGAGACACAGCATGAAGAAACGTCTGATCCTTGCCGCAGCGGCGGTGCTTGCCTTGTCTGGCGTTGGCGTTGTCCAGGCGCGCGACAACATCAGCTGGTCGATCTCGGTCGGCGACCCGTTCATCGGCGCCGTGATGTCGAACGGAGCGGGGTACGGGCGTGGGTACGGTTACGCCGCGCCGGTCTATGTGGCACCGCCGGTGGTCTATGTGCCGGCCCCGCGCGTGGTCTATGAACAGCCTTACGTCATGGCGCCTTACGGCTATGTTCCCTACGGCTATGTTCAGCCGGGGTGGGACCGCTGGGAGCACCGCTGGCACGGCGAGCACGCCCGTTACGAACGCCATGACCGCCGCGACAGGCGGGGCGGCGATCGCCACGACCGTGACGATCACGATGACGACTGGGGCCGCAGCGACGACCGCTGGCAACATCGCTGAGTCCGGCGTCCAGACCCGCAGCGCGCAGCGGCTCAGCGCCGTCGCGTGCCGCCGCCGAGGAGGCTGCCCAGCACGCCGCGGATGATCTCTCGGCCGACCGTCGAGCCCATGGTGCGCACGGCTGATTTCGCCATGGATTGCGCCAGCCCGTCGCGCGCACCGCCGCGCGGGCCGGTGCTGCCGAACAGGATGCTGCTGAGCCCACCGAACATGCCGCCGCCGCTGGCTTCTTCGGCCGGGGCCTCGGCGCGCGCGGAGGTCACGCCGCCCGGCGTCGTGGGTGCCGATGCCGCGACCCGGCCCTTCAGCTTCTCGTAGGCCGACTCCCGGTCGACCGTTCTTTCATAGACGCCGGCGACCAGCGAATTGGCGATCAGCGCCTGTCGCTGATGGGGGGTGATCGGCCCGATCTGGCTGCCCGGCGGCAGCACGAACACCCGCTCGGTGATGCTCGGCCGGCCTTTCTCGTCGAGGAAGCTGACCAACGCTTCGCCCACCGCCAGTTCGGTGATGGCCGTCTCGATGTCCAGCCCGGGCTTCGCGCGCATCGTGCTGGCGGCCGCTTTCACCGCCTTCTGATCGCGCGGCGTGAAGGCGCGCAGCGCGTGCTGCACCCGGTTGCCGAGTTGGGCCAGCACAGTGTCGGGGATGTCCAGCGGGTTCTGCGTCACGAAGTAGACGCCGACGCCCTTGCTGCGCACCAGCCGCACCACCAACTCGATCCGCTCGACCAGCGCGGCGGGCGCTTCCTTGAACAGCAGGTGCGCCTCGTCGAAGAAAAACACCAGCTTGGGCTGATCGAGGTCGCCGACTTCGGGCAGCTGCTCGAACAGCTCGCTGAGCATCCACAGCAAAAAGGTCGCGTACAGCCGCGGGCTGTTCATCAACTGGTCGGCGGCCAGGATGTTGATCACGCCCCTGCCGTCCACTGTCTGCATGAAGTCGGCGATGTTGAGCATCGGCTCGCCGAAGAAGCGGTCGCCGCCCTGTTCCTCGATCTGCAACAGCCCGCGCTGGATCGCGCCGATGCTGGCGGCGCTGACGTTGCCGTACTCGGTGGTGAATTGGCTCGCGTTGTCGCCGACGTGCTGCAGCATCGCGCGCAGGTCTTTCAGGTCGAGCAGCAGCAGGCCGTTGTCGTCGGCGATCTTGAACACCAGGCTCAGCACGCCTTGCTGGGTTTCGTTGAGCGCCAGCATGCGCGCCAGCATCAGCGGGCCCATGTCGCTGACGGTGGCGCGCACCGGGTGGCCGTCGGCCTTCGTTTCGTTGGCGTACACGTCCCACAGCGTGGCCGGGCAGGCGGCCGATGTCGGCGTGGCCAGGCCGCGCTCTTTCAGCACGGCCGCCAGCTTGTCGCTGACCTTGCCGGCCTGCGTGATGCCGGTCAGATCGCCCTTCACGTCGGCCATGAACACCGGCACGCCGATCTGGCTGAAGTTCTCAGCCAGCGTCTGCAGCGTGATCGTCTTGCCGGTGCCGGT
>JANMXL010000209.1:0-4906 GCA_031380885.1 Burkholderiales bacterium | reverse complement strand
CAAGGCGCGCCGCTGGTGCACCGCGTGGCGGGGCGCGCCGGCTGGGAGCTGCGCCTGGTGGTGCAGGGCGGGCTGCGCATTGCCGACAAGATTGAGCAGATGGACCACGCGACGCTGCTGCAGCGCCCCCGCATCGGCAAGGCCGACGCCCCACTGCTGTTGTGGCGTGCCGCCCGGATGCGCGCCCCCTCGACGACGTTGACCCGGAAAGCCGCATGACGCCAGAACAACAGTACGTGCAAGACAAGGCCGCCAAGAGCGGGTCGAGCTTCTATTACGCCTTCCTGTTCCTGCCGCCGCCGCGGCGCGCCGCGATCACGGCGTTCTATACCTTCTGCCGCGAGGTCGACGATGTGGTCGACGAGACCAGCGACGCCGGCGTCGCCGCCACCAAGTTGGCCTGGTGGCGCGGCGAGGTGGCCAGTGCCTTTGCCGGCCAACCGAGCCACCCGGTGATGAAGGCGCTGATGCCGCACACCGGGCCTTTCGCCATCGAGGCCCGGCATCTGCAGGCGGTGATCGACGGTTGCCAGATCGACCTTGAACAAACGCGCTTCCTCGACTTCCCCGGCCTGGCCCGCTACTGCCATCTGGTGGCCGGCATCGTCGGCGAGGTGGCGTCGAGCATCTTCGGCCGCAGCAGCGAAGCAACAATCCATTACGCCCACAAGCTGGGCTTGGCGATGCAGTTGACCAACATCATCCGCGACGTCGGCGACGATGCGCGGCGCGGCCGCATCTACCTGCCAGTGTCGGAGCTGCAGCGCTTCGATGTGAAGGCCAGTGAGCTGCTGCTGCGCACCCCGCCCTACGGCTACAGCGACCGCTTCACGGCGCTGATGAGCTTCCAGGCCGAGCGGGCGCACCGAACCTACGACGAAGCCATGGCGCTGCTGCCCGAGGTCGATCGGCAGCCGCAGAAGCCGGGGTTGATGATGGCCAACATCTACCGCAGCCTGCTGCGCGAGATCGAGTCCGATGGCTTCCAGGTGCTGCACCAGCGCACCTCGCTGACGCCCGTGCGCAAGCTGTGGATCGCGCTGCGCACCCACTGGCAGGGCCGCTGATTGGAGAGCGCACCGCAAGGCCGCCGGCTGGCGGTGATCGGCGCGGGCTGGGCCGGCTTGGCGGCCGCGATCGAAGCCACCACGCTCGGTGACCAGGTGACGCTGTTCGAGATGGCGCCCGCGCTCGGCGGGCGCGCGCGCAGCGTCAGCCGCGTGGAGCCGGCGCTGGACAACGGCCAGCACATCCTGATCGGCGCCTACGCCGACACGCTGCGCCTGATGCGGCAGATCGGTGTCGACAGCCGGGCGGCGCTGATGCGCACCTCGCTGACCCTGGTCGATGCGCAAGGCGTCGGCCTCCGCTTGCCCAGCGGCCCGCCGATCCTGGCCTTCGCACGTGGCGTGTTCGCCCATCGCGGCTGGACGCTGCGTGAACGCGCGGCACTGCTGCTCAAAGCGCTGTACTGGGCCAGCATCGGCTTCACCTGCCGCTCTGACCTGACCGTCAGCCAACTGTGCTCGGACCTGCCGCCCGCGGTGCAACGCGACCTGATCGAGCCGCTGTGCGTGTCTGCGTTGAACACGCCGGCCCCGCAGGCCAGCGCCCGCGTGTTCCTGCGCGTGCTGCACGACGCGATGTTCACCGGGCCGGGTTCCGCCGATCTGCTGCTGCCGCGCCAGCCACTGGGCGACCTGCTGCCCGAACCGGCACGGCACTGGCTGACGCAGCGCGGCGCGCGGGTGCTGACCTCGCGGCGTGTCATGAATCTAGAAGCCGACGGCGCGCTGTGGCAGGTCGATGGCGAGCCGTTCGATGGCGTGGTGCTGGCCTGCACCGCGAGTGAAGCCGGCCGGCTCGCGCGCTCCCACGCACCGCTGTGGAGCCGTTGCGCCGCCGCGCTGTGGTACGAGCCGATCGTCACTGTCTATGCGATGTCGGCCGGCACGCGGCTGCCGCAGCCGATGACGGTGCTGCGCGCCGATGCGCCGCATGGCCCAGCGCAGTTCGTCTTCGACCACGGCTGGCTGAGTGGCCGCGATGGTCTGCTGAGCTTCGTCATCAGTGCCGCCGAGCCCTGGGTCGAGGCCGGCCCCGACGCCACCGCGCAAGCCGTGTTGGCGCAGGCGAATGCGCAGCTCACCGGGCATCTGCGAGCGCCGCTACAGACGCTGCGGGTGTTCAACGAAAAGCGCGCCACCTTCCGCTGCAAGCCACGCCTGCAGCGGCCACCACCGCGCATCGCTGTCGGCCTGATGGCCGCGGGCGACTACATCGAAGGCCCCTACCCCGCCACGCTGGAAGGCGCGGTGCGATCCGGCCTGCACGCGGCGCGGAGCTGGCGCAAGGGCTGAACCGCCGCTGAGATTCAGCGCAGCGTTTTCAGCGCAACGGAAAAGGCGCCGCCAACGGCTCGCCGATGAACAGCCCCTGCTGCGGCCAGGCCACGCTTTTCCAGTAGGCCTCGATCAGCGTGGCGCCCTGCACGTAGTGCAGCAGCACGATCTGCGGGTGCGGAAATTTCTGCGGGTGCGAGCAAGGCTCCGACACCGTGCCGTAGCTGCCGGTGGCACCCGAGGCGATCCATTCCAACGCGCTCATCTGCCCGTACTTGCCATCGAGGCGACCGCCGGACGAGGTCAGGTGATCGCCCAGACCGCCAGGCACCCACTGCAGCGTGTCGAGCTTGTCGACCTTCACCTGGCCCGTCTCGTAAAGCAGCAGCCGCGCAGCGCCTTCGAGCACCTCCGCCTCTTCCACATGGATGTAAACACCGAAGCCCTTGACGCGCCCCGGCGCCGGAAACAGCGGCGCCCGCGCACTGCGCGCCTTGTCGGCGGTGATCAGGTAGTGGGCATGGACGTCAGGCGCACCGCGCAGACCCAACGTGTGGTCGGAGGCCACACCGCGCCGGATCATGGCCTCGGCCATCGCCACATCCTTCGCCGCCAGCAGCATCGACGGGCGCATCTGCAAGTCGGCATACGGACGGGCGCTGGGCGAATTGAAGTAGCGCGACGAACGCGACGGCGAACACGATTTCGAGCACAGCGCCGAGTCGTACCCGAGCGCCAGCGCGCCAGTGATCGAATTGCAAGACACCGCGAACGGCTCGACCCAGGCCAGCGCCAGCGCCTGGATGTCGGGGCCGAAAAATGCGTTGATGCGGGTCTGCAGCGCCTCGAACTCACCGGGCGTCAGCTCGGCGCGGCGCGGCAGCTCGACGCGCAGCACCTGCGCCTCGGTCAGCTGGCGGGCCTCGCGGTAGAACTCACCGACGGCGACCGAGTACGGGTCGTTTGTGTTGATCACCAGACCGAGCTCGCGCGCGGTCAGGCGCTCGTTGAGGCGCGGCGCGGCGATATTGGCGGCGCGCCGTGATGTGGCATCAGGCACCGAGGCGATCGGCTGAGCTCCGCGCTGCGCCCGAGCGGGTGCTGCAACCAAACAGCCGAAGCACACCAGCACCAGCAGCGCGCGGCACCATCCGCGCCCAACGCGATTCGGTCGGATGCCCTGCCCTCGCTTCTCGTGCCACGCGTCTCGCGACAGTGATCTCATGTCGGTTGCTTCCATCACCTCGACATGATGACGCACTCCCATCGTTGAAGCTCAACAGTTCCGAGCCAACAGCAGCCACCCTCCTACAATTCGGCCTCCTTTTTGCTGCTCTGCGGCGCGCTTTTTTGCGGCGTCCAACCCGGTGTCCCCATGACCGAACTGGCCAAGTCCTTCGAACCCGCCGCCATCGAGGCCCATTGGGGGCCGCTGTGGGAGCAAAGCGGCGTCTACGAGCCCACGCTCGACGCTGCCAAGCCGTCGTTTTCGATCCAGCTGCCGCCACCCAACGTCACCGGCACGCTGCACATGGGCCATGCGTTCAACCAGACGATCATGGATTCGCTGACGCGCTACCACCGCATGCGCGGCTTCAACACGCTGTGGGTGCCGGGCACCGACCATGCCGGCATCGCCACGCAGATCGTCGTCGAGCGGCAGTTGCAAGAGCAGGGCCTGAGCCGCCACGACCTGGGTCGCCAGAACTTCGTCGCACGCGTGTGGGACTGGAAACAGCAATCGGGCTCGACGATCACGAGCCAGATGCGTCGCATGGGCGACAGCGTCAGCTGGCCGCACGAGTATTTCACGATGAACGACAAGCTCTCAGGCGTCGTCACGTCGACGTTTGTGCAGCTGTATGAACAAGGCCTGATCTACCGCGGCAAGCGGCTGGTCAACTGGGACCCGGTGCTGAAATCGGCGGTGTCAGACCTGGAAGTCGAGAGCGAAGAGGAAGACGGCTCGCTGTGGCACATCCGCTATCCGCTGGAAGACGGTTCCGGCGATCTGGTGGTGGCCACCACGCGGCCGGAAACGATGCTCGGCGACGTCGCGGTGATGGTGCACCCGGAGGATGAGCGCTACGCCGCCTTCGTCGGCAAGCGAGTCACGCTGCCTCTCTGCGGTCGAACGATCCCGGTGATCGCCGACGATTACGTTGATCGCGCCTTCGGCACCGGAGTCGTCAAGGTGACGCCGGCGCACGACGTGAACGACTACGCCGTCGGCCAGCGCCACGGCCTGCCGATCATCGGCGTGCTGACGCTGGATGCAGCAATCAACGAGAACGCGCCGGCGGCCTACCAAGGCCTGGACCGCTTCGTCGCCCGCAAACGCGTCGTCGCCGACCTGGAGGCACAAGATTTCCTGGTCGAGGTCAAGAAGCACAAGCTGATGGTGCCGCGTTGTGCGCGCACAGGACAGGTCATCGAGCCGATGCTGACCGACCAGTGGTTCGTCGCGATGACCAAGAACGGCCCTGACGGCAAGAGCATCGCGCAGAAGGCGATCGATGCGGTCGCCTCGGGCGAGGTCAAGTTCGTGCCCGAGAACTGGGTCA
>JANMXL010000202.1:0-19922 GCA_031380885.1 Burkholderiales bacterium | reverse complement strand
ATTTTGCGCAGGATGTGCTCTTTGTCGCGCGCCAGCAGCGGATCCCAGTAGCCGCCCCACAGCAGCTTGATGACGTTCCAGCCTGAACCGCGGAACTCACCTTCGAGCTCTTGAATGATCTTGCCGTTGCCGCGCACCGGGCCGTCCAGGCGCTGCAGGTTGCAGTTGATGACGAAGATCAGGTTGTCGAGCTTCTCGCGCGCCGCCAGGCCGATGGCGCCCAGCGATTCGGGCTCGTCCATTTCGCCGTCGCCGCAGAAGACCCAGACCTTGCGGTTGCTGGTGTCGGCAATGCCGCGCGCATGCAGGTATTTCAGAAAGCGCGCCTGGTAGATCGCCATCAGCGGGCCGAGTCCCATCGACACGGTGGGGAACTGCCAGAACTCGGGCATCAGCTTCGGGTGCGGGTAGCTGGAGATGCCCTTGCCGTCGACCTCTTGGCGGAAGTTCAGCAACTGCTCTTCGCTGATGCGGCCTTCCATGAAGGCGCGTGCGTAGATGCCGGGCGACGAGTGGCCCTGGATGTACAGCAGATCGCCGCCGTGCAGTCCGCCAGAAGACGTGTCGTCGGCATGCCAGAAGTGGTTGAAGCCGGCACCGAACATCGTGGCCAGCGAGGCGAAGCTGCTGATGTGGCCGCCGAGGTCGCCACCGTCTTCGGGGTTCAGGCGGTTCGCCTTCACCACCATCGCCATCGCGTTCCAGCGCATGTAGGCGCGCAGGCGTTCCTCGATCTCGAGGTTGCCCGGGCAGCGCTCTTCCTGGTCGGTGGGAATGGTGTTGACGTAGGCCGTCTTGGCAGAGAACGGCACGTCGATGCCGGCCTGGCGCGCGTGGTCTATCAGTTGTTCGAGCAGGAAGTGGGCACGCTCGCCACCCTCCTCGCCGATCACTGCCGACAGGGCATCCAGCCACTCCCGGGTTTCCTGTGAATCACTGTCGTTGGCGGCAGCACCGATGAACGATTCAGGCATCGCGGACATGTTGTCTCCTGTGGCGGTTTTGATTTGCGCGAGAGTCTCTCACATCTTTTTCAGAATTTCAAATAGCGCAAGCTCATCTCATATTGCGGAATTGCAAACATCTGCTGGAGCACTTCGCAAGGCTGCAGCCCGCCTCCGCCGATAATTCGGCGATGGAAAACCTCGCCCCCGCGAATCGGCCGCCCGGCTCGCCACCGACACTGCCGCGTCGCTTGTTCGGCCGCTGGTGGCGGCGTCAATCGCCGGCCCGCCAGGACTGGTTCGCCACGCTCGCGCCCTTGATCTCGGTGCTGCTTTTTCTGGCTGCCATCATCTCGGCGTTCTGGTACCTGCGCAATGAGGAGTTGGAGCGAGAAACCGAGTCGGTCAAGCGCGACACCGAGATCGCGCAGCAGCAGATCCGCCTGCGTTTGATCGTCAACCAGGAACAACTGGTGCGCATCGCCCGCGAGATCGTCACCCGGGCCATCGACCACGACGACTTCATGGGACAGGCGGCCAGCTTCAGCCGCGAGCGGCCCGAGATCACGCACCTAATCTGGATCAACGCCGCGCGCGTTCGCAAGGCTGCCTACTCGACCATCACCTTTCACCCGGAAACCGGTTTGACCGGCGAGGAAGACTCTGCCTCGGTACCGAAAGAGGGCCGCGCCAGCGAGCCCGAGACCGCTTTCCTCGCGGCGCGCACGCTGCGCCAACCCGTCTACACACGGCCGTTCAAAGACATCTACGGCATGCCGGTGATCCAGATCCACGTTCCGTTGATCGACCGCAGCGCCTTCAGCGGCACCTTGATCGCCGAGTACTCGGTGGAAAGCCTGCTGCGCTACTTCGTGCCGGCCGAGGTCTCGACCCGCCACGCGATCAGCCTGATCGACCAGCAGGACCAGGTGCTGGCCAGTACGGTGACGGCCAAGCCGGGCCAGAAAACGCGGCCAGCATCGATCGTTCACGACGTGCCGGTGGCACCGACGGGCGACGGCCTGGTGCTGCGCGGGCAAGGCTACCGAACCTCGATCGGCCTGATCAGCAACACGCTGTTCTGGATGGTGGTGGCGCTCAGTGTGCTGACGGTTTGGATGCTGCTGGGCACCTGGCGCCACATGCGGCGCCGCGCGCAAATGCAAAGCGCGCTGGTGTCCGAGGCCAACTTCCGCCGCGCGATGGAAAACTCCATGCTGACCGGCATGCGCGCCATGGACATGGAAGGCCGCATCACCTACGTGAACCCGGCCTTCTGCGCAATGACCGGCTTTTCCGACACCGAGCTGATTGGCCGCCGGCCACCGTTTCCGCACTGGCCGCCGGACCGGCACGAAGAGAACGGCCGCCTGTTGCAGCAGGAGCTGCAGGGCCGCAGCCCGGCCGGCGGCATCGAGGTGAAGATCATGCGCAAGGACGGCACGCTGTTCGACGCGCGCATGTACGTGTCGCCGCTGATCGACCCGAAGAACCACCAGACCGGCTGGATGACGTCGATGACGAACATCACCGAAGCCAAGCGCATTCGCGACCAGTTGTCGGCATCGCACGAACGCTTCACCACCGTGCTCGAAGGCCTGGACGCCGCCGTGTCGGTGCTGTCGGTGCAGCAGGGCGAACTGCTGTTCGCGAACCGCTCGTACCGCTTGTGGTTCGGCGCCGAATCGCGCGGACACGACCTGCTGGCGGGCGACGAACCCGGGCTGCTGCGCATGACGGGAATGGATGACACCGTCGACGACCTGGGCGGCCTGCCGACGCAGCAACTGACCGAGGCCGGGTCCGACCCGCGCGAGGTCTTCGTCGAGTCGCTGCAGAAGTGGTTCGACGTGCGAGCGCGCTACCTTCAATGGATCGACGGCCGTCTGGCGCAAATGCTGATCGCCACCGACATCACGGCCCGCCTGAGCGCCGAAAGCCTGGCCGCCAACCAGGCCGAAAAGGCGCAGGTCACGAGCCGGCTGGTGACGATGGGCGAAATGGCTTCGTCGGTGGCGCACGAGTTGAATCAACCGTTGACGGCGATCACCAACTATTGCAACGGCATGGTCTCGCGCGTGAAGGCCGACGCGATCGAAAAGGCCGACCTGATCGCCGCGCTTGAAAAGACCTCTCGCCAGGCCCAGCGTGCCGGGCAGATCATCCACCGCATTCGCGCCTTCGTGAAACGCAGCGAGCCGCAGCGACAGGCCGCCGACGCCCGAACCATCGTCGAGGACGCGGTCGATCTGGCGAGCATCGAACTGCGCCGGCGCAACGTTGGCATCCACACCTACGTGGCGCAGCGGCTGCCCACGCTGATGGTGGATCCGATCCTGATCGAGCAGGTGGTGCTGAACCTGTTGAAGAACGCGGCCGAAGCCATCGACTCGGCGCACCTGCCTTCGGCGCGCCGCAACATCGAGCTGCGCGTGGTGCCCCGACACACGCCGGATGAAGGCGGCGTGATCGAGTTCAGCGTCACCGACATGGGCCCCGGCATCAAGGACGAAGTGATAGGCCGGCTGTATGAAGCCTTCTTCTCCACCAAGGCCGAAGGGCTGGGCATCGGCCTGAGCCTTTGCCGCTCGATCATCGAGTCCCACCGGGGTCGGATCCGAGCCCAGAACCTCTACAATGGAGAGTCTGTTGTGGGCTGTCGTTTTACCTTCACGCTGCCCATCGAAGCTTCGCGACCCGAAGCTCATCTGTCCACCAACGCGGCCGTCACACATGAGTTTGATTCCCAAGAAAGGCACCGTCTACGTTGTCGACGACGACGAGGCAGTGCGCGACTCTTTGCAGTGGCTGCTCGAAGGAAAAGACTACCGCGTCAAGTGCTTCGATTCTTCGGAGTCGTTCCTGTCGCGCTTCGACCCGCGCGAGGTGGCCTGCCTGATCGCCGACATCCGCATGGACGGCATGAGCGGGCTCGAATTGCAAGACCGCCTGATGGAGCGCCGCTCGCCGCTGCCCATCGTCTTCATCACCGGCCACGGCGATGTACCGATGGCCGTCACGACGATGAAGAAAGGCGCGATGGACTTCATCGAAAAGCCGTTCAAGGAAGAAGAACTGCTGGGCCTCGTCGAGCGCATGCTGGACCAGGCGCGTTCGGCGTTCTCGCAGCACCAGGAAGCCGCCAGCCGCGACGCCCTGCTGTCGCGTCTGACCACGCGTGAGGCGCAGGTGCTCGAGCGCATCGTCGCCGGCCGGCTGAACAAGCAGATCGCCGACGACCTGGGCATCAGCATCAAGACGGTCGAGGCGCACCGCGCCAACATCATGGAAAAACTCAACGCCAACACGGTCGCCGACCTGCTGAAAATCGCACTCGGCGCGCAGGCGAAGGCCTGAGCCGGTTGCACCTCGCAAAGGCCGCCCACGAGCGGCCTTTGTCGTTTCACGGACGAACCCCATGACGGCCCAGCGAATCGACGGCAACGCACTTTCAAAACAGATCCGCGCCGAGATCGCGCAGCGGGCTGCCAGCCTGACCGCGCGCGGCACGCAGCCCGGCCTGGCTGTGCTGCTGGTGGGCGAAGATCCGGCCAGCCAGGTCTATGTGCGCAACAAGGTCAAGGCCTGCCTGGAAGCCGGCATCCACTCGGTGTTCGAGGGGCATGACGCTGCCTTCACCGAGGCCGCCTTGCTGGACCGCATTGCCGCGCTCAACGCCGACCCGACAATCCACGGCATCCTGGTGCAGATGCCGCTGCCCAAGCACATCAACCCGCACCGCGTGATCGAGTCCATCGCCACGCACAAGGACGTCGACGGCTATTCCACCCTCAGCGCCGGCGAGCTGATGACCGGCGCACCGGGCTTCCGGCCCTGCACGCCCTACGGTTGCATGAAGCTGATCGCCAGCACCGGGATCGACCTGCGTGGCAAGCATGCGGTGGTGATCGGGCGCAGCAACACCGTGGGCAAGCCGATGGCCTTGCTGCTCTTGCAAGCCAATGCCAGCGTCACCATTTGCCACAGCGCGACGGTCGATATCGGGCACCATACAAGGCAGGCCGATGTGGTGGTCGCGGCCGTGGGTCGGCGCAACACGCTGACCGCCGACATGGTCAAACCGGGAGCCATCGTGATCGATGTGGGAATCAACCGAGACGAAGCCGGCAAGCTGTGCGGCGATGTGGACTTTGCAGCCGTCTCCGAAGTGGCCTCGGCCATCACGCCGGTGCCGGGCGGCGTCGGCCCCATGACCATCACCATGCTGCTGATGAACACCCTCGAATCCGCTGAACGGGCCTGCAAATCATGACCAATCCCTTGCTGCAAGACGACGGCCTGCCCGACTTCCAGGCGATTCAACCCGGGCATGTTGCGCCGGCCATCGACGCGCTGTTGAAGTCGGCCGACGAAGCGCTGGAGCGCGCGGTCGGCCCCGGTGTGCCGGCCGAGTACGACGCGATGTCGGCGGTGCTCGACGTGGCGGGTGAACGGCTGAAGTTCGCCTGGGGCGCGGTCGGTCACCTGAACGCGGTTGCCGACACGCCCGAACTGCGGGCCGCCTACAACGAGGCGCTGCCTCGGGTGATCGAGCTGAGCACGCGCCACGCCAGCGACGAGCGCATGTACGCCAAATACAAGGCCATCAGCACCGCGCCATCGGCGCACGGACTGACGCCGCCGCGCCGCAAGGTGCTGTCCAACGCGATGCGCGATTTCGTGTTGTCGGGCGCCGAACTTCGCGGCGAGGCCAAGCAGCGATTCATGCAGTTGCAGGAAGCGCAAGCCGAACTCTCGCAGCGCTTTTCGGAACACGTGATGGACGCGACCGATCAATTCGCGTACTTCGCCAGCCAGGCTGAGATGGTCGGCGTGCCAGCCGACGCGCAGCAAGCGGCCCGCCAGGCGGCGCAGGCCGAGGGCAAAGACGGCTACAAGCTCACGCTGCATTTCCCCAGCTATTTCCCGGTGCTGCAGTACGGTGAGGACCGGGCGCTGCGCGAGCGCATGTACACCGCCTACGCAACGCGGGCCACCGAGCTGGGCGACGCCAGCCTGGACAACTCCTCGCTGATGCAAGAACTGATGCAGCTTCGCCACGAAGAGGCGCGCCTGCTGGGCTACGCCAACTATGCCGAGGTGTCGCTGGTGCCGAAGATGGCCGATTCACCGGCACAGGTGATGGACTTCCTGCGCGACCTCGGGCGCCGCGCCCGCCCGTACGCCGAACGCGACCTGGCCGAGCTGAAGGCTTTCGCTCGTGACGAGCTTTCGCTGGCCGACCTGCAGGCCTGGGACATGGTCTTCGCGAGTGAAAAGCTGAAGGAAGCACGCTACGCCTTCAGCGACCAGGAAGTTAAGCAGTACTTCACCGAGGCCAAGGTTCTGGAAGGCCTGTTTCGCATCATCGAGACCTTGTTCGAGGTCAGCATCCGGCCCGACACCGCGCCGGTGTGGCATCCCAGCGTGCGCTTCTTCCAGATCGAACGCGCCGGTGCGCTGGTCGGGCAGTTCTACCTCGACCCTTATGCCCGCAGTGGCAAGCGGCCCGGCGCCTGGATGGACGACGTGCGTGGCCGCTGGGCGCGACCCGAAGGCCCGGTGCAGACACCGGTGGCGCACCTGGTGTGCAACTTCACGCCGCCGCCCGAAGTCGACGGCCAACTGCAGCCCGCCCTGCTCTCGCACGACGACGTCGTCACGCTGTTTCACGAGTTCGGGCACGGCCTGCACCACATGCTGACCCAGGTCAGCGACATCGGTGTGTCGGGCATCTCGGGTGTCGAGTGGGACGCCGTTGAATTGCCCAGCCAGTTCATGGAGAACTTCTGCTGGGAATGGGACGTGTTGAAGCGGCTCACCGCCCACGTCGACACCGGCCTGCCGCTGCCGCGCGAGTTGTTCGACCGCATGCTGGCCGCAAAGAATTTCCAGAGCGGTTTGCAGACGTTGCGACAGGTGGAATTCGCCTTGTTCGACATGCGGCTGCACGCCGAGCCGGGCAGCGAAGACCGCATCGCCGAGGTGCTCGACGAGGTGCGCAACGAGGTGTCGGTGTTCAAGCCGCCCGCGCTGAACCGATTCCAGCACAGCTTCTCGCACATCTTCGCCGGCGGCTATTCGGCGGGCTACTACAGCTACAAATGGGCTGAAGTGCTGTCGGCCGATGCCTGGTCGGCGTTCGAGGAATCAGCACTGGACGGCGGCGTGTTGAACGTGGCCACCGGCCGCCGCTACCGACAGGCCGTGCTCGAAGCGGGTGGCAGCCGGCCCGCGATGGAAAGCTTCAAGGCGTTTCGCGGCCGCGAGCCGAGCATCGACGCGCTGCTGCGCCACCAGGGCATGGCGTGAACGCCCAGCCATGCGGCGCCGTCGGACGTTCCGAGGAGACATGATCATCAAGTCGTCCACACACGCACACCCCCTGGCGACACCGCGCCAATCCGCGGGATGGGTCACCGCCCTCGCCTGCGCCGCTGGGCTTGTCGGCCTCACGGCGCCGAGCTTCGCGCAGCCGTACAAGGTCGTCGGCAGCGACGGCCGCGTGACCTACACCGACCGACCGCCGTTGGCCAGCGGCGACAAGTTGTCCACGCTGAAGACCACCGGCGCCACGGCCGGAGCGCAAGCGGCATTGCCTGTCGATCTGCGAGAAGCGGTGCAGCGTTATCCAGTCACGCTGTACGGATCGGCCAACTGCGGCCCGTGCGATGCGGGACGGCGGTTCCTGCAGCAGCGTGGCATTCCTCACACCGAGAAGAGCGTGGTCAGCGGCGATGACGGTGCGGTGTTGTTGCGCCTGACGGGTGGCACTGACCTGCCGGCCATCACCATCGGCGCGCAGGTGGTGCGCGGCTGGTCTTCTGAAGGCTGGGCCTCCTACCTCGATGCGGCCGGTTACCCCAGGGAATCGAAGCTGTCCGCCGGCTACCAATTCGCCGCGGCGACGCCGCTGACCGAACAACGCGTTGCCCCGCAAAAGGACAAGTCGGCCCGGCTGCCCTCGCTGCTCTCCGACGCGCCGGAAGTGCGCCGCGACCCCCCGCCCAGCACAGGCGGCTTCAAGTTCTGAGCGCAGCGAGGTCGGATTCAGCCGATCGGCGCCCGACCTGCCACGCCGCCAAGCTGCCAGTGGCCATGGCCGTGCCCATCAGCCAGAACAAGGGTGCGACACCGAGTGCCGAGCCCACCAGACCGAACAGCAGCGGCATCAGTGTGCTGGCCCCGTTGATCGTCATCGACCGCAGCGCCAAGGCCTCGCCGTGACGTGACGGTGGCGTCAGCCGGTGCAAGGCGGTCATGATCATCGGCTGCACGCAACCCAGTGCAATGCCCAGCATGGCGCCGCAGACCGCCATCGCCAGCGCCGATGTCGCCAGCGGGTAGATCGCAAACACCGCCGCCGTGGTCAGCATTGCGCCTGCCAGCACCTGGGCCTCGCGCAGGTGATGCGCGACCCACGGGATGACCAGCCGCACCGATGCCACCGCGGCGGCGAAGGTGCCTAGGATCAACCCGATCGCCGATGCGCTGAGCCCGCGCTCGTGGCCGAGCACCGGCACCAGGAAGGCGTGCAGATCCCAGCTCGACGACAGCAGCCAGTTCACCAGCAGCAGGCGGCGCAGGCCGGGCAGGCGCAGCAGCGTCCAGGCGCTGGTCGCAGGGGCGCCGACTGCTCGTGCGGCGGGCACTTCCACCGGCACCTGTCGCATCCACGCCAGACTGATGAGCGGCAACATGGCCAGCGCGAGAAAGGCACTGCCGAAGCCGGCAACGTCGATCGCCAGGCCTGCCACCACCGGGCCGATCATGTTCGACACCGCGGGCGCGAGGCCCAGCCAGCTGAACACCCGAGTGACCTCGGTGCCACTGGACGCCAGACGCCCAGCGCTGCGCTGGATCGTGATCAGTCCCATGTTGGCACCAACGCCGCACAGCATCGCGGCCACACACAGCATCGCGAACGCAGCGCCGTGAGGCGCTGACCGCAACCCATCGAGCACCGTCCAGGCGCTGGTCGGTGCAGACGGTGTCAGCCACACCGCGGCAGCTGCCAGCAAGGCCCCAGTGACCGCGAGGCCGACGGCCCATCGCATCGGCCGGTGATAGCCGTGGCGGTCGACCATGCGCCCGGAGCGCAACGAGGTCGCGACAGGCGCCGCAGCGAACAAGCCCAGCAGCAAACCGACCGCCCACTGGGGATGACCTTGCTGCAACATCAGCAAGGGCGCCGCAACACGCACGCCAGTCATGCAGGAATGCAGAAAGACCTGGCCGAGGATCAGCGCCAGCAGCGGGCGCGAAAACCCCATCAGTCGCGGGCCGTCGGCAACGCGGCCGACACGATGTCGATGTCGCTTTCACCGTCGGCCTGCAAGTCCGCCTCCGTGCCAGGCAACAGCGCGCGGGTGCGCGGCTCGGAAACCGCTTCAACCTTCTTGAGCGCTCGGTTCATCACGTTGGTGCGCGTCTGCGCCTTGTCAATCGTGTCACTGGCTTCATTGAGCTTTCTCTTCGTTTTCTCAAGCGCCTCGCCGAACTTGCCGAACTCTGTCTTCACCGCACCCAGCACCTCCCACACCTCGGTCGAGCGCTTCTCCAGCGCGAGTGTTCGAAAGCCCATCTGCAGGCTGTTCAGTGTGGCCAGCAAGGTGGTCGGGCCGGCCAGCGTGACGCGGTGTTCGCGCTGCAGCGCTTCCATCAGACCGGGCCGTCGCAGCGCCTCGGCATACAAGCCCTCGGTCGGCACGAACAGGATCGCGAATTCGGTGGTGTGCGGCGCCGCCACGTACTTCTCGCGGATGGTCTTCGCCTCAGCCCGCAGTCGCATCTCGATCGCCTTGCCGGCCGCTTCGGCCTCGGGCCGGTCGGCGCGCTCCTGTGCATCGAGCAGCCGTTCGTAGTCCTCGCGTGGGAATTTCGCATCGATCGGCAGCCACAGCGGCAGGCCATCGTCGCGGCGGCCGGGCAGCTTGATCGCGAATTCGACCCGCGCGCCGCTGCCGGGAATGGTCTCGACATTGGTCGCGTACTGGTCCGGCGTGAACACCTGCTCCAGCAGGCCGGCGAGCTGCACCTCGCCGAAGACACCGCGCGACTTCACGTTGTTCAGAACGCGGTTCAGCGAACCCACATCCTTCGCCAGCCCCTGCATTTCGCCCAGACCGCGGTGCACCTGGTCGAGCCGGTCGGCGACCTGCTTGAAGCTTTCGCCTAGGCGCGCTTCCAGCGTCGCATGCAGCTTCTCGTCCACAGTAGCGCGCATCTGTTCGAGCTTGGCCTCGTTGCCCTGCTGCAGCACGGTGAGTCGTTGCTCGACGCTGGTCTTGACCTCGCCGAGTCGCCGCTCATTGGCCTCGGCCATGTCGCGCAGCTGCGCGCCCAGCGTGTCGGAAAAGCGCTTCAGCGCCGCATCGAGCGATTCACGCGAGGCCTGCGCCTGGGTGGTTTGCGTGCGGGCGACATCGCCCTGCTGATTGAGCAGCGTCTGTTGGAAGGTGCCGAGTGCGGTGCCCAGCTCGACCCGCGTGCCCTGGGCACTGCGGCCCAGCTCGTCGCGCAGCTCACGCTCCAGGCGCTCAGAGCCGCTGCGCACCGCATCGATCAACGCCTCGTGGTCGGCGCGCGCGCTGGCGTTGTCTGAATTGCGAAGCACCAGCCACAGCACGAGCAGCAGCGTGAAGACACTCAGCGCCAGCGTGATCCAGGGCAGGTTTTCCATCGCCCAATTGTCTCAGGCGTCTCAGGCGATCTCGGCTTGAAGGTCTGGCGCACGCGGGCGCATCGACTGCCAGGCTTGCCAATGTCGGAACGCCAGGCGCAAGGTGGTGAGTTGCAGGGCCACCGTGTCCTCGATCACCGTCCCGTAGCCGCCAGCCATCGACACGGCGACCGGAGTGCGGCGCTCCAGGGCTGCTGCGAACACACGTCGGTCACGCTCGGCCAAGCCGGCCGCGGTGAGTTTCAGGCGGCCGAGGCGATCGCCTTCGTGGGGATCGGCGCCCGCCAGGAAAAAAATCAATTGCGGGGCGCCGCAGGACTCAGCGTGCCGCCACAGCCGATCCAGCGCGTCATCCAGCGCCACCAAGTACTCATCGTCTGCGCAGCCATCGGGCAGATCGATGTCGATGTCGCTCGCCCCCTTGCGAAATGGAAAGTTCTTTGCACCGTGCATCGAGAGTGTGGTGATCGTCGGGTCATCGCGGCAGATGGCCGCCGTGCCGTTGCCCTGGTGCACATCGAGGTCGATCACCGCGACGCGCAACGGGCCGTCACCCCGACAGGGCGAATCGGCCTGCATCCGCCGGGCCGCGACCACCACATCGTTGAACACGCAAAAACCGCTGCCGTGATCGGCATAGGCGTGGTGGGTGCCGCCGGCCAGATTGACGGCCACGCCGCCACCGGCAAGCGCCGCACGCGCTGCGGCGACGGTGGCGCCCACCGATCGGCGCGATCGCTCGACCATCGCCATCGACCACGGGAAACCGATTTCGCGCTGCTGCGCTGCCGACAGCCGGCCTTCGGTCACTTCGCCCACGTACTGCGGCGTGTGCACCCGCAGCAGCTCGACGTCGGACGCCACAGGCGCTTCGATCAGCGTCACACCGGGCAGCTCGGCGACCACCCGATCCCGCAGCATCCGGTACTTCGCCATCGGGAAACGATGCCCTTCGGGCAGCGGCAGCACGAAGTGGTCGGAGTAGAAGGCCTGCACCCGGTGGATTGTGCAGATCCGCTTGTGAGCCCGCGAAACCCGGGTTTTAGGCCCGGCACCCTAGTTTTGCTGCAATGCACCAAAAAAGGCTTGCCAAGTCACGGCGGGCTTCTATACTTCACCCCATGCTGCACTGCAACAAAGTTTGTGATTCAGCTTGAACGTGTTGTATGGCCACGGCCTTGAGCCCCAACCCATCTGCTCTTACGCCGTCATTTTTTCCCCATCCCCAGGAGATATCCATGTTGACCGCAGAACAAATCGTCGCCGCGCAAAAGTCCAACCTTGACACGCTGTTCGGCCTGACCGCCAAGGCCTTCGAAGGCGTCGAAAAGCTCGTCGAGCTGAACCTGCAAGTGGCCAAGGCCGCGATGGGCGAAGCCGCTGAATCGACCCAGGCCGCGCTGTCGGCCAAGGACGCGCAGGAACTGCTGGCCATGCAAACCTCGCTGCTGCAACCGGCCGCTGAAAAGGCCGCGGCCTACAGCCGCCACCTGTACGACATCGCCACCGCGACCACCTCGGAAATGACCAAGGCCGCCGAAGCGACCGCTGCCGACGCGCAGAAGAAGTTCATGTCGGTGGTCGACACCGCCGTCAAGAACGCACCAGCCGGCAGCGAAAACGCCGTGGCGCTGGTGAAGTCGGCTGTCGCTGCAGCGAACAACGCCTATGAAAGCGTGCACAAGGCTTCGAAGCAGGCCGTTGAAGTGGCAGAAGCCAATTTCCAGTCCATGACCAGCACGGCCGTCAAGGCGGCCTCGGCCACCAAGTCGAAGCGCTCGGCCTGAGTTTTGACATTGCACTGAACGTACCGAGGCCCTGCGCCTTGGTGCCTCAAGGAAAAAGGCCCGGTCTGTCGACCGGGCCTTTTTCCTTGCGGCGGACGGTTTGGCGTAGGACACAGACGACGCCCGATCATGCCTTTGGGAGACTGACAAATCACCCCGACCCGGCACCATCAATGCATCGCTCCCCCGGGGCCCGCTGGAGTATGTGATGCGCGATGTCTGGACCACCAAGAACAGGTACATGATCACCTGGCTGAGAGCGGCAAACCAGATGACCTACGCCGCTTTCGCCAACGCCGAGGCCGAGTCGCAGCAGCGGCTCGCCCTGGTGCCCGCTGAAAAGTCAGCGCAGGTGATCGACTTCTGGAGTGGCAGGCACCTGACGCTGCCCGAAGGCAAGAGGCCGCTGCGCTGACACCATCCCCACCGAGGAGCACGCCATGCAAGTCTTGTTGAACACCGATCCCCACGTCGACGGACGCCATCAGATGGCAGCGCACCTTGAATCCGTGGTGAAAGAGGCATTGAGCCGGTTCGTGGGGCAGATCACCCGCGTCGAGGCACATCTCGCCGATGCAAACAGCCATGTCAAAGCCACGCGTGACGACATCCAGTGCACGCTGGAAGCGAGGTTGGTCGGGATGGATCCGGTGGTGGTGAAAGACCACGCCAACACGGCCCATCAGGCAATCCACGGTGCAGTGGGCAAGCTCAAACGGGCCGTCACCACCGCCGTCGACAAACATGAGTCGCATCGCCGCACCGGGCTGGGCAAGGGTGCCGAGTCCAACGGGAGCGAAGACACGCCGGTTTAACCCGTCCTGGTGGATCTGACGACCCAACGGCTCGGTCATAGCCGCGCAGCTGCACCGCGTTTGCCAGACGCCGGGCTTTGATGTGTCGGCTCAGAGGCCGAGAGTGTTTCGGTTGTCGGCGCAGGCAACTTGGCGGCCGATACGTGACGCGAACTTGTCGGCACTTGGACGCACTGAGCCGCCGGTGTTCGTGATGGGCGCCGGGTGCTCGCCCAAGAGCGTCATTCCTGAGCCGCAAACAGGCGCGCTGTTTGGCGTCGGCTTGACGTTGTTTTTCGCATGGTCGCGCACGGCAAGGCCCATTCGCAGGTCAGGAGGACGGCGAAGGCCTGGCCGACGGCTGACCGCTCAGAACGCCACCTGGTCGCGGCCTTTCAGGCTCAGCATCTGGCGCGCTTCGGCCGGCGTCGCCAGCTGCAGCGAGAGCGCCTCGATGATGGTGCGCATCCGCTGCACCTGCGCCGCGTTGCTGGTCGCAAACTGACCCGGGCCGTCCCACAGCGAGTCTTCAAGGCCGACGCGCACGTGGCCGCCGATCGAGGCCGACACGGTGGCCAGCGGAATCTGGTGGCGGCCCGCGCCCAGCACCGACCACACATAGTCCTTGCCGAACAGCCGATCGGCCGTGCGGCGCATGTGCATCAGGTCTTCAACATGCCCGCCAATGCCACCGCGCAGGCCGAACACCGACTGGATCAGCAGCGGCGGCTTTAGCAGCGCGCGGTCGAGAAAATGCGCTGCGGTGTACAGGTGCCCGATGTCGTAGCACTCGATCTCGAAGCGGGTGTTGTTCTCACTGCACGACTGCAAGATGTGCGCGATGTCTTTGAAGGTGTTCTTGAACACCCGGTCGTCGCTGCCCGCCAGATAAGGCCGCTCCCAGTCGTGCTTGAAGTCCTTGAAGCGGCCGAGCATCTCGTAGAGCCCGAAATTCATCGAGCCCATGTTCAGCGAGGCGATCTCGGGGCTCAGCTGCAGCGCGGGCTGCAGCCGCTCTTCAACCGTCATCGTTGGAGAACCGCCGGTGGTGATGTTGATCACCACATCGGAGGCCGCCTTGATGCGCGGCACGAACTGCCGGAACAGCGCCGGGTCTTGCGATGGCCGGCCGTCGACCGGGTCGCGTGCGTGCAAGTGCACGATGGCCGCGCCCGCTTCGGCCGCGCCGATCGCCGAGGCGGCGATCTCGTCGGCTGTGACCGGCAGGTGCGGCGACATCGACGGGGTGTGGATCGACCCGGTGATGGCGCAGGTGATGATGACCTTGTTCATGTCAGCGGCCCATGGGTTGAATCGTCGGGTTCATCAGCGCACCCGCTCGAGGATGCTGACGTAGTTGGCGACGCCCGCGCCGCCCATGTTGAAGATGCCGCCGAGCCGCGCGTTCTTCACGGTGATCGCCTCGGGCATCTGGTCGGCCAGCTGCATCGCAGCCATCACATGCATCGACACACCGGTGGCGCCCACTGGATGGCCTTTGGCCTTCAGGCCGCCCGACGCATTGACCGGCAGCTTGCCGCCGATCTGCGTCCAGCCCTCGCGGATGGCGGTGGCGCCCTGTCCCGCGGGCGTCAGGCCCATCGCTTCGTACTCGAGCAACTCGGCGACGGTGAAACAGTCGTGCGTCTCGACGAACGAGAGGTCGCTCAACTGCAATTGGGCTGCATCGAGCGCCTTTTGCCAGGCCAGCGTGCAGCCTTCGAGCTTCATCACCTCGCGCCGGGACATCGGCAGGAAATCCTGCACATGCGCCACGCTGCGCACGGCGATCTCGCGCTGCATCGACTGGGCCGTGGCCGCATCGGTCAGGATCACGGCCGCCGCGCCGTCGGAGACCGGCGAGCAGTCGGTGCGCTTGAGCGGGCCGGCGACGAATGGGTTCTTCTCGCTGACCTGCCGGCAGAAGTCGTATCCCAGGTCCTTGCGCAGATGCGCCAGCGGGTTGACGGCGCCGTTGCGGTGGTTCTTGGCGGCGATCATCGCCAGCGCATCGGAGGCGTCACCGTAGGTCTCGAAGTAGCGTGTGGCGATCTGGCCGAACAGGCCGGCAAAGCCGCCCTGGATGTCGCTTTCCTCGCGCAGGTACGAAGCGCGCAACAGGTTGGTGCCGACCTCGGGGCCGGGCGTTTGCGTCATCTGTTCGACACCGACGGCCAGCACGATTTTCGCGCGACCGGCCTGGATGGCCTTGATGCCCTGGTGAATCGCCGCGGTGCCGGTGGCACAAGCGTTTTCGACCCTTGTCGCCGGTGTGAAGCGCAATGCGTCGTCGGCCTGCAGCACCAGCGAGGCGGTGAAATCCTGCTTCGAGAAGCCGGCGTTGAAGTGGCCGAGGTAGATCTCGTCGACATCGGCGGCAGAGATGCCTGCCGATTCGAGCGCTCCGTGCACTGCCTTGACGATCAGGCTCTCGACGCTTTCGTTGTCGAGTTTTCCGAATGGGGTCTGCGCCCAACCAACGATGGAGATGTTCACGCTCATGACTTGGCTCCTGTGTTCACTGCCATCAACCGGGTGCGGCATCCGCCAGCATCTTGCGCAACTCGTTCTTCAGCACCTTGCCGTAGCTGTTGGTGGGCAGCTCATCGACGAAGCGGTATTCCTTCGGCCGCTTGAATCGTGCGATGTTCTCAAGGCAATGCGCATCGAGCTCTTCTGCCGTCACCGCCGAACCGGGCGTGCGCACGACGAAGGCCACGACCACCTCGCCCCACTCCGCATCCGGCCGACCGATGATGCTGGTTTTGATGACGCCGGGGTGGGTTTGCAGGACTTCCTCGATCTCGCGCGGGTAGATGTTGCTCCCACCGCTGATCACCACATCCTTCGAGCGGTCGCGCAGCGTCAGGCAGCCGTGGGCATCGAACGAGCCCATGTCGCCGGTGTGCAGCCAGCCACCTTTCAGCGCCTGCGCGGTCGCGGTCGGGTTGCGCCAGTAGCCTGCCATCACCACATCGCCGCGGCACACGATCTCACCCACCTCGCCCACGGCCACCTGCGCACCCTGGGTGTCGATGACCTGCACCTCGACCCCGCTGCGCGGCCAGCCGACCGAGCCGAGGACGGTGTCGTCGCCGGTGGCATGGCCGGCGCGATCGAGGCCGGTGATCGTCATCGGTGACTCGCCCTGGCCGTAGATCTGCGCGAACACCGGGCCCAGCACCGCGGTCGACTTGCGCAGCTCCTCGACATACATCGGGCCACCGCCGTAAACGATGCAGCGCAGGTTGACAGGCGGCGCGCGCCGCTTCGCCTCGACCTCCAGTCGCAGGCGCTGCAGCATCGTCGGCGCGAGGAAGGCGCCGCACGACGGATGCTGGTCGCACAGGTCGAGAAATTCTGCGGGATCAAATGCACCCGACGCCGACACCACCTGCCGCGCCCCGCGCGCCACCGAGCTCAGCATGTACATGCCCGAGCCGTGCGACATCGGCGCCACGTGGATCTGGCTGCAATGCGCGTCCAGCGCCTCGATGTCGGCCAGGTGCGCCACCGTCATCGCCAGCAGATTGCGGTGCGACAGCATCGCGCCCTTCGATCGGCCGGTGGTGCCGCTGGTGTAGAACAGCCACGCGATCGCTTGCGGATCGATGGTCGGGGGCGTCAGCGCCTCGCCCGACAGCATCGCCTCGTAATCAGACTCACCGATCGCGACGACGCGCCCAACGTGCGCCGCGGCGGTGTGCGGCAAGTCGGGCAGCAGCTTCGGCGAGGCGAACACCAGCGACACTTCGGCGTCCTCGAGGATCTGTGCCACTTCCTTGTCGTGCAGCTTGAAGTTGACCGGCACGATGGTCGCTTCGGCGGCCCAGGCGGCGAAGATCAGCTCGACGTATTCGCAGCGGTTTTCGCTGACCAGCGCGATGCGGTCACCCGGCTTGCAGCGCTGGCGGATGCCCGTCGCCAGACTCAGCGCACGGGTGCGCAACTCGCGCCAGGTCAGCACCTGCTGCAGGCCCTGGAACACGGCCCCGTGGTCGGGGTAGCGCAAGGCGGTCTGGTCGAGCAGGGAAAAAAGATTCATCTCGGGGCATCCCTGGCAAGGTGCTCGGCAGACCCACGGCCGGACGACGATGGCGCTCTAGTGTCCCACTGCGCGCCCGGTTCTGACCTGCGTCAAACCATGACGACATCGCCCATCACCGCCACGTTGTGTGTCTAGCTGAGCGTTGACGCCGTGTTCAAGTCGCTGCGGTCAAAGACCGCCAGGCTTTCGACATGCGCGGTGTGCGGAAACATGTTGACCGCGCTGGCGGCTGAGAGCACGTAGCCGGCCTGATGCACCAGCAGGCCCGCATCGCGCGCCAGCGTCGCCGGGTTGCAGCTGACATAGACGATGCGCTTCGGCAGCACATAGCCCGGCGCCGCACTGGCGTCTGCGGCCACATCGGCCAAGGCCTTGGCCAGCGCGAAAGCGCCTTCGCGTGGCGGGTCGACCAGCCACTTGTCGGCATAGCCCAGATCGGCCAGCGCGCGGGCATCGATCTCGAACAGATTGCTCGCCTTGAAGTGCGCTTTCCCCGCCAGGCCATTGAACGCCGCGTTCTCGCGGGCGCGTTCGACCAGCGCCTCGCTGCCTTCGATGCCCAGCACCTCGCGCGCACGGGTCGCGATCGGCAGGGTGAAATTGCCCAGGCCGCAAAACCAGTCGATGACGCGTTCGTCGGATCGCGCGTCGAGCAGCCGCAACGCGCGCGCGACCAGCGCGCGGTTGATCTGGTGATTGACCTGGGTGAAGTCGGTCGGCTTGAACCGCATCGTGACGCCAAACTCCGGCAGGCGGTACGACAGGTCGGGCAGGGACGCATCGAGCGGATGCACCGTCGTCGGGCCCTGCGGCTGCAGCCACCACTGCACCCGGTTCAGCGCTGCGAAGTCACGCAGCCGCTGCAGGTCGGCCGACGTCAGCGCTTGCAGATGCCGCAGCACCAGCGCCGTGCTGTCGTCGCCGACCGCCACCTCAATCTGCGGCAGGCGATCGCGCTCGTCCATGCCCTCGATCAGCGTGGCCAGCGGCGCCAGCAGATCGCTCAGGTGCCGGGGCAGCACCTCGCAGCTGTCCATGTCGGCCACGTAGCTCGATTTGCGCTCGTGAAAGCCGACCAGCACCTTGCCCTTCTTCGCCACGTAGCGCACCGACAGCCGGGCGCGATAGCGGTAGCCCCAGGCCGGCCCCTCGATCGGGCGCAGCAGCTGCTCCGCCTTGACCTTGGCCAGGTGCCACAGCCCATCCTCCAGCGCACGCTGCTTGGTCGCGAGCTGCGCGCCCGCCTGGAAATGCTGCATCTTGCAGCCGCCGCAGGTGCCGAAATGGCGGCATTGCGGCACGACGCGTTGGGGGCTTTCATGGCGCAGCGCCACCAAGGTGGCCTGCTCCCAGTTGTTCTTGCGGCGGAACACGTTGACCCGCGCCTGCTCACCGGGCAGCGCGCCTTCAATGAAAACAACCTTGCCCTCAGCGTTGTGGGCCACGCCCTGGCCGTCGAGGTCGAGCGACTCGACGCTCAACCATTCGGTGCTTGCAGTCGCCAAGGCAATCAGCGCGGCGGCAGCAGCTTCACCGGATCGATGGGCTTGCCCAGCTTGCGGATCTCGAAGTGCAGCTGCACCCGTTCGGCATCGGTCGATCCCATCTCGGCGATCTTCTGGCCGCGGCGCACCACCTGGTCTTCCTTGACCAGCAAGGTCTGGTTGTGCGCGTAGGCGGTCAGGTAGGTGGCGTTGTGCTTGACGATCACCAGGTTGCCGTAGCCGCGCAGGCCCGAGCCAGCGTAAACCACACGCCCGTCAGCGGCCGCCAGCACGGGGTCCCTTGCCTTGCCGGCGATGGCCAGGCCCTTGCTCTTGACCTCGTCGAAGACAGTCGTCACCGGCCCGTCGGCAGGCCACATCCAAGCCAGGGCATCGTCGCCCTGCGGCGGCACGACCGCCGCCGCGGAAACAGCTGGCGCGGCGGCCAATGCCGCACTTGCGGCGCCAGGGGCCGACGACGCTGCAGAAGCAGCGGTCGCAGCGCCAGAGCCCGCCGCCACAGGCACCGAAGCGGCGCGCGTTTCCAGCGGCTTGGGTTCCGCCTTGGCTGCAATCATGGGGCGCGCGCCAGCCGGTGCTGAATCAGCACCCGGCGGCGCCACGCGCAGCACCTGGCCGACCTCGATCAGGTTGGGGTTGTCGAGCCCGTTCCAGCGCGCGAGGTCTTTCCAGTTCTGACCGTTGTCAAGCGCGATGCGCACCAGCGTGTCGGAAGGCTTGACCGTGTAGTAGCCGGGCTTGTCAAGCGCAGCACCGGCATCCCGGTTCGAGGGGCTGCCGGTCGATGCGATCGCAGGCGCCTTGGTGGACGCGTTGCGTACCTCCACAGGGGCGCGGTTGTGGGTCGACGCACAAGCGGTCAACAGGCTCACCGTGCCGATGGCCAGCAGCCGAATCACCCGCTGGCGCCCCGCTTCATACGTCGTTCTCATCCGCAGCGGCACCTCGTTCAAATCGAACCCGATTTTAGGGGGACGAACTGCACCGCCTCGTGTTCGGTTCGCTGGTAACCGGCTTCGGTTCGATCCACGACGACCAGCGTCTGCCGCTTGGCGTGGCCGACCACCGGCGAAATCAGCCGCCCGCCAACGGCCAGTTGGGTCAGCCAGCACTGCGGCACCTCGGCACCGCAGGCGGCGGCGATGATGCTGTCGTAGGGCGC
>JANMXL010000029.1:0-1604 GCA_031380885.1 Burkholderiales bacterium | reverse complement strand
CCTGGTCGTGCATCAGCGCGATCAGCGGGCTCACCACGATGCTGACGCCACGGTCGGCCCGGTGCCGCACGATGGCCGGCACCTGGTAGCACAGGCTCTTGCCGCCGCCGGTCGGCATCAGCACCAGCGCATCGCCATCGGCGCAGACGTGGTCGACGATCTCGGCCTGCGCATTGCGGAAGGCGGTGTAGCCGAACACCGTCTGCAGCACCTCCAGGGCGGCACCGCCGTGGGCGGTGGGCGCCTCGACCCGGCCCGCAGGTGCCTCGGCCGCGGCCGCATCCATCACATCGAAATAGGGGGTCATCGGGCGGCCAAAAGCGTGGAGCTCAATGGTAACGATGACGAAGGAGCGACGCGAAGTCGATAATCTGCCGGATCAGAAATCGTCTCCGGAGCAGCGCACATGGCCTCGATCAACAAAGTCATCCTCATCGGCAACCTGGGCCGCGACCCCGAGGTGCGCTACACCCCGAACGGCAACGCCATCTGCAACATCAGCGTCGCCACCACCCGCAACTGGAAGGACAAGACCAGCGGCGACAAGGTCGAGGAAACCGAATGGCACCGCGTCGTCTTCTACGACCGCCTGGCCGAGATCGCGGGTGAGTACCTGAAAAAAGGCCGCCCGGTCTATGTCGAAGGTCGGCTGAAAACCCGCAAGTGGCAGGACAAGGACGGCAAGGACGTCTACACCACCGAGGTGATCGCCGACAACATGCAGCTGCTCGGCGGCCGTGAAGGCATGGGCGGCGGCGATGCCGGTGGTGACTCGGCTTACGACCAGGGCGGCGGTGGCGGCCGGGGCGAAAGTCGCGCCGCACCCGCTGCCCGCAGCGCACCACCTGCCAGTCGCCCGGCCCCGACCAAGCCTGCGCCGAAGTCGTCGACCGGCTTCGACGACATGGACGACGACATCCCGTTCTGACCGCGCAAGCGCGGCGCGCCCTCAGCGCGCGCCACTGTCCCGATATCGAGTGACGTCCACGGGCGTCACCGCCTCCGCATGGTTACCCCAGCTGCGGCGCAGGTGGGTCAGCACCGCGGCCACATCGTCGTTGCTGAAAGTCTGCGCGAACGGCGGCATGCCGTAGGGGCGCGGGTTGCCGGCGGTGGCCGACGTGAAGCCGCCTTCGAGGACGATGCGCACCAGGTTCGCCGGCACCGCCATCGTGACCGCGCGGTTGCCGGCCAGCGGCGGATAGGCGCCGGCCACACCCTCGCCGCGCTCGCCGTGGCAGCTGGCACAGTGGTCGATGTAGAGCCACGCGCCGTGGGGGTCGGCCGCGGCAGCCGGGCCTGGTTCGGCCGTTGCAGGTGCAGCGCCGGGCCCCTCGCCCAGCGTCTTCAGGTAGACCGCCATCGCCGCCAGATCGGCATCACGCAGGTGCTGCGTGCTGCGCAGCACCACCTCGCCCATCGGGCCCGAGGCCACAGCCAGCGCGCCATGGCGATCGACCACACCGGTCTTCAGCAGCGCCACGATCTCGGCTTCGGCCCAGTCGGCCACGCTGGCTTCGCGCGGGTCGGTAAGCGACGGCGCGTACCAGTTCTGCACCGGGATCAGGCCGCCGCCCAGGTCCAGCGGCCCGGCGGTTCCGCCC
>JANMXL010000292.1:0-2479 GCA_031380885.1 Burkholderiales bacterium | reverse complement strand
GCCCTGCTGCTGCGCGAGCAAGCGCAGCGGGTGCGTGTCTTCGATCGAACTCGTCAGCCCGGCAATCGGCAGGTTCTGCAGCAAGGTGGCGGCACCGCCGACATGGTCGGTGTCGCGGTGGCTCAGCACCAGCGTGTCGATGCGGTGATCGCCCCGCGCGCGCAGCAGCGGCAACAGCACGCGCTGCCCGGCATCGGCGTCGGGGGAGTACTGCGGCCCACTGTCGTAGACGAGCAAATGGTGGCGGGTGCGCACCAGCACGGCCGTGCCCTGCCCCACGTCGGCGGCCACCAGCTCGAACTGGCCGACCGGCGGCAGCTCTCGCGGCGGCAGCAACAGCGGCCACACCAGCGGCAGCGCCAGCAGGCGCAAGCGCCACGGCAAGGGCATGACCAGCAGTACTGCCGCCAGCAAGCCCGCCGCCTGCGCCCACCACGGCGCAACAGCCACCGACCACAGCACGCCAGGCGCATCGGCCAGCCAGCCCAGCCACGCGGTGAGCAGGGACACAACAGCAGCACCCGCCGTCCACAGCACCGGCGCGCTGCAGCCCAGCAGCGCCAGCGGCGTGATGACCAGCGTGATCAACGGGATCGCGACCAGGTTGGCCGCCAAGCCGACCAGCGACAGTTGCTGGAAGAACACCAGTGTCAGCGGTGCCAGACCGAGTGTGGCGATGAGCTGGGTGCGCAGGCCGCCGGTGATTTCAGCGCGCAGCTTCACGATGGCGCGCCGCGAGATCGGAGGGCGAGCGAGCGCTACGACGGCAGGCTCAGTGGGTTCGACCTCAGGCGCCATCGCGCCGTCGTCTCCCGACACCATCAGCAGACCGACCGCTGCGAACGACAGCCAGAAACCAGGTTGCAACAGCGCCCACGGATCAATCACCGTCACCACGGTCGCCGCCGTCAACAGCACCAGCGGCCACGGCCAGCGCAAGCCGGCGCTGCGCAACAGCGTGACCGTGCCCAGCATCCACACCGTGCGCTGCGCCGGCACGGCCCAACCCGAGAACACCGCATAGGCCAGCGCCACCACCAACCCGCCCCACAGCGCGGCGGTCGGCGCCGGCAGCCAGGCCATCGCCCGCGCGCTGCGACGCCACAGCAAACCGATGGCCACACCGGCCAGCCAGGCGAACATCGTGACGTGAACCCCGCTGACCGACACCAGATGTGAAATACCGCTGCGACGAAACAGCTCCCAGTCCTCCTTGTCGATGGACGATTGATCGCCCACTGCCAGCGCCGTCAGCACACCGGCGATGCGAGCCTCGGGCACTGCGGCGTCGATCGCGTCGCGCACACGCTGGCGCAGCCGCTCAATCGGGTGCGCCACGGCACGCTCAATCAGCTGCGGCGCGGGTGCCTCGCGCACCGAACCAGTGGCACGCACACCTTCCTCAAACCAGCGCAGTTCCTGATCGAAGCCGTTCGGGTTCGCCAGACCGTGCGGCCGACGCAAGCGCACGGTGTAGCGCCAACGCTGCCCAGCGCGCAGATCGAGCTGAGCGGCGGACAGCGTCGCATCGCCATCGAAGCCGTGGTACCAGCCGAGTGAAACAACCGAAGGCACGGCCACTGTGGTCCCGCTGAGCGTCGCCTGCTCAACCTCGAAGCGAAAGCGCAAGCCGTTCGATGTGCGCTGAGGCAGGCCGGCGACGACCCCGGTGACCTGCACGTCGCGGGCTTCCAGCGTCATCGGCAGCGCGTCGGCCAGCCGCACACAAGCGCGGCCACCGGTGGCACCGAAAGCCAGCAGCGCCAGGCCGATCGCGACGCCGACACCCGTGACCCGGTGCAGACGAGCCATGACCACGAGCACGACGAGCAAAGCCCCGATCGCCATGCACGCGGCATACACCGTCATCGATTGCAGCGCCGCTTCCCTCAGCTGCCATGCCGCACCGACCGGCCACGCCGCCGCCCACATCGCGAGCCGCCAACCGGTGTTCGCAGCGGGGTCGGCACGGGTGGCAGGCATGCGTCGCAGTGTAGGATTTGGCGACACGCTCCTCTGCCATCAGAACCCCCATGTCTGCATCACCGTCCGTCTACGATCGCTTGAACGACCTGGGCATCACGCTGCCACCGCTGGCCATTCCGGCCGCGGCCTACCTGCCGTTCGTGCGCAGCGGCAAGCTGGTCTTTCTGTCCGGCCACATCGCCAAGCGCGACGGCAAGCCGTGGGTCGGCCAGCTCGGCCTGACCATGGACACCGCCACCGGCCAGCAAGCCGCGCGCGCCGTGGCCATCGACCTGCTGGGCACGCTGCACGCAGCCATCGGCGACCTGAATCAGGTCGAGCGCATCGTCAAGGTGATGAGCCTGGTCAACAGCACCGGCAACTACACCGAACAGCACCTGGTGACCAATGGCTGCTCGGAGCTGCTGGCGGCGGTGTTCGGCGAACCAGGCCAGCACGCGCGCAGTGCGTTCGGTGTGGCGCAGATTCCGCTGGGCGCCTGCGTCGAGATCGA
>JANMXL010000244.1:0-5432 GCA_031380885.1 Burkholderiales bacterium | reverse complement strand
CTGGCGCACGACCAGCGGGTCGATGCCGGGGAACACCCGGCTGTTCCAGCTCCAGAGGTTGAAGTCGAGCATCGTCATGATCTTCGGCGTGTAGGCGCCGGGGTCGATGTCGTAGGCGTTGAGCAGGAACACGAAGTCGCGATCGACCTCCTCGATCAGCGGGTGCTTCTGCTTCGGATGCGTGATCCAGAAGCCCATCATCCCCATCGCCATCTGCACCATCTCGTCAGCATGCGGGTGGTACATGAAGGTGCCGGGCCGGCGCGCGACGAATTCGTAGACGAAGGTCTTGCCGGGCTGAATGGCCGGCTGGTTCAATCCGGCCACGCCGTCCATGCCATTGGGCAGGCGCTGGCCGTGCCAGTGGATCGTCGTGTGCTCGGGCAGCTTGTTGGTGACGAAGATGCGCACCCTGTCGCCCTCGACCACTTCGATCGTCGGGCCCGGCGACTGGCCGTTGTAGCCCCACAGGTGTGCCTTGAAGCCGGGCGACATCTCACGCACCACCGGCTCGGCGACCAGGTGGAATTCCTTGACGCCTTGGTTCATGCGCCAGGGCAACGTCCAGCCGTTCAGCGTGACGACCGGGTTGTAGGGCCGACCGGTGGTGGGCACGAGTGGCGGCATCGTGTCGGGCTGGGTCTGCAACACCGGCTCGGGCAGCGCCGACATGGCGACCCGGCTGACCGACGCGGCGGCCACCGCCGCGCTGGCGGCACCGGCGCTGCGGAAAAAGGTACGTCGTGAAAACATGGGTTGATCCTTGAGTCAGTGCGCGGCTGCCGCGCTGTCCTTTATGGACATCGCTGGCGCCACTGAAGCAGCCATTGCGCCGACGCCAGCCGGGCCGATCTGCACGCTGTCGAGCGCCGCCTGGGCCAGCCAGAAATCGCGCAGCGCCTCGATGTAGCCATTGACGCTGGTGATCTGCGAACGCGCGTCGGCCAACAGCTCGAACACGCCGATCAGCATGCCGTTGTAGCGAAGCTGGTTCTGCTCCGAGATGCGCTTCTTCAGCGGCACGATCTCGTCACGGAAATGGCGGGCGATGTCGTAGCTGGTGCGGTAGTTCGCATAGGCCACACGCACCTCGCTGCGCGCGTTGATGGCGAGGTCGGCCGCGTGGTTGAGCGACTGCATGTAGATCGCCTCGGCCTTGGCGACCCGCGCCGTGCCCCAATCGAACAGGGGCAGCTCGACGCTGATCTCGAAGCCGCGCTCGGCGGGCGCATCGCTGTGCGAATAGCGGTTCGCCCCGATCTCCAGCACGTTGACGAAGCGCGTCACGCGGGTCAGCCCCAGGCTTGTCGCCAGTCGCTCGCTGCTGAGCGTGGCCGCCTGCACATCCATGCGCTGCGCCATCGCGGTCTGCTCGATGTCAGGCAGCTCGTTCGGCTGCGCCGGCAGGTCGGGCAGGCGCTCGGGCAGGCGGAACTCGGTCTGCGCGCCCCACAAGCCGAGCAGCCGCGTCAGTTGCTCGCGCGCCGCAACGCGCGCTTGCTCGGCACGCGCCAGGTTCAGCGCCGCATCGGCGTAGAAGCCCTGCTCGCGGGCCCGCTGCAGCGAGCTCCAGTTGCCAGCCTGCACCTGCCGGCGGGCCAGCTCGGCGCCGGCTTCCGCTGCGGTCTGCACCTGCAGCAGGTAGCGCCGGGTTTCGTCGGCAGCCACGGCGTTGTAGTAGGCCGCGCGGGTTTGCGACGCCAGCGTCAACACGCTCATCAGCGCCGCGCCGCGCGTCGCCTCGAAGCGCTGGTTCTCGATCTGGCGCGCGAGGGGCAGCGTCAGCAACCGGCCGAGGTCGAAGGTGATGCTGCGGTCGATCTCGGTGCTCCCGCCCTGGCGCAGGCGCCCGAACCTGAAGCCCGGGTTCGGCAGCAGCCCGGCTTGCATGCGGTCGGCGTCGGCGATGCCGAGTTGGTCGAACGATGCTTGCAGGCCGCGGTTGTTCAGCAACGCAAGCTGGATCGCCGCATCGACAGACAGCGGCTGCGCCAGCAGTTCGGCGACACGCGTGTCGATGACAGCGCGGTCGCTGTCCGAGCGGGCCCACGCGATGTCCTTGCCCAGGCGCGACTTGGCATCTTGTTCGACGACGCCGAAACCCGCGTCTGGCTGCAGCGCGGCGCAGCCGCTGAGTGCCAGCAGACCCAGCGCGGCGGCGGCTGTTCGGTAGCGCGGTGGTGAGTGGTGTGACGTCATCGTTGCCACCTCACTTCTGCGGGTGGTCGAGGTGGTCGACCTGAGCGGCTGATGCCGCAGCAGATGCAGCAGCGTCAGCTGGCGTCACCAACGCAGGAGCCCTGGCCTCACGCGCATACGCGCGCCAACCTCCGCGCTGTCGCACCCGTTCGTTGCTGTCGCGCCACGGCGCCACCGGCGTGTCGGCGTGGGCCTGGTAGCCAGTCAAGGGTGATCGGTACAGCGCTGCGGGCACAGCGGCCTTGGCGTCTGCGGGGTGGGGGGCCGGTTCGGCGGAAGGAGGCGACGCCGCTGGGCCCTGCGCCTCCGCAGTCAGGGCATGCACGCTTGCAACGGCGCATGCCGCCAGCCAGGCTGCCTTCGGAATTGAAAACATCGGAAACCTCCTCTCGAATGCCAACGGCTCGAAGCCACAGGCAACGGCCCATGAATCGCACACGCAGCCTTGCGGTACGCACGGTGGCACCGCGCAACGGCGCAGCGCAGGCGCATGCAGCGCCGGTCAGACGAGGAGGGTTCGGGGGGGGCGATCAGGCCCGTCGGTCAGGAAACCGATCGGGCCGATGGAGAAGAAGTGCATCGGGGCGCCGTCGGGCGCCGCATCGGCAAACACCAGCGCCGTGGCAGGCAGCGCAGCACCCATGCAGCAGGCGGCACAGGCACTGCATTTGGACTTTGACGTGCCGTCTGCGTGATGGTGGCCAACCGACGCCGCAGAGTCACTGGCATCGCCATGGTGGTGATGCGGGGCGTCGACTGCTGCCGCAGCAGTCGACGCTGATGCGAGTGCACCAGCCGCCATTCGATGGTGGCCCGCGCCACAGCCCAACATGGTGGCGGCAGCGTACCCCTGCAGCGGCAGGGCCAGCAGCAGCAACCACATCAGCGCTCGACGAAATCGAATCGACATGCAATCAGTTTAGGCGTTGTCGCGCTACCCTGCGCCAGGCTCAGCGGCGCGCAGCCACCGCCGCGTCGTCGAGGCCGGTGTCGGTCGACTCGAACGTCTGGTTGCCGGAGGCGTCATCGATCAGCTCTTCGGTGACGAAGCGCCCATAGCGCTGCGCGGCCACCGCCTTCAGCGTGTGTGCCACCGCATTGACCTTGTCGACATGGGCCTGCTCCGGCGCATGCACGACCAAAAAGCTGCAGCCTTGCTGGGCCAGTTCGCGGTGCGCCTTGATCAGGTTCAGGTCCTGGCCGATCGCCGCCAGCGGGCTCGCCTTCGCCACCTCGGCATCGACCTGGGCGATCATCTCGGCCGACGTGTAGCGCACCATTTCCGACGCTGCAAAACCCTGCTCGCTCAGCGCCGCTTCGGCCGACTGCAGATCACCGGCCGTGCGGAAGGTGATGACCACATGGCCGACAGGTTTGAAAACGCCGAACGACTCGGGGATGTGCTTCTTGTCCATGTTTTTCTCCGTGGGCACGGCAGCCGATACGGCCGACGTTGTCCGACATATTGTTTTCGCGACGGGCCCGGTGTCCAGTCGGACAAGCCCGCGCTCGCGTGTCGGCCAATGGCGGGACAAAACAACCGTTACGCTCACCGCCATGAACCTCGTTTGTCCCGCCTGCGGCACCACCAACCGCGTTCCCGATGAGCGCCTGCTCGATCAGCCGGTGTGCGGCCGCTGCAAGGGCGCGCTGATGGCCGCGCAACCCGTCGAGCTCGACGATTCACGGCTGCCGGCCTACATCGCGGGCACCGACCTGCCGGTGCTGATCGACTTCTGGGCCGACTGGTGCGGGCCCTGCAAGATGATGGCGCCGCACTTCGCCAGCGCAGCGACGCAATTGCCCCAGGTGCGTTTCGTCAAGGTCGACACCGAGGCCAGCCCGACCGCCAGCGCCACCCATCACATCCTCAGCATCCCGACGCTGATCCTGTTTCGCCACGGCCGGGAAGTGGCGCGCCAGGCCGGGGCAATGCCCTCGGGTGAGCTGGTGCGCTGGGTGCAATCGCAACTCGCCCGCACCGCCTGATGAACCACTCCGCCCCCTGGGCCTCGCTGGCTGGAGGCCTGCTGATCGGCCTGGCGACTGCGCTGTACCTGCTGGGCACCGGCCGCATCGCCGGCATTGCCGGCATCATCGCCAGCCCGCTGCGGGCATTTGTGGCCGAGGGCAAGATGGCGCCGGAGCAGCTGCCCTTGCTGTTCATCGCCGGGCTGCTGGTCGCGCCGCACCTGTGGCGGCTGTTCGCGCCGCTGCCCGCGACCACGATCGATGTCGGACCAGCCGCGCTGGCCGTGGCGGGCGTGCTGGTCGGCGTTGGGGTGCGCATGGCCAACGGCTGCACCAGCGGCCACGGGGTGTGCGGACTGAGCCGTTTTTCGCTGCGCTCGCTGGTCAATGTGCTGGCCTTCATGGGCACCGGCATGGTCACGGTGTTCGTGCTGCGGCATGTGGTGTGAAAGAACTCACATGGGCCAACTGATCGCAGCGGCCAGCGGCCTGATCTTCGGCCTGGGCCTGATTGCTGGCGGCATGACGCAGCCGACCAAGGTGAAGGCCTTTCTCGACATCTTCGGCGCCTGGGACCCGAGCCTGGCGCTGGTGACGGGCGGCGCGATCGCCGTCGGCAGCGTCGCCTTTGCCATCGCCAAGCACCGCCGCACCGCGTGGAGCGGCGAGCCGATGCAGATCCCGACGAACACCACCATCGACAGCCGATTGATCGCAGGCGGCGTGCTGTTCGGTATCGGCTGGGGCATCTCAGGTTTTTGCCCCGGGCCCGCGCTGGTGGCCGCCGGCAGTGGTCTGGGCACTGCCTGGATCTTCGTCGTCGCGATGCTGATCGGCATGGGGGTGCACGATCGGGTCGTGAAGCCGGGCTGAGACTGAAAGCTCTGGCCTTACGCTGCCTGCAACAGAAATTCGACCTTGACGGCTTCGTAGGGAAACTCCAGCTGGCCTGCTTCAGTGCGGCTCAACACCCCCGCCGACAGCAACGCCATGAGGTCGGTGTGCACGGCCTTGACGTCCCTGTCGACCCGGCGCGCCGCCTCACGGACGGTGAGGGGTCCGGCGCCGCACATGGCCTTCAACAGTTCCCAGCGTTTGGCGGTGAGCACCTTCCACAGCAGCTCAGGGCTGGCGAACGAAATGCGATCGGTCTTCTGCGCCTTGCCTGTCTTCCAGGCCTGAGCGAATTCAGCCATTGATGCCTTGGGAGGGCGAACATCAAGCGTCACGGTCTTCATGGTTGATCCTTTCGATGTCGCGTT